>NZ_DAXS01000069.1:31990-34796 GCF_002506515.1 Caldivirga sp. UBA161
CTCCTTTTCGTTTTCCTCCGGTAACTTACTAAGGTAATCTATTATGGACTCTATGTTGGTGTTGGGTTCAACAAACACTAATTGAACACCCATTGATGCGAAGTATGAGTGACTTAATGGACATGCTCCTGAGGCTATAACTACATTCACGTCATTAAGCATCTCCTCGTGAAGCGTCTCATATTTCTCAATCCCATGCATGGGCACCCCTATTTCACTCATGGCGCTATGTATTGCTTCAAGGTCATCTGGATCAGCGACATTATCCAGCGGATTACTTCTTGACTCAACATACTTTAATTCACTGGTCTCTTCATTATAATCATATATTACGTAGCTTTTAGCATGTGCGAAGTGTCCATCGCTTATTGTTTTACCATCATTCGTACATAGGGCTATCCTAATTATGCTTAGTTAAAATTAATTCAACCTATATAAACTAATGTTACTGTATTAAAAAATTAAGAATAATGCTCATGGCCTCCTATCCATAATTAACTCCATGCTCCTGCTTAAGTGGCCAATAAGCGCCCTAGCCTTACTCACGCTTTCATCAACCTCCCTAGCCATGGGCCTAACCTCCTCATTCCAAATCTTGAACACCTTAGGAGGTATGCTTTTAGCTAAGTAAGCCGCCCTAATTATTGCATTAGCTTCAAGTGGCCTAATCTCCCACGGTAACCTAATTTCCTCAGCTTCCTTAACTTGAATGTACTTAGCTTTACCATTTTCTAAGGCCTGCAGATGATGAGAGAGTAGGTGCAGCATTGTATTTAAGTCAGCCTTATAATTAACTAGAATTGTTGAATCACTGGCAATATAAATGCCAAGTATGCCTGAGCAGGGGCCTGAATCAAGCCTACTGCATTCATTAATATTATTAATAGTGGCAATTACCCTAGGCTTCTCAATATTAAGGGACTCTGTGATTAACTCAATAATACCCTCCATACTGCTTTCTAAGTCACTTAGGCTTCTTAGAACACTACTCCTAATCATAGAATCAACCTGGTGAATCAACCCCCTGTAGTCTAACCCCATTAATACGATTACCCGCTTCCCTTTTATTAAACCTTAACTCATATTAATACCAGTAATAGGTTAAGTATTTGAATACTTCATTCAACAGTTCACGATCATTATTTTATGAGGAAATTAATAGCCTTCGTGAGCGAGGTTATGTAAATGATTCTGAAGGAATTGCTAGGTAACATTGCCTAGTCCAGTTGGATGAGGCATAATCTTTTAAGCTCATTTAAGGAACCTAATTATTGAGGAAGTGATGTGGCGGTCGGTTACTGAAACCTGATGATAATCGCATGGGCTGATTAATAGATATAATTAATTATAAACCACCACGTGGCGATGAACCATTAAACCCCACCAGAGAACTAATGCACTAAATCTTAACATAACCCTGAAGGATGGGGAGGGGGTTATTAATACTTAATTCAATAACGTAGCCTATGTGGCCAATAAGATTTCCATAATGCACCTAAGGTTTACTTAAATTCTCGAATTCACCTAAGTTAACGTCAGCAGCCTTAATTATTTGCCTAGGCTTACACCTATTAGCCAGGTACCTAAGGGTCTTTAAGGCTCCATCCTCAGAGGATGCTTCATATAACTCAATCCTAACATCCATATTATTAGCCACAACCTCATTTGCGTTAAGTAGGTACTTGGTGTAGTCAATTTGGGGACACAATATAGCAATTTGAAAAACCCTACCAGGCCCCTTCCTAGCATTAATAACGGCGGAGTTCAAAATCTTCTTAACTGCTTCCTCACCATTCTTACACACGTCTATGATTACGTAATCGGTTATGCAGTCTTCATGGGGCTGCTGCATGATTAACCTTAATAGGTCTTAGTTTTAAGTATTATTATCCAGTGCGCTTGATAATAATGCACCGGTAACATCATCAATAGTCCTATATACCTTACCGCCAAGGCAATAGAGTGACTGCGCCACTAACTTATCAGCGTGGTTAAGTACCTTTATTATGTTATCCACATCGGGGAACTTATCAAGCATTGATGATGCAATCCTACCGCATTCCCTCAACTTAACCCTAATCCCATCAGCCGCCTGAGCCTCAGGGGTGGAGGCAACTATCCAGCCAACGTCACCACTGTAAGATGAGCATAGGTCACTTATCTTAGTCTCAAGAAGAGTCTCAACAATCTTAACCTTACTTAACCTCTCCTGTGTTCCCTGAACAAGGTAAGCATTCAACTGCATGGATAGCGCCATAACCACTGCAGCCATTGAAGCTACCTTTGGCTCATTACTGAAACTAAGCCTAATCCCATTAGTTAAGTTAACTAACTCATCAAGGCACCCCATCAGCATTATTGCCGGTGAATCCTTCCTAAGCCTCAGGGTCCTTCCGAAAACCGGTATAGTACTGTATCCACTATCACCAGGACATGCTACATCACCCGCAATCTCCCGGCAATCCGTAAACAGTGGTAACCGCGCCACAGGCTTAGGATCCCCACACTGTTCCCCCTTATCCACCTCAGGCACCTAATTTAAGTTCACTCAGGCTTTAATAAGCTATTTTTTAAAAACAATTAAGTACCCATTGCTTAAAGTTTAACCCAACTCTGGTTTACCGTTAACTACGGTTTTCCTTAGCTGACGGCCCTTCANNGGGGGTGGTATTGCTGCTCAGTTCCTGCCGCCAGCATTGGGTGGTGTGTGGCTCATTGCCTATTAGGCTCACTACACACCAACTCCAAGAATAATAAATGTTGAGAGGCTAAAAGGCTCTTCCGCCAACTCCCCTATGCTGGGCTT
>NZ_DAXS01000070.1 GCF_002506515.1 Caldivirga sp. UBA161
CCAGGAAGATTCGACAGGGAGATTTGGATTAATCCACCGGACACGAGGGGTAGGTATGAGATACTGCTTGTCCACACTAGGAATATGCCACTTGAGAAGGATGTTGACTTAAGGAAGCTTGCTGAGATAACCTACGGCTACACTGGAGCCGACATAGCCGCATTAGCCAGGGAGGCTGCAATGAAGGCTTTACGTAGGGCCCTTCAGCAAGGCATAATTAATCCGGATGACCCAAACACCTTCACTGATGAGAACTTAAGCAGGATTAAGGTTACTATGCAGGACTTCATGGATGCCATGCGTGAGATAATACCAAGCGCCCTGAGGGAGATTTACATTGAGGTCCCTAAGGTTCGCTGGAGTGACGTTGGTGGCTTAGAGGAGGCTAAGCAGGAGCTTAGGGAGGCTGTTGAATGGCCCCTTAAGTACCCGAATAGGTTTAAGATAATGGGCATTAGGCCACCTAAGGGTATTTTGTTGTTTGGTCCTCCTGGTACTGGTAAGACTTTGTTGGCTAAGGCTGTTGCTAATGAGAGTGGTGCAAACTTCATAGCTGTACGTGGGCCTGAAATACTGAGTAAGTGGTTTGGTGAGAGTGAGAAGGCTATTAGGGAAATATTCAAGAAGGCGAGAATGGCAGCACCATGCGTAGTATTCTTCGACGAAATAGACGCAATAGCACCAGCAAGAGGCTACACATTGGATACGTCCGCAATGGATAGGATTGTAGCTCAACTATTAGCTGAAATGGATGGAATAGCTGCCTTGGAGAACGTGGTTGTTATTGGTGCAACGAATAGGCCTGATATACTTGACCCAGCATTACTAAGGCCAGGGAGATTCGACAGAATAATATACGTACCACCACCAGATAGGCCCAGTAGGTTTGAGATACTTAAGGTTCATACTAGGAATGTGCCCTTGGCTAAGGATGTTGACTTATGGAGGTTAGCTGACCTACTTGAGTACTACACTGGCGCTGACATTGAGCTGTTGGTTAGGGAGGCGGCATTAATGGCCCTTAGGGAGGACCCGAACGCAACGGAGGTTACCATGGAGGACTTCTCTAAGGCAATGAATAAGATTAGGGCTACCTTAACGCCAGAGATGATTAAGTTCTATGAGTCATGGTGGGATAGGTTTAAGACGAGTCAAGTTAGGGTTAGGGAGCAGAGGAAGGCTGAAATATTCATTTAATCTGCAAAACCTTTAATAAGGCTTTATTTTCCACTAGCATGAATGAGTAAGCCATCATTCCCACTCCACTACGTTATATACCAGTACCTTAAAATGAAGAAGGAGTCATCGATTAAGGACTTAATGCAGGCTTTGAAGGCGTTCGGCTACGATAACGTGGATGAGGGTGAGGTACTTAAGGTGCTTATGAGACTTGAGTTAAATGGCCTAGTAGCTGTTAGCACTGATAGGAAGTATAAGTACTACATTAAGCTTAGGCAGTGACTACACTCCATCGGTAAGGTTAATGAGGCTTACTGCGCGCCTCCACGTCCGATTTAGTAACCTTAGTGTACCTTGTGAATAAGTGAATTGGAACAAATGCAAACCTATCCTCCCTCCACGTTGGCCAAACCTTACCATCAATAGCTATCTTAGCTCCACAGAACTTACACCTATTATCTTCAGTTAAGTTAACCTCAAGTATCTGAAATCCATACCTCCTAATCACCACTTTACCGCAGTTGGGGCAATAGGTGTTTTCAAGCTTATGCCCTGGAACATTACCTAAGTAAACGTACCTAAACCCCATCCTCTTCGCTAACTCAGCGTGCTTCTCAAGGGTCTTAACTGGTGTTGGTGGTAGGTTACTGAGCTTATAGTCTGGGTGGAATCTGAGGAAGTGTATTGATACGTCTGGCCCTAGGTAATCCATGATTCTCTTAAGCATTACCTCAGCATCCTCCAGCCTATCCCCAATCTCTGGGACAACTAAGTCAGTTATCTCAATGTGGATTCCCTTATCCCTCATCTCCTTAATTGACTGGAATATTGGTTCAGGGTCAGGAACCATTGAGTACTTCCTCAGGAACTCCTTATTCGCATTACCCTTAATGTCAACTGTAGCGGCGTCAAGGAACTTTGATAAGTAATCCACGGCTTCATCAGTTAAGTAACCGTTGGTGACGAATGTATTGAATAATCCCCTCCTCCTAGCTAATAAGCCAACATCGTGTGCAAACTCAGCGAAGACTGAGGGTTCATTATAAGTGTAAGTTAAGCCATGTGCCCCATAGCTCTCAGCCAGTTCAATGATAAGCTCAGGCGTTACTTCAAACCCCTCCCATAGGCGTCTTTGACTAATGTCGAAGTTCTGGCAGAATTGACAAGCCCAGGAGCAGCCGTATGTGGACATTGATAAGACGCTTGAGCCTGGGTTAAAGTGGAAGAGTGGCTTCTTTTCAATTGGGTCAACAGCTATGGCTGATAATTTACCGTAAACAACAAGGAATAATCTGCCGCCGAAGTTAGCCCTAACCCCACAGAACCCTACCTGGCCATCATTAAGCCTACACCGCCTGGCGCATGCAGTGCACATAACTACTCCTCCACCTAAATCACGCTTTAGTTCAGCCTCCTTCACGCATTACTGATTACTGCGGGGATTAATAAATCGTTCTAGGGTAAGGTATTAAAAAGCAGGGTTAGGTTAAAGGTTAGGATGAGGGTTAAGTCCTCCTACATACTGGCTGCAGTAATACTAATAATAGTGGTGCTAGCTGCAATGCTTATTGGTGGTTCCAGCGGTAAGGTTAACTTATATGAACCTAATTTAGGCCTAGGGGGCTTTAGCATTAGGGTGCCTATATACGGTAATGAATCAACAATACCTAGTTCATACGCCTGCAATGGGGTTAACTTCTCCTCATCACCTCCAATAATCATAAGTAATATTCCCCCAAGCACCAAGTCCTTAATGATTATTATGATTGATGTTGATGCCAACATGTTCATACATTGGGCCCTAGTAAACGCACCACCAGTGCCATTAATACCCCCTAACCTACCTCACTCATTCAACACTAGTTTTGGTGAGCAATTGGTTAATGACTTCGGTAACGTGGGCTTCAATGGCCCCTGCCCGCCCAGTAGGCATAAGTACATTATAATAGTCTACGCCTTGGACTCAACAATTAATGTTAAGGGTAATAAGTACACTTACGCTCAATTAGTAGGCATGGTTAGGAATCATGTATTAGCCACTGCCATATGGATTGGTTACTATGGTTAAGGATGAGGGGTAGTGCGTTTGTGAATAATCACTGTGGATTACCAGCATGGGTAAGCCACATTCTTAATAATACGTAGTCAATTATTATTATGCTCACCACCGTTAACATCATTGAGTTTAATAATGATATACCCATGATTTGGCCACTGGTTAAGGGTATTAAGCTGACCACGTAGTCAATAAGTGGCCTCCAAGCATTCGTAAAGTAGTAGAGGGTGAATAGTGCTACAGATAAGATCATGTTGAGGGCCATGATTAATCCACCAGCCTTAGTAAGCCTGGTGATGAGCAGTGAGGCGTAAAGTAACTCTTCAATTAAGCCTAGGCTTAAGGGCAGTAGGCCTTGTGACGGAAGTAGAACCAGGGGTAATAATGCAGCCAGACTGAATGTAGCGTATTCACAGTACTTGGGCTTAATGAGGAGTAGGAGTGGTAGTAATGCCGCCAATGGAATTAGCGGTAAGTAGTCAGTAATTATTATTAGGGCCATACCTATAATAATCATTAAAATTAACGTAAGCCTACAATAATTCATGTTAAACCACCAGAGCCTCAATACCCCTCCTCCTTAATTGAACTGCGTAATCAGCCGCCTCACTGGGTATTATTGCCAAATGACCTGCGGCATTAACTATGAAGTAATCCCACCCCTCCTCATTAGGCTTAAGGTTAGGGTACACGACCCAAGCGGCTTCATCACTTGGCACATTAATTAACCTACTCAGCCTCCTAACCTCATACTCATCCTTAGCCCATGAGTAGGCCTCAACAAGCAACCCCTCAACAAGGGGTACTTCACCAACACTCACATTAATGCTCTCTGATATACCTGGTCCAATTAAAAGAACCCTAATTAACCCATGTTGCCTAGCCAATTCCTCAAGGGCCATAAGCACTCTATCAATAGGCCTAACATCACCTCCAATTAATAATTCAGGTAAGGCAGGTATGGATACGGTTAACCTAGCCGCTTCCTCACTGTAGTCCTTAGCTATTAGTGAATTAACTTTAGCTGATGATGGCCAATGAATCCTTGAGGCAGGCTTAGAGTAATCATACTCAATAAGTCCCCTATACTCCTCAGCCCCAGTTTCAAGAAGCCTCGATGCCTCGGCCCCAGCCCCCTCCAATGGCCCTGGTAAAACCATTACTGTTGATTTCAATTGCTGAAACCTAGATAGTGTTAACCCGGTTAAGGAGTCGTATGTGGTTAATAGGAAGCCAAGTAACCTAGCGACACCACTCCACTTGAATACTAATTCATCACCCTTAATAACCACATGCCTAGACACAATTGGCTTAACCTCAACCCCAACCGGTGCCTTAACCCTAATACCCTCACCCCTATGTACTGCATGGGATGGTAATTCAACGTTAAGGCTCCTTAACTCCACTGTGCGTGATACGTACCATGAGAGTACGTAGGATGTGTAGAAGAGTAGGGCTAGGGAGGCTACCATGGTTAATTGAGGTGAGCCATTAATGAAGCCAACATATGATGCAACAACCATTACCAGTGGTTGAGCCACAGCCCTAACCTGATCAATTACCTGCCGCCTGGTTAACACCCTTAATACTGCCTTCAGCCTACTTACTACACTTACCACAGTAACTTACCTCCCTTATTTCCTTATTAAACTAGCCTCAGGAGTCTCAACACCCTTTAAAACATCCTCAATAACCTTCTCAGAGTTAACTGATGAGGAGAAGATCCTGTGGGCTAACACATATGGCGCAACCTTAATCACGTCCTCGGGGACTACGTAATTCCTCTCATGAATCAACGCCCAAGCTCTAGCTAACCTACTAAGCATTTGAATAGCCCTAGTACTGGCTCCAAGCCTAACGCCCTTATACTCCCTCGTTGCCCTAACCACGTTAACAATGTAATTAGCCACTGGGCGCGTTAACTTAACTCCATCAACCTGATCAATTAACCTAGTTAATTCATCAATTGAAATAACCTGCCTAACTAACTCAACCCTACCCAGATTAGTGTTTATGCTTATTTGAACCTCATCATCGAAGCTTGGGTATGTTAAGTAAATCCTAGTCATGAACCTGTCTAATTGAGCCTCAGGGAGCGGGTATGTGCCGCTTAATTCCCTTGGGTCCTGGGTTGCAATAACCATGAATGGTTTAGGTAGTTTAAAGGACCTCCCACCAATGGTGACCTGCCCCTCCTGCATTGCCTCAAGTAAGCCAGCCTGAGTCTTGGGTGGAGCCCTATTAATCTCATCGGCAAGCACTATGTTTGCGAATATTGGCCCAAGCTTAACCTCGAAGTCATTAATCTTAGGGTTATAAACCACCGTGCCAACAACATCACTTGGAAGAAGGTCTGGGGTGAATTGAATCCTACTGAAGCTTAAGCTAAGCGTCTTAGCGAATGCCTTAGCCAACGTTGTTTTACCAACCCCAGGTACACCCTCAAGTAGAACATGGCCGCCTGCCAGTAGTGTGGCGAACATCACCGTAGCCTCCTCCTCATAACCAATAATAACCTTAGATAACTCAGACAGCATCCTACTGAGCACAGTGCCTACTGCTTGGGCATCACTCACTGTAAACACCCCTAGTGGTTAGGTAAAGGTATAGGTAATAAATTAGTAACGCCGGTAGCACTAAAAGGGTGCTTACACCCACGTAGTTAACTATACCGTACTTAGTAAGTAACGCACCTAATCCACCACCATTGGATGACACTGGTAAACCCCTGTAGGGCTTTAGGTCAATCCAACCACCGTAGTAGAATTCAACCCAAGGTAAGTAACCATACTCCAAGTACTCTCCATCATACTTAATGGGTATTGTACCTAAGGCAACCCTAGCTGGGTAACCTGAAGCTCTATAGAGGTACATGGCTGCAGCGCTAGCCACCAATGGGCTCCATGGGTAATTTAAGGCACTGCTTAGCATCGCCTTGACGGTATCATTATTGAATAATCTAAGCATCACCTTGGTTACCTTCATTGGTGTTGATGCATTAATCATTACGGGTAATTTAACAGTAAACCTATACAGGAGTGCATACGGGTCATTAATAACCATGGCCTCTACGCCAGTTATTCTACAGACCTCAACACTGTAACCTACTTCACTTACTGGGTTACTTACCATGAGTACCTTACCGGGTTCAATTAAGAGTAGCCTAGATGGGGGGTTAGTGTACTTGATTTCAACATACCGTGCAACAACAAACGACTCATTTTCATTAACAGGTATTGGTATTGGTATGATAGTTTCAGGGTGAATTAAGTAAGCGGTGACGTTATACACCCTGCAGTCTGTTACATTACCAGTGAACATCATTAACGTGTAGGGCATGGCTTCGAAGGAAACTATGGGCTTTAACGTGTAGTTGAGGCTATAACCCTTAGTCACGTTATCAAAAATATAGAATCTAAGGTAAAGGGGGATACTTGACTCAACCCTAGCCACTAATTCAGCAGACTTAGTTACCAGCAGTACGCTTGTTGGGAATGCGTTCCCAAGTCCTAACCCACCCCCGTAAGTGTATGTGTTAAAGGCTCCACTGAAGGTTGCCTTAAAGGGTATTGGTGCGAGGCCATTGAGAATTAAGTTAATTGAAGTTAAGTTACGTGCAGCCGACGTATTACCACTTAGCCTAGCGGTGACTAGGCAATTGGCTCCAATGATAGGTGCATGAACATACCTTGAGACAACAGTACTAATATTAGTGTTCAGGTTAGGTATCATGGGGCAGGTCATTGATACTTCATTAATGGTTAAGTTACTTGTAACGCCGATAATTAATCCACTGCTTGTTGAATTAATGAAGTAGGCGTTATTACCAATAATGTACATTTTACCGAAGGGCCCTTCACAATAGGCTTCACCAAGCCTCATGAATTCCTCAGCGTAATTACCTATTAGTGATACATTATAGTATGTATTTAATGTTAAATTAAGGCCAGTAATTGTAATATTATTAATTAATGTTAATCCAAAGCCTGTACCATTAAGGGTTAGGTTAATTACTGTGTTGTTTACGTTAGGGACCATTATGCATGATGTATTCCCCATTATGGATAATAGGGCATAGGCCATGAGCCTTAGGGAAAGTAATATTAACACTGCCTCAGTCACCTAATGTGTGAGCATTAAGAAAGGTTATATATACTTTATTACAGTAACATTGATTATTACTGTAGCTTCCTCACCGATCCTAATACCTCAGAATGAGGTCAGCGTTGCGTTAACACCCCTTAACTACTCCATTATTAAGTTCATTCCCCTAAGCGTCGAGTATAATGAATCCACAGGAGTCCTCATCCTAACTGAATCCACAATCTCAAGCCTAATTAATGAGGCCCAATCCTACTCCTCACTTAACTTCACTCAGGCGGTGGAGTTTAGTGGATTCCTAGTGCTTAATAATAAGCCTTACTTAGCCTACGGTGTAATTGAGGTTAAGCATGAGGCCGTTAACTTAACCAGGCTTATAATATATATTAGTGCAGCCTCACCCCTCAATCCTACCCCTCAATCAGCAAGTCCACAAGCCAATCAATCATTACTCCCAAGTTCATTAAACGGCACCAGTGAAGAGTTAGTTAACCCACTGAACCCCATTAGCCCTTACCTCGGTAACACGACAATGATGAATCACTTTCTACCACCCGGCATGTATAGGTACGGTGGTGAGCCTTACGTTAATGCCTCAACCACAGTAACCACTACGGTAAGTAGTATGGTTAATGAGTTTACTTCACCTGAATTAATAATATTACTTGCCTTAGCGTTAATTTCAGTTACCTTAATTACACTATCCATTAGTGAATTAAGGATTAATGAGGACTGCGCCATTAATGGAATGAGGAGGGTGATTAATAGGTTAAATAAGTTCCTTCAAATATATAAGCCTGACTTAACTAGGAGTGAATTATTAAAGTACATATCCTACTACACTAGTGACCGTGAACTGGTGCTTAGCGTTATCTCAACCTACGAGAGGCATGTCTATGCCGGGGAACCAATAAACTGCAGGGAGTATAATAAGGCTGTTAAGGCGCTCATTAAGATGATTAAAAGAATGTAACCAACCTGCATCCCCACTCTAAAGTGTGAATGCCTAATGGAAGATTTAGGCCTCAGCATCTTAGTATATTACTTAGTTATGGAAGATTAAGCGTGTTCATTGTGGTAATGTTGGCGTATGCGCCAGTGGGTTGAGTAAGTAATTGGAGGATTTTAAAGCGTGAAACCAATCTCATAAACTTCAACT
>NZ_DAXS01000002.1:0-11742 GCF_002506515.1 Caldivirga sp. UBA161
CCAGGAAGATTCGACAGGGAGATAAACATAGGTATGCCTGATAAGAGGGCTAGGTTAGACATATTATCCATACACACCAGGGGTGTGCCATTATGTACGCCTGATGATGTGTCCAACTGTAAGGATGATAATTGCCCATGTAAACGCGGGGATGAGGTTGACTTGGAGAAGATAGCTGATATGACCCACGGCTACACTGGAGCCGACATAGCCGCATTAGTTAAGGAGGCTGCCATGACTAGGCTTAGGAAGTTCCTTAACCAGAATGGTAAGGCCATAGATTTAGATAGGCCAATACCCACCGACATGTTGAATATGATTAAGGTTACTATGCAGGACTTCATGGATGCCATGAAGTATATTCAACCTACAGTGTTAAGGGAGGTTATTGTTGAGGTTCCTGAGGTTCATTGGGATGACATTGGGGGCTATGCTAATGTTAAGCAGGAGCTTAGGGAAACCGTTGAGTGGCCTATTAAGTATAGGGTTTACTTCGATGAATTAGGTGTTGAACCACCTAAGGGTATTTTGTTGTTTGGTCCTCCTGGTACTGGTAAGACTTTGTTGGCTAAGGCTGTTGCTAATGAGAGTGGTGCAAACTTCATAGCTGTACGTGGGCCTGAAATACTGAGTAAGTGGTTTGGTGAGAGTGAGAAGGCTATTAGGGAAATATTCAAGAAGGCGAGAATGGCAGCACCATGCGTAGTATTCTTCGACGAAATAGACGCAATAGCACCAGCAAGAGGCTACAGGATAGATAGTGGTGCCACTGATAGGATAGTTAACCAGATACTTGCTGAAATGGATGGAATAGCGCCATTACGTAATGTAGTGGTTATAGCAGCCACCAATAGGCCTGATATACTTGACCCAGCATTACTAAGGCCAGGGAGATTCGACAGAATAATATACGTACCACCACCAGACAAGGAAGCTATACTTGAGATATTTAAGGTGCATACCAGGCATATTAAACTCTCCAGTGAAGTTAATGTGCAGGAACTGGCGGACTCCATTAGAGTTAACTCCATTGAGAAGGCGTTAACACAGCTTAACATTAAGGCTAATGAGTTTAAGGCTAAGATAACTGATGCCGTTGAATCCGCCTTAACGGAGCTTGAGAATAGCGGCATTAAGCAGGATGATAAGGCTAAGTTAATTGAGGCGTTAAATAACGTGAAGTCCATGTTAAGTAATGGTGAATTTAAGGGTAGTAAGGGGTTGAGGGCAATGGCTGATGTGGTTAAGGCGCTGGCCGACGTATTCGAGGCAGCAACCCAAGGGCAAGTTGACAGTGGGCTTGAATCCCTCAGGGAGTTTAAATTATACGCATCCCTATACACTGGAGCCGATATAGCAGCCATAGTTAGGGAGGCGTCAATGATGGCCCTAAGGGAAGCCATAACATCAACAAAGACGCCATCAGACGTTGCAGTAACCATGAGGCACTTCCAAATAGCCTTCCAGAGAGTTCAACCATCATTAAGTGTTGAGATACTTAAGAAATATGATGAAATGTCCAGGATGCTAAGTAGAGTAATTAGAGGTTTATGACTATGAAGAATAAGGAGAAAACTTCCCTCGATATAAGTTACTCACCTCATCTTAATACCTAACTCGGTGAATTTACCTATATTTAATTCTTGAATTCTCTGCTTCATTTAATGAGTTTTGTGAATCATTTACGATGTTTCATTCAATTCAACATTACCTAACAATAGATTACATAATGCCTACAGCCAGTAAAACTTATAAATCATGCTGAAGCACAAACTGATAGAAGAACACTATATTACCTGAATATCTTTAATGTATCCACGTCTGTGGTAAGAAACCAGTTAGCGCATGCGCAGCCTTTATGGGGTCCGCTAAGTCCGCGGGGTTATTCATTATTATGAAGAGTGGCTTAGCCATGGCTCACCACCCTCATGATTAAACTTTAAACCTTATTTCATTCTCCCAGCTCCATAACCATATGTAGAGCCTAATTTAATTGTGGGTTACTACTTAAAAGCATATAATAGGCGTGAATGTGATGATATTGATTAAGCTGGGGGGATCAGCGTTCAGTGATAAGTCTAGGCCATTATCGTTTTATGAAGAACCGGTAAGGAATCTAGCACTATTAATTAAGCAGCATGGTATTACTCCTGTACTGATACATGGGGGTGGTTCCTTCGCCCACCCTGTGGCTAAGGCTTATGGGTTAGATAGGGGTATTAGGGATGATGGGCAATTAATTGGCGTATCATTAACGTCACTGGCGTTAAGCCTACTCAACGAGAGGATAACATCAATATTTCTTAAACTGAAGTTACCCACATACACCATAAGGACTGGGGCAGTATTCGTGAGAATGCTGAGTGGACTTAGGTTAAGTAGTGATGTAGTGGACTTGGTTAGGAGGTTAGTGGAGATGGGGATTATACCAGTGTTTTACGGTGATGTAATTCATGATTATAAATTAGGCTTCAGTATACTGAGTGGCGATGAGATAATGGTTGAGTTGGCTAAGTGGCTTAAGCCTAAGTACGCACTATTCTTAATGGATGTTGAGGGGGTTTACAGTAAGGGGCCTAGGATGGGTGAGTTAATTAGGGTATTTAAACCAAGTACTCAAGTATCATATAGTGTTGGTGGAGTTGATGCCACTGGGGGGTTGATGAGTAAGCTTAAGCATGCCATTGAATTAGCCAGCATGGGTGTTCGAACATACTTATGCTCAATAATGGATCAGGAATCCTTAAGCCTAATCCTCACTGGAGGGGAACCTGGAAGGTGCACTAGGATTGAGGTTAGGTAACTTACTTAATGCTGTATCACTACGGTATTAAGCATAAATATAAGCTTTTAAACTGATTAAAGTAGCGTTTAAGCCCGTGGAAAAGGAGGAGGTTATTGAGGATTTAAGTAAAATAATGGGGGAGAGGGGGTTTACCTTAAGTAAGCTTAATGATGAGGCTTACATCGCTAAGTCAGGTTCATTAAATATGCTTATTTGGCTACCCAATGAAGATTACTTACTCATAGATGATCCAGTTAAGTTTGTTGAGAGGATGGGGTTAAATAAGGTTGATGGCGTTATAGTTGTCTCATATAGGGCCTTTTACCTAGCTGATGAAGTTAGTAAACTCATTGATACTGTTAGGGTTTGGAATGGAATGTACCTTAACGTTAAGGTCTATGCAGTCGACATTTATAGGCTTGGGGAGAGACTTGAGGAGACCCTTAATCTAGCCCTAACAACATTCTCATCCAAAGTGTCAAGCATTAATGAGCCTGATGGACCATGCCCACAGTGTGGATCCCAAATGCTCATCAAGTATAGGCATTCACATAAGTCATTAATATACGAGAAACCTGTAATTGAGGAGATATTGACCTGCGAGAAGTGTATGATTAAGATACATAGGGTTAGAGTTCAATGATTAAGAATAATTAAGTGGGTTAATTAAGCTTCAGAATAATATAATGGCCTCATGTTAAATAAACCACAGCCCTAATACTTAACCATGTGGTAATCGTTAATAACCCTTATCAATGCAGTAAATTTAATGGCAATGTTTGCTATAATACTTGCAGGCGGGTTTGGGAAGAGGCTTAGGCCACTTACTGACGATAGGCCTAAGCCCCTTGTTGAGGTTGCCGGTAGGCCAATACTGGCTTGGCAAATAGATTGGTTAAGGGAGCAGGGGGTTACTGATATTGTATTAGCAGTCGGTTACCTGGGTGGTAAAATATTTGATTACATTGGAGATGGTGCTCAATTCGGCGTTAGGGTCTACTACAGTGTTGAAAGGGAACCATTGGGGACTGGGGGTGCTGTTAGGAGTGCGTTGAAGTATATTAATGATGATAGTTTCATTGTTGTTAATGGGGATGTAATAACTAATTTAAGAATAAGTAAACTCATGGAATCCTTGCAGAGAGGTGTTATTGGGGTTATTGCATTGACGCCACTCAAGAGCCCATACGGTATAGTTCAGGTTGATGAGAATGGCTTCATATTAAACTTCCAAGAGAAGCCCCAGTTACCTTACTTAATTAATGCAGGCGTGTACGCGTTGAGAACATCCATACGGGATTACTTGCCGGAGAAGGGTGATATTGAGGTTCACACATTCCCTAAGTTAGCTAAGGATAAGAAGCTCATAGGTATTACGTACAGTGATGTTTACTGGAAGTCGATAGATACCCTTAAGGATCTTGAGGAGGCTGATAAGGCAATTAATGAGCAAGGAGTCTTTAATAATAAGGTAAGGGGCTAAGCACCTCTACAGTTGAGTAAGGGATTAAAAGTAATTATTGGTGAATTAATGTGCCTAATATTGAGGATGTTATTAAGGAAGCCCTTAGGATTGTTACCCCAAGTCAAGATGAAGTTAAGGCTATTAACAGTATTGCCTTAGAAATAATGCACATACTTGAGCGGAAGTTACGTGAATTAGGCCTTGAGGCTGAGGTTACTCTACAGGGTTCCATTGCCCACGGTACCTGGCTGCCTGGGGATAGGGATATTGATGTTTTCCTAGTTTTCCCACGTAACGACAAGTACATTAACCTTGTTAAGTCCGGGGAATTAGTAAGGGATCTAGCTGCAGCTATTTCAGAAATAGGTATAAGCTGGGTCATGAATTATGCCCAACACCCCTACTTAACGTTAACATACAATGGCTTTAACATTGATGTGGTCCCATGCATTAAAATGAGGCCCGGTGAAAAACCGATAACAGCAGCTGATAGGACCCCCCTCCATACGCTTTACTTAAGGGGTAGGTTAAGCGGCCTTGAGGGGGATGTTAGGTTACTTAAATTAATGATGAAGAGGATTAACGTCTACGGCGCTGAGATTAAGGTTCAAGGCTTCAGCGGCTACTTAACGGAATTAATTACATTAGCCTATGGGGGCTTCGTGAATACCATTAAGGCGGCTTCAAGGTGGATCCCATTTAAGGTTAAGATAACCCTTGAGGTTCCAAGTAAAGTTAACTTCAATGCACCATTAGTGGTTATTGATCCAGTGGACCCAGGTAGGAATGCTGCAGCAGCAGTCTCCTTGGACTCAATGGCAACCTTCATAGCGGCATCAAGGCGCTTCCTCAGGAAGCCAAGCATGACCTTCTTCACTAATAACACTAAGCCATTATCGGCATTGCAGGTAAGGAACATACCAACATTAATCATTTACGGGGAGTACCCTAAGGATTATGTAGAGGATATTGTCTGGGGCCAATTAAGGAGGATTGCATCAACAATATGGAATACTGTAAGTAGCAGCGGCTTTAAGCCAATTGACATAGGCCTCTACACGCCTCAAGATAATTACATTGTAGTAATGCTTACTGTTGAGGAGCCTGAATTACCTGAATATGAGGTCCACATGGGCCCACTTGTTTGGACTGATGAGGCTGAGGCATTTATTGAGAAGTACATTAATGCCAGTAATGTGGTGGGCCCATTCATAAGGGATGGTAGGTGGTTTGTGATTAGGCCTAGGGGAATTAGGAGTATTAAGGAGGCTGTAGTTAAGGGGCTTAAGGCTGTTAGGGGTGGTGTTGTTAAGGATTCCCTACTTAAGGGCCAAGTAATACTAATTAATGATGCAGCCCAGGTTAATGAGCTACCAGTGGAGTTAAGGGATATAGCATTAGCCTTCATGAGTAAGAGGCCCCACTGGCTTACTTAATGGCCTATTAATGATTTTAAAGCACCACAAGAATGAACTACCCCCTCTTTAAGGGGCAGAGCCCAATTCTAAATTAATTCCAAGGGGTATTGGGCGGGCTTTACAGGCGTTTTAGGTTGATTCCCGCCAGATATTCCCTACAGGTGGTTAAAAATCAGCCTAAAACTTAGGGCAGGCAAAATAATTAAATAGTGTAAGTTTACCTTCACTTAAATGGCTAAAGTTTATGTTGGACCAGCTGGGATACCGATTGGTTTAAAGGGTAAGAGGAGTACGTTGGATGGTATTAAGTATGTTAAGGATATTGGGTTAAACGCCATGGAGATTGAGTTCGTTAGGGGTGTTAGGATGAGCCCCTCCGATGCTGAGAAAGCTGGGAAGCTGGCTAGGGAAATTGGGGTTAGGTTATCAGTTCATGCACCATACTTCATAAACCTATGCAGCGATAAGAGTGATACAGTTGAGGCGAGCATTAAGAGGTTAATGGAATCCCTAGAGAGGGGGGAAGCCATGGGGGCTACTGTGGTTGTCTTCCACCCAGCCTACTACGGTAAATTGGGGCCTGAGGGATGCTATAGTGCAGTTAAGGATAATGTATTGAGGATTGTTGACTGGATGAGGGAGAATGGGGTTAAGAATGTGAAGCTTGGCCTAGAGGTCATGGCTAGGAGGAGCCAGTTCGGCAGCCTTGAGGAGACTTTTAGGCTTGTTAAGGAGCTTAATCACCCACAGGTTATAGCCGTGGTCGATTGGGGCCACGTGTATGCTAGGAATGGTGGGAGTATAGATTATAGGGCTATATTAAACATGTGGAGGGAATACTTCGGTAACCAACCAATGCACACCCACTTTACGGCAGTTAAATATAGGAATGGGGAGTGGGTTGATGAGCATGAACCAATAGACACCAATAATCCACCCTTCGAGCCATTAGCCCAGGAACTAGCTAAGGAGGATTTGGAAGTCACATTAATATGTGAATCACCGTTACTGGAGCAGGACGCATTAAAGATGAAGGATATGCTTCTTAAGTATGGCAACACCATGGCTTAAGCCACTGAACCTTAATTAATATTATGAAAACCTAGTGAAGCTGCTTAGCTACGTTAATCAACCTACGGTTAACCCTAAATAAGCCTAAGTAAATTAGTGAGGCCGCCAGGGCTGGGGATGATAGGAATTGCCACAGTATGAGGGGCTTATTAATCATGTACTGCATGGCTTCACTGGACATTACTGAACCCATGGTCCTACCGATGTTTGATGCTAAGCCGAAAACACCCATGTATTGGCCCCTCTTATCACCCTCAGCCATATTCATGGCCAATGCCTGAACAATGGGTGAGACAATGATTTCCCCAGTGGTTACTAGGGCTATGTCCAGTAATGCCTCATAAATGTTACTTATTATGAATACTAAGCTGTAGGATATGTAATATATTAATGAGCCGTAAACCAACCAATACCTAATATCCCTCCTTGAGAGGAAGGCACCAACCCTATCCTGTAGTGCAACAACCATGAAGCCATTAAGAGCGTATATTAACCCTATGGCCGATATTTCAATATGCTTCACAACGTTATAGTATGTGGTTAATGCGAAGCCGAGTAAACCCATTGTTGAGAAGAGGAGTATTGTTGGTATTAGGAATAGGGCGAATGGTGCATTAACCTTAATTAACCTAAACGATACCACTCTCCTCTCTAAGCCCCTTAACATTAGTATTAATGGTGTTGAGGCTAATGCAATTAATGCAGTTATTAGAAACACATAGCCATAACCCAAGTAATACATTACGTAACCGCTTATTAATGGGCCAAGGGCCCAACCAGCATTAGCCCCAACCCTAATCCGTGAGTAAGCCCTAATTAAGTTACCTAACCCACTCTCAACATCACCCACTATAGTTGAGCTAGCCACGGCAAACATACTGTTGAATAATGTTTGAGCCAGTAGCAATACCATTACTATTATGGTATTGATTTTAATTAGGAGGTAGGTTAATAGGAGGATTAGGCCTGCCCCAACATTTCCAATGAGCATTAGCTTAACCCTACCCATAATATCCGTTAAAACGCCACCAATCACTTGTGAAATTATGTTAACTAGCATTTGAGCACTATAGTAAATGCCAATTAACCAGAATGGTAAGCCCAACTTATATAGTATTAAACCAATATAGGGCCAAATTAGTGAGAAGCCAAGTGCCCTCATCCCATTAAGCAGTGCAATCTTATTTATTGCCGAACTCATTTAAACCTACTAACTCGCATGAGTTTAAAGTATTTTAACGTAAGCCTTATGGGAAGTAGGCTAAGTTAATTATGCATCACCTTGATTTAATGTATTTAAAGGCTCATAGATCCTTTTAATCAATGATAGTTAGCCTGAGTGTTGAAGAGGAGGGCGGTGTCTCAGCTACAATCAACCTAATGCCAGTAACCTTAATCACTGGGGCTCCTGGCTCAGGTAAGTCTAGGTTAATTAACATTCTTTGGAATACATTCTCCAACATGGGCGTTAACGCTAAGTCTAGGATTAATTGGATTGGTAAAGTTAGCGTAATGGTGAGGGTTAAAATTAATGATGAGTTAACCAGTAAGGTTACTGGGCTTGAGTTAAAGGATTCTGAAGTGCACTTGGAGTACGTGGTTGAGCATAATGGTAATTCACTTAGGCAGATTATTAAAACCAGTGATAAGGCCTTACTGGTCCTTGAAGCTAATGACTCAAAATCAATGATGACTCACCCAATTGAAGCCTCCGTTGCCGACGCATGGAGCCTCATTGGTGAAGATGCATTAAAGATACCTGAGGGGGAGGCTTCAGTATTGTTAAGCGGTAATGAGAATGCCTTAGAGTCGTCAAGAGTGTTAATGGGGTTAATTAGGGGTGAGTTAATGAATCATAGGGTCCACATCCTAGGCCCCTACTTTGAGTATGATAGTAAGGAACAGTCCTTAAGCCACATTGAGAATATTAGTAGGAATGGGGAGGGGGTTATTAGGGCATTAGCTGAAATTACTATGAATCCTAAGTTTGATAATGATGTTGGGTTACTTAGAAAGGCAATGGCTAAACTTGGCTATAGGTCCCTTAGGGTTGGGTTATTTAATGGTAACTTAGCCTTAGGCTTCAGGGATAGTAAGGGTAATTATAGGATTGGGGTTCAGTTACCATGCCACCTCAGGACTATTTTAGCTGTTTCAACACAGGTAATACTCATGAATAGGGGTGACATACTCCTGGTGGATAACTTAGACTACTGTATGAATAATGAAACATGGGGCGTCCTAATGAGTTTACTGGCTGATTTAGCTAAGGATAAGTACATTATTGCTGAGGTTCATAACTATGAATTAGTAAGGCACATTAACTTAAGTAATGCAGTTTACTCGGTGGTATCAATTTAAGGAAATTATTGAGGCTCCTTAACAGCTAAGACCAGGTAATTAACCCTACGCCCAATGCGTACTTCATCAGTTAACATAACCCTTAACTTAACGGATACCTCATAATCTAACTCACCCCTAGTGAATAAGTGGTAGTACCTATTAACAGGTTCCTTAAGGCCCCATGACCACTTAATAACCCTATCACAATTAACGCCACCGCAGCCCCACACTGTCGCTAAGAATAATCCACTAATCCTCAATACCCTCTTAACCTCATTATACGCCAATTCCCTATCACCCTTACTTAAGTGGTGGAGCATGGCTATGGTTATGTATAGGTCCACTGACGATGACCTAATGGGTAATAGCCTGGCATCACAATTAATGTAATCTGCATCATCGCCTAACTCATCGTGAAGGTTCTTAACCATATTGTAGGCTATGTCACAGGCCACGTAGGCCCTATGCTGAATTACCGAGACCGCATAACGCGTATTGGAGCTGTTTCCGCAGCCGGCATCAAGGATAACCTCATATTGCCTAGCCGGTAACTTACTGAATACAGTGACCCATGGGCTCCTCCTTGATTCCTTATAAACCTCAGCTATCTTCTCGTACGCCTCCTTTACCCCCCTCATTAAGCCACTCATAATTACTTAAATCAATTACCCTTCCGTATTTTAAAACGTTAATCACGTTCATTAATATTAACCCAGCCACAATATGCTTACACACCTTACCATTAATCATATTGCGTTCACAAGTGCATTTAGCAACATACTTACTCACAGTGGTGTAGTAGTATTCATTCCTCCTACTATCTGAGGAGAACCTTAACCTAACACCTATTACCTCATTACCATTATCGAAAACCCTTATTATCTCAGCCCTTGTTGGCTTATTGGCCTCATGCTCCAGTTGAAATTCCCTCGACTTAATGTTATCTGAAAGCCAATAGTATATGTCAATGACCCAATTTAGGCTAACGCCCAGCTTATTGGAAAGCTCAAGTAGGAACATCCTTATTTTCTTAGCATAATCCTCGCTGGCGTTAATTTCCATCACTGCCACCTATCCTTTAGGGAATTATTAATACTTTTAGCGTTCTCCCTCCTAGCCATAGCCTTAACTGAGTACATTAAATACTTCTTATACAGCTTCCTGGCTAAAATCTCCTCCATGGGCTTACCGGCATTATTAACCTTAACCTCATTAATAGCCTCCTCCGCATTAACAATCACATATATACCACACCTACTGCACCCAATCATTATTGCATCACCCCTACTAAGCATTACCAACCTACTCCTGCAGTAAGGGCACCTATACCTAAGTAGTACCACGACCCTGTACTCCTTGCCCTTTTAAAAGACTTATATGTAAAATTAGGCATCAGTGTTCATTTAACTCATGTTCTATGCAATCCTCAATACTGCATGGTATTGCATTAACGTTCATTAACCTAGGTAGGTAGAATATTGCCTTAGATGATGATGTTGCCACGCTCCTAACGCCTAATCCCTGAAGAATGGGCGACACCATGGGGCATGTATCGGTTATCAAGTATACGTTAGCCTCCTTAAGCCTATTAATTAATTCAGGGCTTAGCGTACTCTTAATGAACCTTGAAGTTGACACTATGAGTGGCCTCTTAAGCCTCCTATAGCCATGCTTCTCAAGAACCTTAATAATACTCGCTACTTCATCCAGGTTGGCGTGGGGGCACCCTATAAATAATGCATCGTATTCACTGTACTGCTCATACCTTAATTCAGCATCATCAATGGTTATTAAGTCAGGCTTATCAATCATGCTTAAGTACCTACGCCAATTGGGGTTAACACCCTTAATCACTGTTAATGGGATTGGGGAGTAGGTTGCGTAACTGGCTAGGAATGATTTAAGCAACTGCTTATCCCAACCATCATAATCAATAAACGGCACCTCACCCCTCAACTTACCTGCAGTAACCCTACCAAGCAATCCAGCTTTAACTGGGTTAAGCTTAGCATTAACCTTCACAATAACCTTAGGAACCCTATTCTCCTCAACATAAAGCCCAAACCTAGGCACCTTACCAGCTATGGCAGCCATTATTGTGAATGGCCCAGGAAGCTTCTCAGTGTAGGCGTCGTTAACCGAATTAATGTAAGCTATGGCATTTGACTCACCCCACGCATGTATTGAACCGGGCTGAGGCTTAATGAACTCATATGGGGTGCAGGTTAGCCATAGGCTAGCCCCCATTCTCCTTAGGTAATCAATAATCTCCATCTGCCTCCTAATGAATGCCTCATTAACCGGTAGGTTCAGGTTACCGTACTCAACTCCAGCAGGGTTAACCGTAGTGAATACCCTAAACCTAGCGCCACCGCTTGAAATATCCCTTAGGAACTCTAGGCCAGCATCCCCAATGGTTAAGTAACTAACGCCACTAACGTGCACTGTATCAACGTCAAGCAACCTATCAGCCTTAACGGCTTCACCAACCTTAATAATGGTCTCCAGCGCCTTAGCCAAGTAACCACCCTCCCTCAGAAGCCTCTCATCCTCACTACTAATGTACACTTCACTGAATAAATTAAGCCGCTTAAAAACCCTCACCGCTAGTTATTCCATTATGCTGACGCCTCCCCTATGCTGGGCTTGGGGTTTGGCTT
>NZ_DAXS01000002.1:11865-17422 GCF_002506515.1 Caldivirga sp. UBA161
TGAGCATTTGTGAATCCTAAGGCCTATATTTAAAAACTAAGCTAACCTAACACTGCAGGTGGTCACTATTTGGGTAAGTCACTAAACCAGTATAGGATAGACCTACCTCCAGATGAAATCCCAGACCACTGGTACAATATACTTGCTGACCTTCCTGAACCACTCCCACCACCTCAGGATCCTGATAATGGGAGGAGGCTTGAACTGCTTAAGAGGGTCATACCCTCTGAACCCCTAAGCTTTGAATTCTCCAGTGAGAGGTTCATTAAAATGCCTGAGGAGGTGCGTGAGAGGTACCTTCAGGTTGGTAGGCCTACGCCATTGATTAGGGCTAGGAGGTTTGAGGAGTACTTGGATGCACCAGTTAAAATATACCTTAAAATGGAGGGCTACACGTATACTGGGAGCCATAAGGTTAATTCAGCCTTAGCCTGGGTTTACTATGCCCTTAAGGATGGTGCAAGGCTTGTCACCACTGAGACTGGGGCTGGTCAATGGGGTGCTGCAGTTGCATTGGCTTCAGCATTATTTAAGGTTAAGGCGCATGTATTCATGGTTAGGGCAAGCTATAACGCTAAGCCACTTAGGAGGTTCCAAATACAGATGTACGGCGCTGAAGTACATGCAAGCCCCAGTGAATTAACGGAATTCGGGAGGAGGCTACTTAAGGAGAATCCCAACCACCCAGGTAGCCTAGGCGTAGCCATAACTGAGGCAGCCGAGTACGCGCTTAATAATGGTGGTAAGTACGTTGTTGGCAGCGTCATAAATACAGACATACTATTTAAGACTATTGCAGGGCTTGAGGCTAAGAGGCAACTGGAATTAATAGGTGAGGACCCTGACGTAATGATAGGGGTAGTGGGTGGTGGTAGTAATTGGGGTGGTGCATTTTACCCATTCATGGGTGATGAACTCAGGAGTGGGAGGGTTAGGCGTAGGTACATTGCTGTGGGGGCATCTGAGGTGCCTAAGGTCACTAAGGGGGTCTACAAGTATGATGACCCAGATACAGGTAAGGTCTTACCACAGTTGAAGATGTATACAATAGGTTCAGACTTCATACCGCCACCAATATATGCAGGTGGCTTAAGGTACCATGCAGTTGCCCCAACATTATCATACCTAATGAGTAAGGGTTACGTGGAGGGGAGGGATTACGATCAGGAGACAGTCTTCAAGATGGCTCAAGTATTTGCCCAGGTTGAAGGCTACATACCGGCACCAGAAACAGCACACACTTTACCGGTCATTAAGGAGATTGCAGATGAGGCTAAGAGGACTGGTGAGAGGAAGGTTATATTAGTTAGCTTCAGTGGACATGGCCTACTTGACCTAGGTAACTTCGCTGATGTGCTAGGCTTCACAAAGCATTAATTCGCTCAAAGCTTTAATTAATATTAGGAGAGCCATTATCATTAGCCTTATCGGATGCCTCAAGGCATCCATAACCACTGCCAAATTATCCAGTTTTCTCCCCCACATAAATGCCGATCAAAGCAATTAAAAATTGCTTTAAATATTACCCCAGTACAAACAAGATTACTAAGTAAATCATTACTTGATGTTGCACGCATATAACAATGAAGGAAGTTACGTAATAATAATAGAGTTAATATTTATATTAATGGCCTAATAGGCTATAGTAAGCTTTAACCGCATCCTATGCTAGCTGTGGTGTCTTACTCCGAAATATGAGGAAATATTGAGTGTAACATGTTCCATTCCTGAACGTTGAGGAGGATGCGGGCCCGGTGGGATTCGAACCCACGACCTACGGGTTAAAAGCCCGCCGCTCTAACCTGGCTGAGCTACGGGCCCTTGGTTAAGCTTGGAATTCAAGCATCTTATAAGCTTATCTCAACATTAGTCATTGCAATTCCTTACTCCTTGCTGCATGGTCTAGTAAGTCATATTACCTGAAGCTAATTAACTAGGTGATGGATAATACGTGGTATTCTCCACATAATTTTTTAGTACGTTTATCATCAATGAATTTTGACTTACACTGAATCCACAGCAATCGTCCCAAGCCCATATACCTATGTAAGCTGGTTTTAAATCACTTACTTGGCTAAGTACCTCAGCCAAGTAAACTGCAGGTGCAGTACAGTTGATTTTAATGGGTATTCCGGGGTTTGCTTGAGATGGATTGTACCAGGCGTTTGCATCGCAAACTCTGAATCCAATTTCGCCAATAATTAGTGTTAATCCATGCTTTTTCACATTTCTTAGATCATTCAGTAGAGATGGATTGACGTGCACTACACCTTTACTGTAGTAGTAGGAGTATATGTCGTAACCCAGTATTGTTATGTTAGCCTCCTTAGCGAACTTAATCATGGTATTAACATTAATGCAGCAATCATAGTAGTAAAATTCAGCATTAGGGAATTTCTCCTCCAGTAGCCGGTATGTTTTAACTAAAGTTGCTTCACATACCGGAGACTGTAAGCAACCCCATTGTTCACTGAACCCAATTATTAAACCCCTGCCACTTGGATCAATGGCCTTTAAGGAATCCACAACGTAGGTTAAGTCACTATAATTGAAGTAAGCTGGGTTACTTAATCCTCCTCTATAAGTCCAGTATGTTGGGTATAATGCTATGAACACTGATTGACTAGTGTTTAAATAGTATTTAATTAATGCTAGTGAATTATTAAGGGTACCAAGGCACATCATATCATTACCGCAGTAGTAGACTGCAATCACGCCGGCTAAGGCCCATTTAGGTATGGTTGTGTTAGGCATCCATGGTTCAATCCAAATGAAGATTCTGCCCCTTACTGGTTGAGGATGCCTAATACTAATGATGAATATGGAAATTAATATAATGAGAATTACTGCAGTCAACATTAGGTACTTAGTCTTCATATGTTAAAATATTACTTTAGTAATATTTAAGGCTTTCCTCATGCCGTAATACTATAAAGTATGATAAAAGCGTTAGGATAAGGCTCGCCTTTTAAGGTAGGGTTTATTTTAGGTTACTTTATTTGCTACTTCTGTAGCATGCTTGTTACTGAACCGATTAGAATGAGGTTAATTGGCTTAGGATGTGGCGGTTTAAGGAGGTGGATACTTAGGTTTAAGGGTAAGGCAGATCCATAGAACTTGGAGATTCCACTGGGTGAAGAATAGAAGATCCAGCCTATGGTCCGCCACTGGGCAGGTAGAGTAGGGTAGCTAAAGGCTACCAGTTAGAGGTAATGAGAATGAAGGCAATGAACCAACTCAAAGAAAGGCTGAGTTTACTTAAATACTTCTTGATTTAATTTACTATTAATTCATTGCTTGGGCTTATTAATACTTCATTATTCCTAAGAATGTCAATGAGTATTCCTGATTCGCGTTCCCTTACCTTAATGAGACCTTGAAGCTTAACCCAGTGCATTCACTTGAACTAATCACTGAGATTTCACTGTTACCTCTAAGTAGCCTCATTATTGCCTTTAATGACCCTTTATGAACAACTTCAGTTGCTACTGCAGCCATTGTCAATGACCCCACTGCAATTGCCTCATTAGCCCCGGCCTTAAGTGCATATTCAGTATTAACCTCATTAAGGAGTTCAACAATTATGTGAGGTTTGAGTTAATGCTTCTAGCAGCCACAACCTCCATGAGCGTTCTAGAATTAGCTGAGGCAGAATCCCCTGGGGTGGGATTATTAATGATGCCGCCTTATCAATATTAGCCCTAATTAAAGTATCCTTAAGCGTTGGGTCACCCTTAATGAATTCAACATCCTTAGGTAAATTACTCGGCTTTTTCAAGTTCACTTACGTAAACTATATCCATGAATTTCCCTGAATCCTCTATTAATTACTAAGGCTTTTAATCAAAATTAATAGCCCTCTCCGGCTCACCCAGGATAATCACGTGATTACCCTTACTGCTTGACCTCATGTCGCTTATCCTCTCCATAGCCCCTTTCAGTTAATATGGTGGCTATCAATGTTGTTAATATGCTTATCACGGTTATGCCAATGGGCATTATAATCATATCCATAATCCTACCTAAGGTAATTTGAGGGATAATATCCCCATAACCAACCATAGTTATGGTTCCTATAAAGAGCCAAGTCGCATCAAAGAAGTTCCTAATGGCCAGGATTATGACCATGCTCAACTATGTAAATACTTAATGCACCAAGAAATAGTGCCGCTATGAACATTAATATTACGTAAACCATTATACTCCTAATCCCCCTCATTAATCTACATGTATTCAACTGAATAATGGGCGTGATGATTTATTAACCTCCCTAAATAGGATGCTTAATTAACATTACTGCCAATTTATTTACCATAAGCCGGTGGTTTAGGTGACGGGAAAAAGGAAGAGTGATGCGGCCGCCGGGATTTGAACCCGGGATCTGCGGCGTTCCACGCGGGCGGTGCGTTAAGGGCGTTACCTCATAGGCCTTTTAAACATTTCGTTAAGTATCCATGAGGCAATTAAAAGCATTTGTAATACATGTTTTAAGTCTGAGGTAAATTTAAAGTGCTTTTTAACTGGCTGGAACTATCTCCTCCGATATTGCCTCCAAGTCCATTTTCTTAGGCTCCTTTAATGGTATTGACAATAATGCGCCAGCTATTGCAGCTATGGCGTATATGATTAATATACCTCTAATCCCAATGGCTAATTGAAGTGATGGGAAGAGTAAGGTCACTATAGCTGCCCCAGCCTTTCCTGCAGCGGCTGATATACCATGGCCAGTGGTTCTGCGTGATGTTAGGTAAACCTCAGCAGGTATTACGAATGTTGTTGTGTTTGGCCCGAAGTCTATGAAGAAGGTTAAGGCATATATGGCTAAGGCGTAGCTGGATGGTATTAGGAAGCCTATTATACTCGTACCGTGGGCAATCATTAAGTTAACAACAGTTAAGTAGAGGGCTGCCATCATTGAGAAGCCTAATATTTGAATAGCCTTCCTGCCGAGAGTATCCACTAGTACTACTGTAGTTAACGCACACATTGACCCTAATACTATCCCAATACCGTATCAGAGGTTATACGGGTTAAGGAGTATTTTAAATTCACTAATCCTAGCGGCCGCTTTAATGGCTCTTTAAGCTAGTACTTATCGTAGAATGCTTGCCTCAACGTTGATCCTATTAACCCTATTACCACCCTTGCATGAGGTATGGGTAGATTGTAGAAGCCGTGAATCATACCATTAAATCTAACAACTACAGTTGGTACACCTGCCTCTGAGAGTTTAACTGCATATGTTTACGCAGAGTCCCTTAATGGATCATATTCTGAGGTTACAATTAATGCAGGCGGTAGGTTGCTAAAGTCGTTAATCAGTATTGGTGAGAATCTTGGATCAAGCGCATCAGTTAAATTCCTTAAGTAAGCCTTATTGAAGAAATCCATATCATCCTTATCCAGGAGGAAGCCTGTGGAATATCCCCTAATACTGTAGGATGCAACATCCACGCCTACAAATGGGTTCACCAAAACTTGGTACTTAAGACTTGGCCTTAATCCCTTATCCCTAACCATTATAGCCACCACTGCCGCTAAATTACCTCCTGCACTA
>NZ_DAXS01000002.1:17603-26745 GCF_002506515.1 Caldivirga sp. UBA161
TTCACTTCCCAGTATTGATGTATCGAAGGCACTGTGGATTTGCCTCCTAGGTTGGCTTATGGATTTATGTTTTAATCATTTTCCTAAGCTCATCGAGAGGCACCTTATTCATCTGTGGCTTAACCTTATTGAGCCCTTCAATTATTCTCCTTACTGAGGGGTCAAGAGGCATGATCCTAAGCGTGTTGCTTACCTTATAAGTATTGGAGGCAAGCGAGCTTATGCTTTAATTCAATTATCAGCGGCATTACGCATGTATCTCTACAACATCACCATCATTAAGCATGTAGTTTAGCCCAACTCTCCTGTGGAATCCTGTGGGTGACCAGATCCTGGCGTACTTAAAGCCCCTGTATAATTCACTGTGGATTTTTTGAGCTAAATCACCCACTGTTGAGCCTCTTTTAAGTATGAAGGGCTTATCAGTTGGCTTACTAGCCCAAGGCTCCTTAGTGTAGACTTTTATTAAATCAAGGTGCCTTAAGATTGCCTCAGATAACTTAACTCTATCAATAATGCATTCATCTAACTTAGCTGGAATCACAGGTATCCTTAAGTCAGTTAAATCAACCTTACTGCATAGGTGATGGTTATTTAGGATTAATATGGTTGGCTTATAGGTTGGGGACCTTATTAGGGCATCCTCAATATCATCCAATGTGGCTTCCCCATCTATGTAAACAATAGCCCCATATATCCTATAACCTGTGAGTAACTTAACAACATCACTGTGGGTTGCGTTAAGTAGCTTACCAATGACTTGAACCCCCATGCCTGTCTTAGGTTCCACCCTCACTATACCTCTTGGTTTAACCAAGTAAATGCCATCGTCGAGGGCCATTTTACTTATTGCATTAAACTGCTGCCTAACATCACCATCAAGGCAATTAAGCACCATTAATACACCGTCAGCGTTCCTCATTATGGATAAAGTAATGTTATTTAAGTCACTATCCTTACCTAAACTTACTGATGGAGCCTTAACCAATTGAAAATAAACATTACCCTCTATGAACATTCCAGGTACAGGCTCAATTGTTGAATAAGGTATGAGATCAGGCTCCACGTTAGCATCCGTCAGGCACTTCAGTAAGGCGCTCTTACCTGACATGGGTGGCCCAATCACGGCCAATTGAACATCACCACTCTTCTCAACGTAAATCCTAAGGCCCCCGCCACTCCTACTCCTCTCCTTCTCCTTCCTTAATTCAATCTCCCTCCTTAACTGAGCCATCCTTCTCCTAGCCCAGTGAATAAGGTTCTCAGTACCCTTATGCTTGGGTGTGGCGGATATGAATTCCTCAAGGGCCTTAAGCTTCTCCTCAGGTGTCTTAGCCTCAAGCACCTTAAGCCACTTAGCCCTAGCCTCAGCTGGCAGGTTAGCTGGCATCTCTAATTATCCTCCACTGGGAGGGTTATAATTCTTTATAGTAAGAGTTAATAAGTGGAGTTAAGCTTGGTTAGGGGTGATGATGGGTATCAAACCTGATCATTGATGACCTCACGACGATCTGAATTAACCAGCCTTAATCATACATTAATGCTTTTAAATTACCTAAACCACGCATTACTAATGGTTGAGGAAGCTTTCGTAACCTCAGTGGTGGGTAGTTTCCCAAGGCCTAAGTGGCTTATTGAGGCCTTTGAATTATTTAATGAGGGTAAGATGGATAAGGAGGAGTATGAGGAGTACGTGAATGATGCCGTTAAATTAACGGTTAAGGAGGAGGAGTTAGCTGGTGTGGAGGTGTTGACTGACGGTGAGCAGAGAAGGACGAGCTTCGTGGCTTTTGTTGGGCAGAAGATTCCTGGCTTCAAGGTAATGCACATATCTGAAATAAACCCACAGGGGATAGATATTATGAGGCATTATAAGGCTCAGTTAACCTACTATAGGCCAGTGGCTGTGGGCCCAATTGAGGATAAACCGTTCACAGTGGATGAAGCCTCCTTCACCCTCAGCATAACTAACAGGAGGGTTAAGGTAACGATACCTAGCCCATACTTAATAATGTGGGAGGCTTGGCATATTAAGTACTCTAGGGACTACTATAAGGAGCCTGAGGAATTAGCCCAACAGTACTCTAGGTTAGTTAGGAATGAGGTAATTAGGTTAAGGGACCTTGGCGTCCACTTTGTTCAATTGGATGAACCAATGCTTGGGGATTTGGTTGAGGCCTCCGAGAATGAGCCTGATAGGTATAGGAAGGTGCTTCAGGAATTAAATGGGCAGAAGTACAGGGGCTTTAAGAATGAGTTAAGCCTAGCAAAAGACCTCATTAATGAGACTATTAAGGGCATTGACGGCGTCAGGATTGGGATGCATATGGATAGGTGGCCCAATCCAGATTCACCATACTATGGCATAGGTTATGAGAAACTAGCCCCAGAGGTAGTTGACATAAAGGTTAAGCAGTATGTACTGGAGTATGCAAGCCCAGGAAGTGGGGATCCGGCAAAGTTTGCTCAATTACTGCCTCAGGAGAAGGAGATAGGACTGGGTGTTGTTGAGGTTAGGGGTAATAGGGTTGAGGATCCTAGTGAAATAGTTACTAGGGCTGAGAGGGTTCTTAAGGTGCTTGACCCAACTAGGGTATGGTTAAACCCTGACTGCGGATTCGGTGTAGGGATGTTTAGGAAGTACAGTAGGAGGATTGCATTCATGAAGCTTCGCTCAATGGCTGAGGCAGCTAAGATCCTGAGGAATAAATACCTGAAGTAATTAAGCTTAGCAATTAATTAAACATTTACTTAAGGAGGCATGTGCATGTTGAGTTAAGGTTTATTTAACTCCAGTTAGTTAGGTTATTGAGGATTATGGCTAATTATTACTTCGGCGGGCCACTTGAGATACCCTTAGAGAAGGCTAAGGTCCTAATTACTGAGGAGGTTAAGAACTCCATTGAGGGGGACCTTAAGGTGCAGGTTAATGTTAAGGATGACTCAGTGGTATTAACACCAATGCAGGATGCGAACCCAGATTCAGTCATAAAGGCTAGGCAAATAATTCAAGCATTAGCCCTAGGCTTCTCAAGGGAGGATGCGTTAGAATTGCTTAGTGATGATAAGTACCTTGATGTGGTGGATTTAAGCGACTACATTAGTAAGGATAAGGAGAATCACTTAAGCAGGGTTAAGGCTATAATAATTGGTGAAGGTGGTAAGGTTAAGAGGAGCCTTGAGGAGTTAACTGAAACTAAAATAGCCGTGAAGGATAAGGCGGTGGGCATAATTGGTAACTATGATAACATTAGGGCTGTTAGGGACGCATTAATAATGTTAATTAACGGTAAGCAACACTCCACTGTGTATAGGTGGCTACAGAGGTGGAGGAGGGAGTTAAGTTTAAGGAGAATTGAGGGTAATTTTTAACTAAGTCAATTAAAGCCAACCCAGAAAACCCACTGTGCTTAAAAGCGTTATCCAAGGTGGGCTAATTAATGATAGTTGTTAAGGGTAAGGTTAAGGTTGAGATTAAGGCTCCTGAGTTATCAGCAATACTAAAGACTGGGCCTGAGGGCGTACCCCTATTTCCAGCATTTATTAATGGGCAATGGTACATGGGTGATAATTGGCAGGACGTTAAATCTCCGATAGATTTATCAGTAATAGCCAAGGTACCGAGGCTACCAGGCAATGTAACTGAGCAAGCTATTGAAACCGCGTATAGGGAAGGTAGGTGGGCTATAAGGGATATGCCTGGTCAAAGGAGGCTTGATGCCTTCCATAAGGCCGCTGATTTACTCGATAAGTTTAGGGAGGACTTCGTTAATGTCCTTATCTCCAACGCTGGTAAAACCCCCTCAGCAGCTAATGGTGAGGTTAATTCAGCAATTGAAAGGTTAAGGAGGCTGGACTTCGATGTTAAGGGGATTCACGGTGACTATGTGCCAGGGGACTGGAGTGTTGATGCATTGGAGAGTGAGGCTATAGTTAAGAGGGAGCCCATTGGGGTTGTGTTATCCATAGTGCCATTTAATTACCCCCTCTTCGATACCGTGAATAAGATAGCCTACTCCGCAATAGCTGGTAACGCCGTCTTAATTAAACCAGCCTCAGCCGACCCATTACCAACAATACTCTTCGCCAGGGTACTTGAGTTAGCTGGATTCCCAACTAAGGCCCTTGCAGTATTAACAATACCGGGTAGGGATATGGGTAAGGTGGTTTCAGATAGGAGGATAGGGGCAATTTCACTAACCGGAAGCACTGAGACCGGTATTGAGGTTATTAGGGAGGCTGGCATTAAGCAGTTCGTAATGGAGCTTGGCGGCGGTGACCCAGCCATAGTGCTTAATGATGCTGACCCCAAGTGGGCCGCCCAAAGAATCGCCATAGGCATATACAGTTACGCTGGGCAGAGGTGTGATGCGGTTAAGTTCATTTTTGCTGAACCGAATGTTTATGATCAACTTAAGGCTAACCTAATTGAGGAATTATCTAAGGTCAAGGTTGGTGACCCAAGAAGCCCAGACACGACAATGGGCCCATTAATAGATGAAGCCACCGCTGATGAAGTCATTAAGGCAACCCAGGACGCAGTCCTCAAGGGTGGTAAAGTACTCTATGGTGGTAGGAAGCTAGGCCCCACTTACATTGAACCCACGTTAATTGAGATTGATAAGAGTAGGGTTAAGGACCTGTACCTCTATAATAAGGAGGTCTTCGCAGCCATAGCCGTGTTAGTGAAGGTTAATGACCTTGATGAGGCCATTGAATTATCTAACGGTAGGAGGTATGGGCTTGACGCCTCAATATTCAGTAATGATGTAAGCAAAATAAGGAAGGCGGCTAGGCTACTTGAGGTTGGTGCCGTTTACGTGAATGATTACCCAAGGCACGGCATAGGCTACTACCCATTTGGAGGCAGGAAGGATTCAGGTATTGGGAGGGAGGGCCTCGGCTACACCTTAGAGCACGTTACGGCATATAAGGCAATAGTGTATAACTACAGGGGTAGAGGTGTTTGGAGGTACTCGTGAATTGAGGTAAGCCTTAATTAAAAATAATAATTACACCTTACTCTTCCTCACTAAGGCTTCAGCAATCCTGTACACTACTATTGACCAAGCCGCAACTATCATTAGGCCAACGGTTATGAGCAACCATGGGTTACCAAACATGTGTGCAATCACACCAATTACAATAAATCCTATAAGTAGTAATACCCATGATAATGCGGTTAAATATAATGCCGTTCTAACCATTAGACCCACCCCATTACGTAAAGCACTATGAAGAGCAATATTGTTAATGCAGTGGCCACATTGAATACTGTGTAGAAGCTCCTTATAACTTTACGTTCATCCCCAGGTTCATCAATGACTATAATCTTCATTAGTGTTAAGGTTGACCCCTTATTTAGGTTAGGGTATATGATGAAGTTATTCATGTATGTTGAGGGCTTAAGCTTCTCCCTTGATTTAATACCCCTGGAACTAACTATAATGAGCAGGCCATTGATTACATACGGTACCATTACTAAGAGTATTAATGTACCTAAGCCACTGTAGAGCATTAAACCAGCAACAAGTGCACCAATGGAGTAGGTGCCTCCATTACCATTAAATAACTTGGCTGGATATTTGTTGAAGGCGAAGAGTATTATTGAGGGTATTAGTAATGCCAGGGTCATTTGAAGTAAGGTAGTGTTATTAATCATTATTGAGTAGGCTAGGGGGATTATGGACGTTAGTATCATAGAGTATGGGACAATACCGTTAACAACATCCATCATGTTTATGGCGTTGGAGAATATACCATACGCAGCAATCGTCAATATAATTACCACCACTGGGTTAGAGAAGTGGCCTATTATGGGGAAGTTCAAGTAACCTAACTTATCACCCATGGCTAGTAGTATTATAAGTGGGTAAAGTACTGAGGCGCCAACCCTAAGGAACTCATGGACGTGGGTGAAGTCATCAATTATGCCTATTATGCCTAGGACTATTGGCGTCGTGTAGAATATGACATAGTACATTGAGTTAATTAATTCCTTACCAATACTCAGTAAAGTGAAGGAAACCACCACGTAGGCTAATACCACTAACCCACCTAGTTTAGGTATTAGTGGCTTATTAGGTTTGTGAACATCAGGTACTAGGGCACATCTGCACCTTAACACTATGTATGCTGCCAGTATTGAAGCCAGCGTGGATGCGGTAATCACTATTGGCAACTCCATGGGTAAACACCCATGTTTCTCCTCCTGAATCCTATCTCGGAGGCTATGTAGTTGAATAGTATTGGTACTGTTATTGTTGCATCAGCTAGGACGAATGCTGACCTAGCCTCCGGCTTAACCTTACCCCAGCTAATGGCTTCCTTAGGCCTAGCGCCGCTTAATGATCCATCCCATTCAGTTGCTGTAGTTAAGTAAACAACATAATCTAATCCACCCTTAAATTGGCTCCACCAAATGGTATGATGCTTACTAATACCCCCACCTATTATCACGGCGCCAAGCCTCTTACTTGAGTAAATTATATTCATTATCTCCTCTTCATCCTTAAGCACATTAACATTAACCCTCCTACCCCCTGACCTAGCCCTCTGAACCTCATTATAGGTTAATATTGCTGTACCAAAGGCTCCATCAACGAAGCCGGGTATGTATATTGGCGCACAGCTCCTTTTAGATGCCTTTATTATGGATGAGTCATCTAATTCATCAGCCATAAGCCAAAGTAACTCCCTTACGCCAACTTCATCCCTATTAATTCTACTTAATGTTGAGTGGACAGCCTTCTCAACAAGCGGCCCATAATGCTCCCTCCTAACAAACACATTACCTATCCTATGAATACCCTTACTTAATAGTACTGAGTCATCTATGTCAAAGGAGCCTTTAAAGTAAACTCCACCAAGTGACTTAGCCACATCATGGTCCACTGTGCCTGCCGTAGTGATGACCACGTCAGCAAACCCCCTCTCTATTATGCCTCTTAAAATACCCCTGAGTCCTGTGGATACTAGGTTTGCTGTAAATGATAGTATTACTGTGGCGTCAGGGTCATTGTACATTGAGGTAAGTACCCTGGATGCATCGTAAAGGTTCCTGGCCATGAAGCCGCCAATGAGATTATAGGATTCAATAAGATCCTTAATCGACTTAGCGCCCAACTCTGCATCGGCAATATTCTCCTCATGATTCATGAGGACTATGCCTAATTGTGGGTGTTTTAACTTTTACTCTCCTGAATTTAATCAGCATTACAGTGGGCTTGATGGAGTATGGTGAGAATTACAGGGTTTTTAAGTGGTATGGCTTAATTTAATTATATTGACTTACTTAATAACCTTAACCTCCTTAACTACATTCAGTTTCTCAAGTTCACTAATAATCTCCCTAACCCTCCTCATTGTTAGGCCTGTCTTCTGAGCTATCTCCTCTATTGATCTACGCCCATCAAGAAGCTTAACAATATCCGAGTATTCACTAGGCACACTTACCTGAGTCTGAGATAGTATTGGTATTTCAGCGCCTGGTATCTTGAATAAGTATATTTTATGGCTCCTCCACTCCTCGTAAACATCCTCAACAAGTATGGGTTTCCAGCCAGGTACCTCGAAATCGTGACTAACTACCCTTGTTCCAGGCCTTAACTCCCTCTCAAGCTTAGGCCTAAGCATTTGATTAACGCTTGTTAGTAGGTACATGGTTACTACATCAGCATCCTCTATGGGTACTTCAAAGAAGTTACCGTGAATAACCTTAACAGTATTATCGAGGTTAAGCTCCTTAATTCTCCTAAGGGTTTGCTCATAAAGATCATTCCTAATCTCAACGCAAACAGCCCTTGCCCCAAATTCCTTAGCAGCCATTATAACTATTCTACCATCACCACACCCAAGGTCGTAAACAACCTCACCAGGCCTTACCCCACTTACCTGAAGCATTCTTCTTACCACAACCTCCGGGGATGGTACATATGGTACATCATACGGCATATTAAGTGCTTGCAAGGGAGAGTTTTAAAACATAGCTCACGTGGTTTCTTAGTCAAACTCCTCTTATAATCATTAAACCTAGTGGTGATTATTTTATTGATTACACAATGAAATAGCATATCATTATTTTTAAAATTTTTCCTAATTAGTAAAGAATTATTTTACTTTCTTAGCTTACTCAAGTTAGCCTCTATGGTATCCTCAATAATCTTCTGAACATCAGTACTCCTCCTGTAGGCTGACTCAATCATCCCCATTAATAATCCCTTAAGCCCCCTCTCTTCAGCGAATTTAATCCCACTAATGGTTACACCACCTGGGGTTGCAACATCACTAATTATTTCCCACGGCTTCTTAGAATTCAGTAACCTAGCCCCAGATTCAATCACATCTATTGAGAGGCTCCAGGCTAAGTCAGATGGTAGGCCAACCAGTATTCCAGCCTCCCAAAGGGCCTCAACAATCATTGCCACATAGGCTGGTCCAGAGCCACTTAACGCCGTTACTGCGTTTAAGTACTCCTCATTGATGATATAGCATTTACCCACTGCATTAAATAAACTGCACGTGAATTCAACATCAGTATCAGTAGCCCTAGGCCCCCTTGAAACCGCTGTGACGCCTGAGCCCTCTAGGATTGCAATATTGGGCATACCCCTAATTACCCTAGCCCTAGTGAGATTACCCAGTATTCTTGTTGAAAGCCCAGCAACCACTGAAATCATTAACTTATCCTCAGTTAGGAGTTTACCGACATCATTAATAACATCAACCACCTGCCTAGGCTTAACCGCAAGAACTATAACCTCAGCATCCTTAACAACCTCCTCATTACTTAACGCCACATGAATACCCGGCAACTCACCCTTAGCCCTCATTAACCCATGCTCACTCCTAACTGAACCAGCAATATCACACGCCTTAACGCCAGTCTTAATTAAGGCCTTAGCTATCGCTGTGCCTATTTTACCCAAACCTATTATCGCGTACTTGGCAATAAAACCACCCCAAACTCTATAGTATATTTACTTTAAAAGCATTACGCCGCATAACTCACTTAGCCTTAACTAATGCGTTTCATAGATTATGATCCCCTATATGATTACATAGTTTACATTTACCACTGCACGCTGCTGGTGCATTAAATGGGTAATGCGTATTATTGGCTTCTCTTCATTTATGCTGCATA
>NZ_DAXS01000002.1:26764-29518 GCF_002506515.1 Caldivirga sp. UBA161
TTAGTTTGAAGCTTCATTCAATTACTTCACCAATTAAGTTGCTGATGAATATTCACGAATGCGCCTAAGCTGCCCTCATTAACAATAACCGGCCTATAATCCATTAGAACTTGGATTAACTCCTTCCCTTAACCCTTACTATAGTGTAGGCAATGGCCATGATTAACGCAATTGCAGCGATCGCACCGATTAAAGTAGGCCATTGCGCATGTGTTGATTTAATGGCTATTGCCTTAAATATAATTGGCTGTTGTGAGCCAGCCGCTATCGAGTATAGCTGCACCATTGCTGCAGTCCATATTTCCGCATCATCAGGATTAACTGAATTCCACGGTAAGCCCATTGTTATTAATCCTGTTTCAGGATCCCTATAAGTTACCCAAGTGTTATTAATGTATGTTAAGAGTAGGTTCCAGTACATTTGGGAGAGAGTACTATTACCGCTTATCTCGATGACCTTCTCAAGGCTCCTGAAGTATATTGCGTTGAATTCAGGCGGTTGTGAGTATATGGCTCCTTGGCTAAAGTAGCTTAATGATGCGTATGCTGAATCCTCAGCCAGTATTAAGTATGATTCATTATGGGTGGCCTCATATATTAATGCAGCCGCTGCTGCAGTAGTGCCTTGATTATAACTCCATATTGTCTCATCAATAGTGCCATCTGGGTTAATGTGATCATAATATAGCCCATTGGGTGATCTTAAGCATTGGTTAACCCAGTTAAGTATCTTAATGGCCCACTTTAAGTAACTTGGATTACCGGTTATTAGGTATAATTCAGCAGCAGCTTCGGCAGCTGGGGAATTAGAGACCGTGTTTCTCGATAAGTCGCCGACTCTCCAGTATATTCCTCCAGGGCACTTCAATGACTTATTGGTGCTCCATCCGCTGATTATGAAGTTAAACAGCTCCTCAGCCCTCTTCAGGTACTTGGTATTATTGGTTGCCAAGTACATTTTTATTAACGCCAATGTAACCCACTCATTGTCATCATAATAAGTGTCGCCGCCTGGACCAATGGGTGGTGTTACCGCTGATTCATATCCTGATGATGGGTTAAGTGGATTAGAGTAGTGGCTTAAACCTAAGTAATATTGGTTAAATAGGTTCGTGAAATTATCTAGGCCAGGTGTTAGAGATAAGTAAGCTAATGCTGATAAAATCTGTGAGTAGGTCCATAGGCAACTATAATTCCCACAGGTGGAGCCCTTATATAGGTTTAGGGAGCTTACGTAATAATGGTCCTGAAGGGCATTAAAGGTGGCTACTGCCCTCTTAGAGTATAATTCCATTAGGCTTGTTGATGGTGCATTACTTAAGTTAAGTAAGCCTAATACTAGTAATGCAAATGCAAATAGCGTAAGCAAGGTTAACTTACCTGCCACTGTTTACTATCATTAAGCATGCATATAAGTTTTATTCCCTGGGATAATCGTACTCTTCGCGAGTATTTAGGCTTAGTTATGTGGGGGATTAGTTAAGCAGCTTGGTCCGAGTTTCATTCAATTACTTCACCAATTAAGTTTATTGGTGAGGCTCCCGTTACCTTAATCTTCACGAATGCGCCTAAGCTGCCCTCATTAACAATAACCGGCCTATAATCCATTAACCTAGCCATAAGCCCCTTACCCTTAAACCCAATTGAGCTAATTAAACCCTCATAAGTACCACCAACATACTCCAGGTTCCTGGAGTATGCAACCTCAAGAGCCACCTTACTTAGTATACTACTCCTCTGTTTCTTAATTTGATCAGGTATTTGGCGCATGTAAGCAGCCTCAGTGAATGGTCTTGGGCTATACCTGGCAACGTGAACCTTATCAATACCTAACTCCCTAACTAACTTAACACTATCCTGGAAATCAGAATCATCCTCCCCAGGGTGGCCAACTATTATATCGGTGGCTATGAATGAGTTACTGAAGTTCTTCCTAATCAACTCCACTTCTCGTTTAAACAAATCCACAGTGTATTTACGCCTCATTAGCCTAAGCACCTTGTCGCTGCCACTCTGCACAGGTATGTGGAAGAATTTGTAGATTCTCCAATCACTCTTAATCACGTCAATTAACCTATGTATTAATCCCTCAAGCTCCAGCGGCTCAAGCATGCCTAACCTAATTAGGTACCTCCCATCAACGTCCCTCAGTACTGCCTCAAGTAAGTCAACTAAATCATACCCCTTATCCTTACCGTATGCTGAAATCTCCTGCCCAGTTAAGTAAATTTCCCTAGCGCCTCTTGCCACTGCCTTAGCTATGGATTCCTTAACCATACTTAGGTCAGCGCTCTTAACCCAACCCATACCACCCCTGGTATACTTGATTACGCAGTATGAGCAGTTCCCAAGGCAACCAACTTGAATAGGTATGACATAAACGTGGCTTGATTCATCATACTGGGGAATCCTCATCATTAACCTCTCAGCGGAGTTAACACCATTCTTCAGGACCTCAGTTAAATTCTCCACCGAACTTGGGTTAACTATTAATGCATTGGGCGTTATCCTCATTATTTCACTGGGCCTAGCCTTAGTTAAGCACCCAGCCACTATTAGCTTCTTACCTAACTTAGAGTACTTCTCAATGGCTTTAAGCTCCCTAACCTCTGAATCCTCCCTAACTGCGCACGTATTAACTAGTATTAAGTCTGCTTGGGCAGGGTCATTAACCCTAACATAACCCATCCTCCTTAAATCCTCCTCCATTAACGCTGAATCAGCCTTATTCAACCAGCAACCGTAAGTCTCAAC
>NZ_DAXS01000087.1:0-2924 GCF_002506515.1 Caldivirga sp. UBA161
GGTGGCTTTGGGTCAGGGATCTCATACTTACCCCTCTGGGCTGTTGGTATTATTGACATTAATATAACTATACCGAAGACAACGTACACTATCCATTCTAAGTTATGTGAGTAAATGTATGCTACCGTCAATGACCCAACTATTGAACCAGTGGTTGTGGCTATTTCAAGGCCCATACCGATCCTAATGTTTGTTATTTTATCCTTTATGTATGCACTGGCTGCGCCACTGGATGTTGATATTGTTGATATTAATGCCGCACCAGCTGCGTAAGCTATTGGTATATTAAGGAAGAGTGTTAATACAGGGACTAAGACTGTACCACCTCCTAGCCCAGTTAATGATCCCAGTAAGCCAGCGAATATGCTTGCTATAAGTATTTCCATGAATATCAATAGCCTTGCAACTATATTCAGCATATGGAATAAATCTGGCTACCTACGGTTTAAAAAACAAACCTTATTATACCTATTATCATAAAATATGATGTAAATTACACATAGCTCAACTTACTATAACATATTATAGTAAGCATTACTTACACTGTATTTCACAATGAATCTTTTTATAATTCAAAACATTAGCCATGGGGCATTGACCATAAGCACTACTGCTAATGATTATGCAGAAAGCGGTGATTTAAACCCAATGTTATGATGTTACTAAGCCTATAGGTTAACCTAAACTAACATTAACTATACCTAAGGCTGATACTAACAATATTACTAATAGTATTAATGATATTGCAGCGTATATTGTATCCTTCCTTAACATTAATACTACAGCAGTTAGTGATAACCCTATTATGGCTGCTGAACCAAAAATAGTCATGCCTATACTTTCAACTTCACTAAGCCTCACTGTTATTAATCCAGTATAGCATGATTTTAATTCATTGGGAGGATCACCACTAAGTAATCCACCTATTGTACAGAATGCTGCATCACCATGCCTTAACATGACTAGTATACAACCAAGTACGAGTAATAATGCGCTCAGCATCATGAGTATGAAGGCTATGTCACCGTATATTCTTGCCTCAGGCTCTTCTCTAATAGTAGGCTTCTCAATGCTCATGATAACCACCCCACTAGTAATGGTAATGATTGCTGTATTAGCCTTAAACCAGCAATAATCATTACCATAATCACCAATATCCTTATCCAATTAACCTTTACCTTAGGCATTATTCTTGATCCAATACGGGCGCCAATTATAATGCCCAGTAGGCATGGTACTGCGAAAAGTGGGATGAAGGCGCCATTATTAATGTAAACCCACATTGCAGCAGTATCCCCAATACCTATCAGTACTATGCTTGATGCGCTAGCCACCTTTAATGGAATGTACATTAGCATGTTGTAGACTGGGACAATGGCCCAACCGGCCCCTAGCCCAAACATACCTGACACTAATCCAACACCCATTAAGCTTAAGAGGCCCCACTGTAGATTCACTACTCTATATTCAATAAGTAAGTTAAGTGACCCCTCCCTATACACTGAGTTAAGCCTGAGTAATTCAGCCAACTTATCCCTCATACTGGGAGGCTTTGGTATATCAGCCTTATTACCCCTTACCACGAATAACATAGCTATGGCTAAGATAAGCATTCCAAGGCTTAGCCTTATAATTGATTTACCCACTGAGCCAAATACATTAGTTATGTGTAATCCTATTATTGAACCAATTATTGCAAAAAGCGTATATGGTATTGATGATACTAACACTAGCCTGAAGTTGGCTAAGTTACCGCGTAAATACGGCTTAGCACTCACCAGGGAACTCATGGTTGCTATGGCTAATCCAGTACTCCTAATTATGTCAGGGTTAATGGATGTGAAGGCCATCATTATTGGCGTAAATAAGACACCCCCACCAACACCAGCCAATGAGGCGACAAAGCCTATGATAATGCATATGCACATTAATGAAGCAAAGAAGATAAGTGTATCCCCTAAGGGAACCAACCCTACCGCATACATTACTAGAGGTAGCATTGTCATATTACTTATACCCTTTATACCGTGATTTAGTAAATATTTTTTGTGTAAAACCAATCATCCAGGTTTCCATAAGAGGTCTTTATAAATTCATGAACATCCTAAGGCATTATTTCACATTTTATGTAATATTAAATCTCATTACATCCTTCAACTTCACTTTATGAATATTGGTAATACCACAATAGCAAGCATTAAGTTAGTGAGCACTATTAATGTGAACGCTAAATAAAGTATATCGTGCTCAAGCGTAAATCTAACCATATTAAGGATTATCATCAATATTGGTATCACTATCAGTGTAAGGAGCCCAATAAGCATTATGCATAAGCCATCAAGTTTAATTAAACCACTGATTATTGTAGTAGCCCCTATTAAGGATGTGTTTAATTGACTTGATGGGTCAGTTATCATGTTCAGTGAATACTGAAGGCCATGTCCACTTGTAATCATTACTAGTAGACCCATTATCATTAACAACACACTTACAAATACCCCATATCTAAGTAAACTACTGGTTATGCCTATGAATTTCTCTTCAATGAGGCTAGTGCTATTAGGCTGCGTACGATACATTATGACTGTCTCATCAGCAGTACTATTATATCTATACGTGAGTAATAGATACAATGTGCTGATAACTATGGCTGAAAAGACTGCAGCCACTATATTCCTCTCAAGGGATGTTAATGGCAGTAAATGTTCTTTACCTAAGCCCCTAAGCGTCATTCTTAACCCAAAGTACGCTAATACCCCTACGAACACCCACCTAATCTGCCTATTAGTAATCCGTATCAGCAGCCTGGTGCCAAGCATTGAACCCATTAATACCCCCACTGCCGCAGCGACAGCTATGAATGGTTGAATGTAGCCGAAATGCCAATATAGTGAACTACTTGTTGCTGCTGTTACTCCTATCAT
>NZ_DAXS01000087.1:3017-13165 GCF_002506515.1 Caldivirga sp. UBA161
CCACCAACGAACACCCCAATACTTGTACCAAATTTTAAGTGCAGGATCATAGCAGACGCCGTATAGTCTAAGTAATTTAGTTGTCTTATCGGGGTTACGTAATGGTGGTAACTCACATGTACTTCTCTGTACGGTGGGTATTATTGAGAGTAAGAGTACGATGCCGAATACAGTGTATATTATCCATGTTAAACCATGCTCATACACGTAATTAGCGGTTAATGACCCGGCAATAGCGCCACCTGAGGTTGCAGTAACTAGGCTTATCCCAATCCTATCATTAGCCAACCTCCTCTTAACATAGACGCTTGCTGAACCTGCTGAGGTGGCTATGGTTGATATTAAGGCTGAACCAGAGGCGTACATCATTGGTATTCCCACAAACAATGTTAGCACAGGGGTAAGCACAACTCCACCACCTAAGCCGGCTAATGAACCTAATATGCCTGCGCATAGGCCTGCAATCATAATCTCAATGAACTTAGCTAGGGCTATTATGTTCCCAAGCATTGATGCAGCGCATTTACTATCCTTATTAAGAGTTATTTCCCAATATAAGATGAATATACTAACATGAGTATTATAATTAGTCTAAAATAAAGTATTTCACATTCATAATACTATAATTATTTTTCATATTCTATAAATAGGTATGTTGATTCCCTGCCAAGGTTCAGTAATTTACCACCCAGTAATGGTATAGCCCTCTTAATCATTGCGAAGCACGTGTAGTCATCTAAGAGAACTCTATACCTCTTATTATGTTCACCTAACTGGTAATTCACAAGGAATTTCTTTAATGCATCGCATCCTATCCCTCTTAAATCCATTACTTCAATTCCATTATCCCGCCTATTAGATTTTGAAGCCAGCATTTCCTTAATTAATTTCCTCTTTAATTCCTCAATATCATCATTCATTGTTAATTTAAATCACTTAAAGGTATTTTTATGATTCATGATTAGTGCATTATATGCATTTTAGGCAATTGTCGAAATATAGTCCTCAATCTTAGGTAACTCCTTAGGTAGCCCCTTCTTTTCCCTAATTGATAGTATCAAGCTCTCACGGAGGCTTTCAGGCACTGGTGCCCAACGTGAGAACTGTAGGCTCCAAAAGACCCTACCTGTCGTGGCGCTTCTAAGTTCATCACTTATGTTAAATGACTCTATCACAGGTATCTCACCCTTAACAACCACCTCCATGGTCTCAGTCTGAGTGACGTCAATAACCCTGCCTCTATGCCTAGTTATTACACTGGTTACAGGACCCATATTGTCAACAGTAGTCTTAGCATCAATTAGCAGGAGGGGCTCAAGCAATGTTGGGTTAGCTGAAAGGAAGCTGGCGAATATTGCGTTCTTAGTTGCAGGCATTATTTGGGCTGGACCCCTATGGGCTGGATCCTCGTGAACCACCGCATCATGTAGTATTACCTTAACACCCCTTATTGGCTCCTGGGCTAATGGCCCAGCTGACATTGACCACCTAAAGCCTTGGACTATGTAATCCCTAATCTCCCTAAGGTGCTGAATACCACTGGTCTTATCAATGAGCACGTTAATGTATTGATTATCTATTGCCCAAATACCCCTAGCCTCATCTGTATCCCAATTAGCCTTCTCCCTAAGTATCCTAGCCCTCTCTCTTGGATCCATATCCTCCGTTACCTCACTATACTGTATTAGGCTTATGGACTCCTCGTCAAGCGGCTCAACGCTTATATATAGCCTATTATGCTTATTAGGTGACTTACCTTCAAAGACCTGCGACCTAGCTCTGACAGTCTCCCTGAACCTAACTAATGGTTGCGAAACAACGAAGTCTAGGCCAGTCCTATCCTTCAGTAGCCATGTGGCTATCTCAAGGTGCAGCGTACCGACACCACTTAATAGTATTTGCCCAGTCTCCTCATCAATCTTAAGGCTTAATGTTGGATCCTCAATAACCAGGTCCCTAAGCCCCTCAACGAGCTTAGCTAAGTCATTAGGATTCTTAGGCTCTATTGCCACAGTGACCACAGGCTCCGATACATACCTCATCTTCTCAAATGGTGGAATATCCTTAAGTGAAGTTGCCACAAGTGTATCACCGGCCCTAGCCTCATCAACACCCATTAATGCCACTATGTTACCTGCAGTAACCTCAGGCACTATTATCCTATTAGGACCCATGTATAGGTAGGTTTGAAGAACCCTCTTAGTTATCTTCTGCCCAATTATGTAAACTTCATCACCCTCCCTAATAGTTCCACTGAAAACCCTACCAGTGGCTATTAAGCCAGCGTGGGGATCCTTATTTATCTTACTTATAGCTATGACTAATGGACCATTAGGGTCAGCATCAAGTAGCGCCTTCCCCACTGGGCTATTCAAGTCACCCTTCCATAACTTAGGTACCCTATACTTCTGGGCAACGTCAGGTGGTGGAATGTGCTCTATAATCATGGTTAACAAGGTTCTGTATAGTGGAAATTCTTGAGCAAGCTCATCAACAGCATTCCTCTCGTAGGCATCCATTATGTAGCTGAACTTAATACCCTTCTCCTGCATCATTGGGATTGTTAAACCCCACTTACTTAAGGCGGAGCCGAAGGCAACCTGCCCCTTATTAACACTGACCTTCCACTTCTCCTTAAACTCAGGTGGTGCGTATGAGTCAATAAGTGAGTTAAACTCCTTGGTAATGTAAACTATCCTATTACCAATGTCCTGTGGAGATAACCTAAGCTCCTTAATTAGCCTATCTATCTTATTAATGAATAACACTGGCCTAACCATCTCCTCCATTGCCTGCTTAACCACGGTCTCGGTTTGAGTCATAACACCCTCCACCGCATCAACAACAACGAGGGCCCCATCCATTACCCTAAGTGACCTAGTCACATGCCCAGTGAAGTCAACGTGGCCTGGCGTATCAACGAAGTTTATTAAGTAGGGCTTACCACCATACTCGAAGTATAGGCTTATATTAGCTGCCTTAACGGTCATCTGCCTTATCTGCTCAATCTCAACGTAATCCAACGCAAGCGCCTTACCTGCAACCTTAGGGCTAAGTAAACCAGCACCCATGAGTAGGGAGTCTGTTGTGGTTGTTTTACCGTGATCAACATGGGCTAGTGTACCAACATTCCTAATTTGCGATGGATTCCTCATTATCTCTAGAATATCCTCTATCCTCTTCTCAACAACTCTAACTGACATTCATGATCACGTGGACTTTCCTATAAGCTTATATAAAGTTTTCTCAGGCAAGGCCAGAGTAAGTTGAGGCAATGTTAAAAATACCTATACCTAAGCCTAGCACCATACCTAACAACCCTCCTGTACCAAACGTAGCCATAAACTATACCAACTACGAAACCCAGTAAATGACCAAGGTAGGCTATACCAAAGCTGGCTGCAAAGGGCGTTAGGAGGAATATTATCGCTATTACATTCCACGGATTAGATAATATAACCCACCTATCAGGTAAGGCAATTATGAAACCTATCATACCGAATAATGCCCCTGAAGCCCCCGCAATGAATGTATTAGGCCCGTATAGGAATATTGATAACGCTGAGAAGAACCCTGAAATTAAGTAAACCCTCCACATCATACCCCTCCCATACCTACGTTCAAAGAACGGGCCAATGAAGAATAAGGTAAGCATGTTGAATACGTAGTCAAGTATGGATGGGTCGAAGAACATTGATGTAACTAATCCAAGGGGCCAAGGTAAGTATGGTGCTATTAAGTAGTCTGATAGGAGAATACCCATTAATGCGGAAGCCCTCCCTAAACCAAGGTAACTGAACACCAGGTATGGTATTGACAGGACGCTGTTTATGATTATTATTATTGCTGTTGTCCTGGCATTAACGTGAAGTGGTTGACCAGCCATTACTACTCAATGGGCCTAATGAAGTATTACTTTAAAACTTTATTCCTAGAAAACCAACTCATGTTCCTAATAGGCTTAAACTACTGGAGTAAGAATGGGGGGCCATTAATGTGGAGGTTCTTCAATGAGGAGGTTGTTGATAAGGAATTAGCCCAAATCAGGGAACTGGGTGTTGATGTAATTAGAGCCTTCATATACTGGCCTGACTTCCAGAGGGAGCCTGGGAGGGTTGATGAGGAGATGCTTAGGAGGCTAGGTAAATTCCTTGACCTAGCCCATAAACATGATGTTGGGGTTTACTTAACATTCATAGTTGGCCACATGTCTGGTGAGAATTGGGACCCCCAATGGAGGGGTGGTAGGGACTTCTTTGAACTTAGGAATGAAGTTAAGGTGCTTATTGAAACCATAGTGTCAAGGTTCAGGGGCCACCCAGCCATTAGGGGTTGGATACTTAGTAATGAGCTGCCAATATACGCAACGTCAAGTGAGGATAAGGTTACTGACTGGATTAAGGAAATGTCAAGCCTAGTTAAGTCACTTGATGGTGGGCACTGGGTTACCACTGGTGATGGGTGCTGGGGAATCATGGGGGCATTCAATGGCTTTAACCCATACAAGTATAAGGATTACGTTGACTACATGGGGCCACACTTCTACACACCTGACACTGATGCCATTAGGCATACTGTAATGCCTCAGTTAATAATTAAGGCCTGCAGGGGATTGGGGAAGCCAACAATACTTGAGGAGTTTGGAGCATCATCAACACTCAGTTCTGATGAACACATAGCAGGCTACTATAGGACTGTACTAATGGGTTCCTTAATTAGCGGGGCTATGGGTGCATGGGGCTGGTGCTACAGTGACTTCCCATTGATTAACCAGAGGCCATACTCCCACCATCCCCATGAACTCAGGTTCGGTGTAACTACAGTTGATTGGAGGGTTAAGCCTCAGGGTGATGAATTAACAAGGTTCTCCAGGTTAATTTCAACACTTGGTGACGTGGAGCCTGTGGAGGATTCTGTTGCCTTACTAATCCCATCATACGTATACTGGAGTTACCCATTCACCTCAAGGGATGACGCCCGCAAAATATCCACTGCGCTCCTCTCCTCGTACGTTATGCTTGTTCAAAATGGCTTAAATCCAAGGGTTATTATTGAGGAACCCCTAACAGATGGTGTAATAATAGAGGGAAGCAGGACTAAGATTAGTAATGACGTTAAGGTACTCTTTCTACCATGCGCATTAAGGTACCTTGCCCAGACCCAGGAGGAGGTCAGGAAATTCGTAGAGAGAGGGGGAGTTGCGGTAATATCATACTGTTACGGCTTCTGGATGAACATTGACTGGGCCATTAAACTGGACCTCTACTACAATTACCCAATACTCTCGGATGGGTTAAATGTGGCAGTGGATAACATTAACATTAATGTACCAGCAATGGGCTACACCTACGATAGGGCTATAGCTAAGGTCAGTGGAGGAGATGTGCTACTTAAGGATTCGGCAGGTAATCCAGTCATCGTCTACTCCAACGTAGGTTCAGGTAAAGTATACTTCATAACCTACCCACTGGAGTACTGGTTAGGCTTAAGTCCAAAGCCCTTTGAGAACTATGACGCACACTTACTCTATAATCTAATATTAAGAAGGGAGGGGCTTAGTACATTAACGCCTAATAAGTGGGTTCAAGTGGCTAGGCTTAAGTCAAGTAAGTATAATTATGTAGCGTACATTAACCATGGGTGGAGCGACACCAGGATACACGTAAGCGGTGTTAATATTGAAACAGGCGAGAAGGTAAGTGGTGAATATGTTTTAAGAGGTAAGGATTACCTAGTTGTGAGGGAGTGATGCTGCAATAATTCCTATATGGTTAAGTCAAATCCTTAATTTTCCATGAAGTTATTGAAGTAAACCCAATTATTAATTTCCCAGAGTATTTTTAAGCTCACGAATTAGTAGGCTATTATGGAGGGGGTGTTGGTTGCCTTAACGATACCTTTTAGGAATGGGAATGTTGATGTGGATGGCTTGTCCGCACATGTTTCATCACTTGTTAAGGAGGGGGTTAATGGCTTCTTCCCCCTCGGTACCACTGGTATGGGTGTTTTGCTTAATCTTGAGGAGAGGGAGGCTGTTATCAAGGCTGTTACTGAGGCTTCCGGTGGTAAACCTATTGTTGTTCAAGTTGGTTCACTGGATTGGGATACTGTTGCTGGTACTGTTAAGCTTGCTGAGAGGTATGGTGCGTCAGCTATTGCCTCAATTGTACCAATTTACTATAGGCCCGATTATGAAACCATAAGGAGGTATTTCATGAAGCTAAATCAGTTAACCGAACTCCCAACCTTCATATATAATATTCCAGGCAACGCTGGATTTAACGTGACTCCAGATATTGTCACCAAGTTAATTAAGGATGGGGTTAGGATTGCAGGTATGAAGGATAGTAGTGGTGATTTAGGTCAATTAATGCAGTTTATAGAGATGGGGTTAGAGGTGTTTAATGGTTCAGACCACATGATAGCGCCATCAATAATAGTGGGGGCTAAGGGATGCATTTCAGCGTTATCCAACTCAATAACTAACCTAGTTATTGATACGTATAGGAAGGCTAAGGATGGTGACGTTAATAACGCATTAAGGGTTCAGGCCTTAGTCACTAAGGTAAGGGATACTGCCAATAAGTATCCAAGGCCAGCTGTACATTATAGTTTAGTGAGATTACTTAAGTATGATTTTGGAAGCGTTAAGGAACCATTAGTGAGGAGTTTAACTAGGGAGGAGGAGGAATCACTTGCATCGGATTTAGGTAAACTAGGCTTAAGGATAAGGGCCCCAGCAGCTTAAACGTAAATATTATATTTAACAATAGCCATTGGCTCAATGTTCCTCATTATGTAGACCTCCTTATAGAAGCCCTTGTTTAAAACCCCCATGAATAGGAAGTCCTCAATATCGTTTATCCTTATTGAGTAGGAGAACATAAATCTACTAAGCCCATATGCTGATGAAACTAATTCATTAAGCCCCTCATCAGGCTTCACCTCATACACTGGATTAGGTTCAGCATTGTTTTGTATTAAACTTGGTAGTAGGGCTGGCTCCACTGGCCAGGGTTCAGGACCTGAATCAAGCTGCTTAAGCCTGTATGCAAACACCTTCTCTATCGTCTTCCTGCCAAGCTTACTCTCATCAATCCTCTTAATTAAATCATCAGTACTCTTAAAGTCTAAGACTGCCTCAAGGTAAATCAACTCATCCTCAGCAAAGTACCTTATGTAAGGTACTTCGAAACTAGTGACCTCAATCCCATTAATATTCTCAACATGGTACTTAGTCCTCCTCACATACTCTAACTCACCAGCCTTCCTCTCACCTTCACTCAATGTAAATCACCCATTGCGCCAACAATATGTTCGTAGGCTTTAAACTATGCGCACTGCTTTAAAAACTTAGCTCCCCAATGAACTAAAGTATGCGGATACTGTACCATTACTCCTCTTTAATTCACCTAATTGAGTGAGTACATGATTCCTAACGTCACTTGGTTTAACACTCATTAGTATGCCGCTTGATTCATCATAAACCTTCTTAATTAAAGCCTCAGGCTCTGAACCATCAGGGCACTTTACGGTAGAGTGGAATGGGGTTATGAAGTCCCTGAAGCCGCTGCACCTGTAGACTTGCTTAAAGCCAGGCATCTTACCCCTCTTAGTGAGGGGCACCCATTCACCTAACTTCTCATCATAGTACTCCACTATGTCCATGCTTATGTCTACACTGGGTGGGAACGCTATTGATGTTCCAACTCCGAAGGAATCCACTAAGTCGCTTAACTCCCCTACAGCCTCCTCATCAAGCCCACCACTCACTATTATTTTAACATTCCTATATCCAGCTAGTTCAAGAGTCCACTTAACTTCCTCAACTATAGCCTTCATGTTACCTCTCCTGCTACTTGGCGTATCCAATCTTACGCCACTTAACCTATCACCCAGTAGTTTAGCTGCCATTAAGGCCTCCTCCCTCTCATCAAGGAAGGTGTCAGCCAACACTATCCTAGGTACATCCCGTGGAACCACCTTATCGAACCAAACCCATGCTAAGGTATGGTCATTCTTAACAGCCTTAAAAATTATCATTAATGCATGCGGCATAGTACCTGAAGCTGGTATACCGAGGAGCCTTGCCCCAACAATATTAGCAACTCCATCGCACCCACCCATGTAGGCTGCCTTATCGGCCATTGGCTGTATAATAGGGTGAAGCGCCCTCGCGCCGAAGAATAGGCATTGCTTATTCATAGCCCTATACTTAATTCTAGCCGCCTTCGAGGATATTGATGAGTAATGCCTAAGTATACCCAGTATTGGAGTCTCATAGACCGCGAAGTCAATGTAGTTACCCTCAATGATCATTAATGGTTCCTTAGCCTGAAACACTGTACCCTCCGGCATTGAGTACACATTAACCTTAAGCCCAGCCCTCTTCACTAATTCAAGAACCTCACTCAATCCTGTGTAGACTGCCCACTCGTAATCCCTTGGGAGGTTCATTACGTGGAATTCAGCCCTAACCTTAACCTTATCTAACCCAGCTGCCTTAAGTACATCAATAGTCCTAGCGAAGTACACGTCAGTTACCTCACCCCTAATTACCTCATCTTCACTGGCAATAGTGAATGCCCTCTCCATAAGTAAAGGTGCTTAATTAGAGTGGTTATAAACAGTTATGTGCAGTTTTAGGTAATCAACATTAAGCCCTCAGTTGGAACTGCCTGTTAAAAGGTAATAGAAGCATAATTAGCCAACAATATCCTTTACCTGCTCTAGAACAGCAATAATCTGAAGTATGAGGACCCTACTGTAGGTAGGCATATTGGGGTCTGATAAGGCATCATCAAGTAGGCTGACTACTGTTGAAGCCCTTAGACCTGGGCTCATTTGATTATTCCTAAGGATCCTAGCAGCCTCACTGGCAGCCCTCCTAATATTCCTCGGTATACCCATATCGTGGATTATCCTCTCCAGGTAATAGAGCGCTTGAGCTATCTTCTCATTAGCCTCATCACTGGCCAGTGATGACATAACCTATAGGGTGTTCCTATAGCTTAATAAGTTTTTTACCTCATGAATCCAGCGCTATTCGAACCCAATCCTTCACCTAGCTTTATTATTTACCTTACTGAATTATTCATTGCCTGTTTTGATAAATATTACGTTAAAGTTAAGTTCCCATTAACTAGACTATAAGGAATAAACGCCTTAAGATTAAGTGATTCTTTATGAAGTATGTGGAAGCGGCTTCAAGACCCTTCATGAATACCGGTATAAGGTTCCCCCGCCAGGTAATATGGGCTATGGGATTAGTAAAGTATGCTTGCGCCAAGGTTAACACTGACTTAAGCCTACTTGATGCAGATTTGGGGGAGGCAATAATGCAAGCATCCAGGGAGGTTATGGAGGGTAAGTTTGATTATGAAGTAACCGTGGATGTTTTCCAAACAGGCTCCGGTACTGGATTAAACATGAATATTAATGAGATAATTGCGGAGAGGGCCAGTGAAATTTCAGGTAGGAGGGTTCACCCAAATGATCACGTGAACTTAGGGCAATCATCAAATGATACTGTATCCACTGCCATCAGAATAGCGGCCGCATATTCCTCGGAATCTCTTCTCATACCAGCTCTTAATAAATTAACAATATTATTAAGTGAGAAGTCAACATTATTTGATACCATAATTAAGGCTGGTAGGACCCATTTAAGGGATGTACTACCCATAACCCTAGGACAAGAATTAAGCGGCTATCTTGACGCATTCTCCCATGATTTAAAAATATTTGAGTCTGCCTTGGACTATGTTAAGGAATTACCCATAGGTGGAACAGCAGTAGGTACTGGATTAAACTCCCACCCGGAGTTTCAGGGGAGGGTGGTAAGGGAGATTAATGAGGTTACTTCCCTGGGGTTTAAGCCTGCGAATAAGTTTAGGGGATTGAGGTTGCTAACGGATATGTTGAACTTAAGTGGCGCCCTACGTACAATGGCTATTAATCTATATAGGTTAGGGCAGGATGTAAGGTTAATGTTCTCAGGTCCCATGACTGGATTGAATGAAATTGACTTACCAACCCAAGAGGAGGTGGCTGGAAGCAGCATTATGCCAGGTAAAACTAACCCAATAACCGTGGAGGCAACCCTACTGGTGGTGGCTCAGGTTGTGGGGCTGGATTACGCTAATCAG
>NZ_DAXS01000087.1:13202-14520 GCF_002506515.1 Caldivirga sp. UBA161
GTGTCTCTACTCTCCGAGGCCTTAAGCAAGTTCACTGACCTTGTGGTGAAGGGTATGGTCCCTAATGTGGATAAGATGAGGAAGTACGCTGAGAGTAGCCCATCATTAATAACTGTGATTTCCCCTGTAATTGGGTATGATAAAGCCACTGAAATCGGTAGGAGGCTAACACGCGGATTATCAATAAGGGAAGCGTTAAGGGAATTAGGGTACACTGATGAGCAGATTAATGATATTCTTAGCTTAGAGAAATTAATTAAACCTGGCTTCCCCATTAAATCATGAATTCTGAAACCTCATGCACCTAACCGCATTAAGATTATTGTCTTTAAGAGTGAAGGAAGAGCCATTAACATGATTGGGATTACTTAAATACACTAACCTAGGGGTTTTAATAATGTTCGTTAATGGGAAGTACCTTATTGGTAGGGATTTCGCATTCCCAGACTACAAGCCAAGGTTTCCTGAATCATACCCATACATGATTAGGCGTTTAATAGCTCAGTTAGAGGTCTTCATTAGTGAGGGCAGGCTTAGGGGTAGGGTTATTTACGAGGTTATACCAAGGAGGCGGCTTAGTTACATTGAGTTAAATGCAGAGGAGATGTACATATTATCCACTAGCCACCAGAGGGATTACGATGGCTCAATACTAAGGCTATACTTCAACCCACCCCTTGAGGCATCTCAAAACACAATCATTGAGGTTATTTACGAGGCTAAGCCCAGGAAGGGCGCCTACTTCATAAGGCCCAGCAAGGAGAAAGGTAACACAGCGCAAATGGTTTGGACTCAGGGTGAGAGTGAGGATAATAGGTACTGGCTACCATTACCCGATAACCCTAATATAAAATTCCCAACGGAATTAGAGATAACGGTCCCAAAGGGCATGGTAGCGGTCTCAAACGGCGTCTTAATGAGCGTTAAGGACCTTAATGATAGAACCACATGGCGCTGGATCTTCGATTACCCACACTCCCCCTACCTAATAGCCTTCGCCGCAGGTGAGTTTGATAAGCTTGAATCAGACTGCAATGGGGTTAAGCTGGAGTACTACTGGCCTAAGGGCAGGTATGGGGATCCTCAAGTAACCTTTGCAGCCACTTGTGATGCTATTAAATTCTTCAGTGAGTACACTGGTGTCCAGTACCCGTATCCTGTTTATAAGCAGGTGGCTGTTCATGAATTCATATACGGTGGCATGGAGAACACTACAGTAACCATATTAACTGATACTACACTGCATACTAAAAGGGAGGAGTGCCCGTATGATGAGTGGCCGTGTAGGGGTAGGGAGGATTTTTCTTCTGATGGTTTG
>NZ_DAXS01000065.1:0-14855 GCF_002506515.1 Caldivirga sp. UBA161
AGAATTCACTATGCCTTATAGGCTTCATGTACGCCTTACTCATCATGGTGATTGGAGTGTGGTGACGCGTAATTACCCTAATTTGAGTGTGGTTGGTTTATCGTCTTATGTTGTTAAGCCTAGTGAACTTACCCTCGAGGTTGTTGCTGTTCATGGCTTGGATTCCTCATTAATTAAGGATTTTATCAATGCATTGAGGAGTGGGCTTGGTAACGTTTTCAGTGTGCTTTATGTTAATAATGTTTCACGGAGGTACTATGAGGTTGCCTTCCTAAGTGAATATAATGGTGTTTTAAAGTATGAGTTAATTAATGCCGGCTGCTTAACTGTTCAGTCGCGTGTTCATAATGGCGTTAAGGAATTCACAGCATACTTCACTGATAAGTCCACTGCTGAGTCTGCCTGTGGGGCTCTTAAGAGCCGTGGTGATGTTGATTTAATTGAATGCACACCAATAAAGGTTAAGCATGAGTCGTTTAGTAATGGTTTAGCCTTAAGCACAATGTTAACGCATAGGGAGTTCCACGTTCTTAAGAGGGCCTATGAGGCAGGCTTCTTCAATGGCACTAGGGGTATTGAGTTGGGTGATTTAGCTAGGGAGTTTGGGCTATCTAAATCAACGGTTAGCCATCACCTTAGGTCAGCGATTAGGAAGGTTCTTAGATTATACTTAAGTAGGGTGAATGATGGTGAGTATTGAGTCATTGGTTTAGGAAGTACCAGCCCTCCTTAGTCCTCTCATTCCACTTAACGTTAAGTGGTAGGGCATAACCGTAAACTATTGAACCCTTCCATACGCTAAACTGTGGGTCATTGACCAGCCTAACATTAACCCTCTCCGCTAATTCTGGGGATAATTTACTCATCATTATTTTAACCTTCTCAGGGCTTGTTACTGCAACATCCCTAAGGCCCTCCTGTGGTGCCTTCCAGTTGAAGGAGCCGCCGCTTAATATTATGTTTTCAAGTACCTTATCCTGAATCTCCACTGGCGTCCTCCTAACACTACTTATTACTGCGTCTGATATGCTCATTTCACCGTGGAATACCATGTCCCCAACAGTCACGTCCTCTATCGTTAACCTACCCTGCTGGGTATAGCTCCTGAATATTTCATGGTTTGGGTTAAAGAGTATTTCCCCTATTAGGAACCTCATCCAGGAGTACTCCTTAAGCTCAATGGTAACCAGTGGATTAACCTTAACTGATACCGCATACTTACCCGGCTCCTTTTTAGCCTTATTAATGGCTTCATCAAGGTCCCTTGGGATTAAGCCAGCCTCCCTCTTAACAACCTCAACAACATAATCATCCTTAGCCAAGTCACCGTAGCCAGCGTCCTTAAGCACTTCCCTGGTTATTGCATTAGCCTCAGCCCCACCCCTATTCAAGGCCACTATACCATCCCTAATTGGCCCATAGCTTATTGGAACAACCTGGGTATTACCGTGCCCAGCCTCAATAACTATGCATGTAACGGCCTTCTCAGCTATGGCCACTGCGAAGGGTTGGTCAATGACGGTCACAGCCCTAACCGCATTACCACCCAACTCCCTATTAACGTCATCATGCAGTTCAACGAACCTCTCCTTCATGTAGTCCGGGGCCAATGCCGATAACGCAGCCACCACTAGGAAGCCCCTATAGTCACTCTGCCTAACGGCCTCACCGTGGAATTGAGCAATAGTGAACCTAGTCATCTCCCTCACAACCCTCCAAGCATCCTCATCCTCCCTCCTCACTATTCCATCATGCAGGGGGTACTTGAGATTCCTTATTGCATCCCTAAGTGAACTAAGGTACTTTGATACTTCATCACCAACCACAACACCCCTACTTAAAACATCCCTAGGAATAAGGAGCTTCATGCTTTCAGGCAGGTCCCTAAGCAATAGACCCCTACTGGGCATAACCCTCGGTACCTCACCCAGGGTTATTGGGCCATACTTAAAGTAGCCTGTACCGTAGTCCTCAGCGTAGACAAACCTCGCCTTATATTTAACATCCTCCACAACTGCGACTACGCATACTCCTTAAAAACAATTATGCTCACTACCGGCTCATGCATGAGGGTAGGAGGCTTGGAGCCTAGTGCTATAATTTATAAAAGGCTCCTGCGCTCGGCTGATCAGTGATGGGCTTGGTTAAGGTGTATAGTGTTTCAGGGTGGTTTAAGGATAGGAGTAACGTGTGGAGGAAGTTCAGGATTGAGGTCACTGCCATTAATGAAGGTGATGCCAGGGAGAAGGTTTACACTAGGATTGGTGGAGGCCATAAGGTTCCCAGGAATTTAATTAAGGTGGAGTCAATTACTGAGGTTAACCCCAGTGAGGTTAAGGACCGTTACATTAAGCAGCTCCTAAGCCTTGATAAACTGGTGACGTGGTGAATATGAGTGAGGGTAGGAGGCTAGTTATAACGCAGGATCAGTTAGAGGAGCTGGCTGAGCGGTATAATGAGTTAGTTAACCTAGTTAACACGCTGTCCCAGAACTTAACTGTACTTAACATGACTATTAATGAATTGAATAACGCTAAGGCCGTCCTTGAGCAGTTGAGTAAGGGGGTTGTTAGTGACTCATACGTCACAATAGGTGGTGGGATTTATGTTAAGGCTGAGGCTAAGGATACTGCTAAGGCTCTTGTGGATATTGGGGAGGGTTACGTGGCTGAAATGCCCATACCCCAGGCCATTGAGTTAATAAACGGTAGGTTGAATGAACTTAATGCCGCCAAGGGGAAGCTTGAGCAGGAGTTGGCTCAGGCAATTAGGAGTAGTAGTGAGGTGAGGGATTTATTAACAGTCATATACTCATCCCTAGCCCGTTCACAGGGTGGCGCGGTAGGGCCTAAGGCGGGTCCGTAACCATGTTTAATAGGCTTAAGTCAGCGTTCTCAAGCCTAGTGAAGGCTATTGGTGATGCAGTAACTCAAAGGGAATTAACTGAGGATGATGTTAATAAGCTCCTGGGGGAATTTGAGGAGAGGCTAATAGAGTATGATGTAGCCTTCGACACTGCTGAGGCATTAATCAATGAACTTAAGGCTAAGTTAATAGGCGTTAAGGTGCCTAGGTTTAGTAATGATGATTACATTAAGGTATTAGTAAGGGATGCATTAATGAACCTACTATCAAACATTCCCGACGTAGACTTCGATGAATTCATTAAAGGCGTTAAGAAGAGGCCAATAATACTCCTCTTCCTAGGGCCAAATGGCTACGGTAAAACAACTACAATAGCTAAGTTAACTAATATGCTTCTTAAGAGGGGCATGAGTGTAGTCTGGGCTGCCGCAGACACCTATAGGGCTGGTGCAGTTGAGCAGTTGGAGGGGCATGCAGCTAAGCTTGGGGTAAGGGTCATAAAGCACCCATATGGCTCCGACCCAGCCTCAGTAGCATATGATGCAATAGAGCATGCTAAGGCTAGGGGTATTAGCGTCGTAATGATTGATACAGCTGGCAGAATGCACACTGATAGGAACCTAATGGAGGAGCTTAGGAAGGTTTACAGGGTTTCATCACCAGACGCCTCAATATTCATAGTTGACGCATTAATGGGTAATGATGCGGTTGATGTTGCTAGGACGTACAGTAAGTACATACCCATTGACTTCGTAGTGGTTACTAAGGTTGACGCCTACGTTAAGGGTGGTGTAATACTAACCCTGCTTTATGAACTTAAGAAGCCAATAATCTTCCTAGGTACAGGGCAGGGCTACAATGACTTAGCTAAATTCAATAAACTGGACTTCATAAATAAACTACTGGAGTAATGGTTTATTTAATTACATCGCTGTGGGAAATCATTAATAATTATTCGAATAATATAAATGCCCATTAATATAATTATAGGGCTTTATATTTAATTACTTAAACATCACAAATCAACGCACATTATGTAGTTTACGGTAAATTTAAAAACTCATCGTATACGTAATAGTATGAACTCTACTTCTGGGAATGAGGTTAGGCTTGGTTTTGTGGGTGCTGGTAGGCGTGGTAGGGAGCTTATGGCTGCTGCTAAGGGGGCTGGGGCTGAGCTTATTGCTGCCGCTGATGTTAGTGAAGCCGCCTTAAGGGAGGCCGCCGGTAAGTTTAATGTTAGGGTTTATACTGATGTTGATGAGATGCTTAATAGGGAGGAGCTTAATGCTGTTGTTGTCTCAACGCCAATTAGGCTCCACGTTAACCACATTATGATGGCCCTTGATCATGGGTTAGATGTGCTTGTTGAGAAGCCTGTAACCTTAAGCATTAATGAGGCTAATGAATTACTTAAGAGGGTTAAGGTGAGTGACCGTATTGTGGTTGTTGGCTTCCAGAATAGGTACTCTGAGGCTGTTAATGGGGTTAGGGGTATTATTAATGATTGCCGTAAATCAATGTTCGCAGGCTACTGGTACTGGACAATACCACCAATACCTTGGTTTAGGCGTAGGAGTGAGACTGGTGGGCAGGTTGTTGAGCAGGTTATACACATGATTGACTTGGCCAGGTACCTCATGGGTGATGTTCAATCAGTCTACGCATCCTACACTGAGGCTGGTAGGGATACTGAGGAGGATAGGGGGTTGGGTTTTGAGAATTGGGCAAGCTACAGCCTAACAATGGTGTTTAAGAGTGGTGCAGTTGGGTCAATACACAGCACCTATGCACTATACCCTGAGCTTGGGAGGGAGTTACCGTTAGTTGGCTTTGATGTGGTGTGTAGGGAGGAGTTAATTAGGTTCACTGGCTTTAATGAGGCTAAGGTGTATAGGAGGGGTGGGGAGGCTATTACCTTTAAGTCATCAATAGACTCAACGGTTAACATGTTTAAGGCCTTTATTCAAGCGGTATTAACTAGGGATAAGGGGATTGTACCCACAGTGTATGAGGATGCGTATTGGAGTAATGTAGTTGCATTAGCGGCCAATGAATCAGCATTAACTGGTAGGGTTATTAACGTTAATGATTACGCATTGAGGTGAGTTGAGTGCGTATTGCCACTGACCTATGGCATAGGAGGGGCTCCTCAATAGTTGATGAGCTTAAGTTAATTAAGGATGCTGGCTTTGATGGTGTTGAATTCACCTTCTCCGAGGCTAATGAGGCATTACCCAATGTCTCAGATAGGGGTTACTTGAGGATTGAGCACATTAATGATGATGTTGAGGCACTCCGTAAGGCTAGTAGTGGTGTTGGGCTTGAGGTTCATTCAGTTAGGAGTGGGCTGCTTTGGAGGTACCCATTAACTTCACTTGATTCAGCAGTTAGGGGTAAGGCAATTGACTTAGTTAGGAGGGAACTTGAGGCATGCCACCGCCTGGGTGCATCAGCCTTACTAATAGTTCCAGGTGTCGTTAATGAGGATACACCATACGATAAAGCCTATGAGTTGGCTCAAGGGGCCTTAAGGGGCTTAATTAAGGATGCTGAGGATTTAGGCGTTAGCCTAGCCATTGAGAATGTCTGCAATAACTTCCTTCAAAGCCCCCTCGAGTTCGCTAGGTTCATTGATGAGTTAGCCTCACCAATGGTTGGGGCTTACTTGGATGTTGGTAATGTAATGGATTGTAGGCTTGGCTACCCACAGCATTGGGTTAGGGTACTGGGTGGTAGGGTTAAGAGGGTTCACATTAAGGATTACAGCCTTGGGTTAAGGGGTATTGTTGACTTATTTAACGGTGATGTTAATTGGCCTGCAGTCATGGGGGCTTTAAGGGATGTTGGCTATAATGGCTACTTAACGGCTGAACTTCACCCATTTAATGCAGCCTATGAGCTTTACTTTAAGCAGTTGGCTGAGAGGATGAGGCTCCTCTTAAGGCTTTAGGTGGTTTCCATGGGTAGGGTTATTGGTGTTGGTTTAATTGGGCATGGATTCATGGGTAGGGCTCATAGCCTAGCATGGAGGAATATTACATTATTCACTGATAGCCCAATAACCCCAGTGCTTAAGGCTGTGGCTGGTAGGAGGGAGGATGCTGTTAGGGAGTTTGCAGGTAGGTTTGGGTTTGAGAAGTATTACACTGATTATAGGCTCATGATTAAGGACCCTGGCATTGAGGTTATTGATAATGTTGCGCCAAATTACATGCATAAGGAGCCTACCATTGAGGCCATTGAGGCTGGTAAGCATGTTATTGTTGAGAAGCCCCCAGCCTTAAGTGCAGGGGAGGCTTATGAGATGTATAAGGCTGCTGAGAGGGCTAATGTAATCAACATGATTGCCTTCAATTATAGGTTTGTACCAGCCATTATTCTAGCTAGGCAATTAATTAGTAGTGGGAGGTTGGGTAGGATATATCATTTTAGGGCATTCTACCTCCAACAAAGCCTAGCTAACCCAAGCACCCCAATGACTTGGAGGCTTAGGCGTGAGTACGCTGGCTTCGGTACATTAGCTGACTTAGGCAGCCACGTGATTGACTTAGCAAGGTACCTTATTGGTGAGGTTAATGAGGTTAATGGGGTATTATACACGTTTAATAGGCTTAGGTTGAATCCAGCCAGTGGTGTTAGTGAGGAGGTTAATGTTGATGAGGGGTTCACTGCAATGGTTAAGTTCAGTAATGGTGCTGTTGGAGTCATTGAAGCCTCTAAACTGGCCACCGGCCACTTTAATTCACTAATAATTGAGGTTAATGGTAGTGAGGGCTCAATTAGGTTTAACCTAGAGAGGATTAATGAGCTTGAAGTCTACTTCACCAGTGATGGTGAGTTAAGCGGCTTTAGGAGCATCCTAGTGACTCAGGGGAGCCACCCATTTATTAAATTCTGGTGGCCGCCTGGGCATGTATTGGGTTGGGAGCACACGTTCACTCATGAAATATACCACTTCCTAACTAGGCTTAATGAGGGTAGGAGCATAGTACCTGAGGCTGCTGATTTTAAGGATGGTTGGAGGGTTATGAGTATTATTGAGGCCATTGCCAAATCCTCTGAGGAGGGGAATTGGGTTACAGTCCCCTAATCCCCGAAGAACCCCCTTAAATACTCATTATAGTACTTGGTGAAGAATTTCAAGTCAATTAATGGGTCTGATTCAGGATCCTCATACTCCACAGTAACCCAACCATTGAAGCCATTATCCTTAAGTATGCTTAAAATCCTCCCAATATCCAACCTCCCCCTACCTGGAACCTTAAACCTACCGGCGACTTCACTCCAATTCCCAGCTGGCTTAAGGGGGTTTGAATCATCTTTAAGGTGAATATAACTAATCCTACTAACCCACTTACTTAAGAATTCATAGACATTAATGCCGGCTGCAGATAAGTGGCCTATGTCTGGGAATAATTGGAGTTTAGGTGTGGTTAGCTTCATGAGTAGGTTAATCTCATCCTCATTCTGAATAATCGTACCCCAGTGATTATGTACGCCTAATTTAACATCCCCAGCCTCATCAATAATCCTATTAATCACCTCAGCCATAGCCTCAATATACTTCCCCTTATTATCATCAAAAAGCCTAAACCTAGGCGGCGGCCCAATAATAATATTGCCTGCATTAAGCCTACTAAGCCTATCCCTAATGGCCTCAAACTCCCTCACTATGAATTCATGCTCCTCCCTAAGGTGGAACTTAGCCGACCAGTAGGCGCCTGCAAGCTTAAGGTTAAGCCTACTCAACCTACGCCCAAACTCCTCAACACTACCGAAGGCCATTAAGTGGGCTTGATTAACCTCAACACCCTCAAATGGGCTTAGGTAAAGCACGGCAAGAGCCTCACCAAGGCTCATTAACCCACCCCTAACCAAACTAGCCCCAACCTGAATACCCAAATGCATGCTAAGTAACTGCCCCAGCCTTTAATAAAACTTATATCACTGGGTCTTAGGTTTAATTAAATCCCTTATCTTCACTCCTGTTGGTGAGATGGCTGTTAAGCCACCATCAATGAATACTGCTGTACCAGTCATGTAGCTGGCAGCCTTAGATGATAAGAATAACACCACTTTAGCAACCTCTTCAGGCTTACCGAACCTACCCATTGGTATTGCCTCGGAGATTACACTATAGGCATGCTCCCAGCTCCCGCCTGGGTCTAGGCTACTTGACTTAACCCTATTAAGCGGCGTATCAATGGCTCCTGGGGCCACTGCAATAACCCTGATGCCGTATTTAGCTAGGTCAAGGGCCATGACCCTTGTTAAGCCTATTTCAGCAGCCTTAGTGACACTGTAGGCTCCGGTTGTTGGTTCACATTCAACCCCCTGCACTGATGAAATGTTAATAATTACCTTCCCCTCACCCTTAAGTATTAATGGCAGTAGTTCCTTAGCCAACATGTAGTATGCATTCAAGTTAACCTCAATAAGTCTCCTCCAAGTCTCATAATCATAATCCTCAAATGGCTTATCAACCTCAATTGATGCATTATTAACCAGTACATCAAGCCTACCACACTTCTCCTCAATTAAATTCCTCAACTTAGCTACATTACCCCTATCCGCCACGTCACCAAGGAATAGAATGGGTTCAATACCCTTACCCTTAAGGTAATTTAAGGCATTATCAGCCACCTCCCTCCTCACACCATTCACAATAACCCTAGCACCAGCCTCACCAAACTCCTCAGCAATAGCTAAACCAATACCCTCAGTGGAACCTGATATGAAGATGCACCAGCCCTTAAAGTTGAAGTTAACTTCACCAGTCATACTAACACTCAATACACTTCCCTTATTAAGTTTAGGCACCATAATGTTTAAAGCTTAATAACTTAATTAAGCGGACTCACGCATGCCTGAAACAATACTGGTTACCGGCGCCAGTGGTCAAGTTGGTGGCTTCACTGTTGAGGAGTTAATTAACATGGGTTATAGGGTTATAGCTCTTGACGTTAGGTTTAGTGATGAATTGATGAAATTAAGGGGGCCTAACCTTGAATTAATTAACATTGATTTAATTGACTTCGATGAATTAATCAGCGTTATTAAAAGGTTTAATATTAGTAGGATTATTCACTTAGCTGCAATGATACTACTTGAATCAAGGAATAGGCCCCTTAAGGCTGCGAAGGTTAACATAATTGGCACCCTAAATGTTTTCGAGGCTGCTAGGTTAATGGACCTTGAACGCGTCGTTTACGCCAGCTCAGAGTCAGTGTATGGTTCACCATCAGTTTACGGTAAGGGCATTGTTAATGAGGATGACTACCCCCACACTCCCCCAGACCCATACCACGTTACTAAGTTGGCTGATGAATTATTCGGATCATACTACAGTGAAGCCTATGGCTTGAGTGTAATTGGGGGTAGGTTAACGACTGCATGGGGTCCAGGTAGATATGGTGGTTACACTGGGCAATTTAATAGCTTCCTAAGGGATGTGATAATTAAGGGTTATGGTAAAGTACCCCCAGACTTCGCCTACAGTGGGGCTAAGTATAGGTGGCTTTATGTTAGGGATGCCGCCAGGGCCTTCATTCACCTAGCCCTAGTGGATAAGGCTAAGGTTAGGAGGCCAGTCTATAATACCGGCTCAATGAAGCCATTCACGGTAATTGACGTTATTAATACCATTAGGGAACTAATACCGAATGCTAAGATTGACTATGAACCATTAAGTAAACCCACTGAAACATCATCAAGGGTACCCGGCCCAGCAGGCCTAGATGTGGACTGTAGTAGGCTATATGATGAATTAGGCTTCAGTGAGAAGTATGGTTTAAGGGGAGGGTTAAAGGACATGATAGAGTACGAGAGGGCGAGGGCTAAGTGAACTTAACATATGGTATTACTATTAACACTATAGCACTGATGCAAGGAACTTAAGGTACTTAAGGATTTTAATCATTAATGCTAAGGGAAAATTTAAAATACATACCATAATGCACCATTGTGAGTTTAAGGTTCTTCAGTATTAGTGAGAGGGGGAGTAATGTTAGGAGGGAAGCCTTGGCTGGGTTAACGACATTCCTATCAATGGCCTACATACTTATTGTTAATCCATCAATATTAACCACGGGCTTCGAGATTGCACTAAGTGCTGCAACACATACTTCATTACCGGCTGTTGAGGCAGCTTACGCAGGTTTAATACTTAATGTTAAGTTGAGCTTCACTGTGGCCACAGCATTGGCGGCGGCTGTAGCAACACTCATCATGGGGCTCTACGCCAATATGCCCTTTGGTTTAGCCCCAGGTATGGGTGAAAACTCGTTTATAGCATTCTCGGTAATACCACTATTCACTGAGATTCTAATTAATAAGGGTCATTTAACCGGCGTTAATGCTGCGCTTTTTGGAGTATACTTAGCATTAATATCAGTCCTATTTAATGGAATACTATTCCTAGTGTTCTCCATTGGTAAGCTTAGGGAAGCTATAATAAATTCCATTCCTGAAAAACTTAGGTTAGGTATAGCTATAGGGATTGGCTTATTCATAGCCTTCATAGGCTTCTCATCAGCTGGAATAGTGACTGCAGGAATACCTGGTGCAACACCAGTTCAATTAAATACTAAGGCTTTTTCACAATTACCACTATACCTAGCCTTAGCAGGCTTCATAATAGCCGCCGCCCTATACTTATTAAGGATTACTGGGAGTTTCCTAATTTCAATAATGGTCATATCGATAGTGGGTGCTGCTTTAGGCTACGTTAGGCCTGAGGTGTTTTTAATAACTAGGATGCCCCTAATGACTTCGATAGTTAATAGTATTCCCAATTCATTTTACCTATACTTCACTTTATTCGGCTTAGGATTCCCAATAGCCTTCTCATTATTCATAGTTGACTTCTTCGATGGCATAGGTACAATAACTGGGCTTTCCATTAAGGCTAATTTAGTTAAGGATGGGAGGATTATTAATGTTAATAGAGCGTTAATAAGCGATTCACTGGCGTCAATAATCGCACCATTCATAGGCACATCAACCACAGTGGTTTACATTGAAAGCTCAACAGGCATAGAATCTGGCGGTAGAACTGGGTTAACTGCACTTACCATAGCCCTAATGTTCCTGGTCTCAATACCATTCGCACCACTCATGGCATCAATCCCCTCATTCGCAACTGCGGGAGTATTAATAATGGTTGGCTTACTATTCCTCTCAATGGCCTCTGAACTTAAGTTAAGTGATGACTTAAGTGAACTTATACCAGCCTTCTTAGCCATAATATCAATACCCTTCACCTACAGTATAACCACAGGTATTGGTTTAGCGGTCTTAACCTACGTAGCATTAAAGATACTGGTAGGTAGGTATAAGGAAGTCACATGGGGGATGAGTCTTGTGGCTGCATTATTTATAGTATACTTCACACTAGTAGCCATCATGGGTGTTTAAACCTCATGTATCAAACCATAAGTCTCATCCTCAGGGCTTGAGGCAGCTACTGGTAATCTCACTATATTTAAAGTTACCCATAATGCAGCTGAGTTGGGATGAGTTAAGTGTAGGCGCAATATTTTTATATAGTACTAATGAAATTGTCTGAATGCAGGAAAAAACAGAGGTTAATGGCATACAGCCTTTAAGGGCCTTAGGCATGATGATTAATAAGAACGTAGTTGTTAAGCTTAAGGCAGGTAGGGTCCTTAGCGGTACTTTAAGGTTCATAGACCAATGCATGAACATAGTGCTTGATGAAGCTGAGGAATTAGATACAAGGACCAATCAAGTGATCGTTAGGTATGGTAAGGTACTAATAAGGGGAAATCAAGTGCTTTACGTATCTGTAAGAAATGAATTAGAGTGATCCACCATGGCCAGGAATATAGTAGTCTCAGGGGTAAGGAGGCCCTCAACTGAAGACCTACCAGTTGAGTTAGTTGAGAGGAAGGGGTTAGGGCACCCTGACTATATTGCTGATTCAATATCAGAATACGTCAGTAGGGAATTATCAAAATACTACATGGAGAACTTCGGCACAATACTTCACCATAATGTTGATAAGGTTCTAATAATTGGAGGTAATGCTCAAGTTAAATTCGGTGGAGGAGAGATAATAGAACCAATTAGGGTAATAGTATCGGGTAGAGCAACCACTGAAGTTAAGTCAAGCACTGGGGTGGTTAAGGTACCTATAGGTAGTATTATTTTATCAGCAGCGAGAAAATTCATTATAGATAACTTCAGGTTCCTTAACCCTGATCAACACCTTGTAATAGACTATAAAGTTGGGCAGGGATCAGTTGACTTGGTTGGTGTTTATGAACTTGGAGTATCAAGTGGCGGCGTACCACTTGCGAATGATACATCCATAGGGGTTGGTTTTGCACCATTAACAGTAACTGAGAGGCTTGTTTACGAAACTGAGAGGTTACTCAACTCAAGGGAGTTTAAGTCAAAGTACCCTGAGGTTGGTGAGGATGTTAAGGTAATGGGCCTTAGGCGGGGTAATAAAATAACACTCACTGTTGCTTCAGCCTTGGTTTCAAGGCTCATTAAGGATAAGGACCATTACATAAGCGTTAAGGAGGATGTTGTGAACGCCATCTACGATAATGCCGTTAAGCTGGCTAGCGGATATGAGGTGGAGGTTCATTTAAATACAGCCGATAATCCTGAACACGGAATATACTACCTCACGTACACTGGAACCTCAGCTGAACATGGGGATGATGGAATGACTGGTAGGGGTAATAGGGCTAATGGGTTAATAACGCCAATGAGGCCAATGTCCATGGAGGCTACCGCAGGTAAGAACCCTGTCTCACACATAGGTAAAATATACTATGTATTAGCCAACATAATAGCCAAGCGCATTCATGATGAGGTTAAGGGTGTTAAGGAGGCTTACGTTTACTTACTAAGCCAAATAGGTAAGCCCATTGATAACCCACTGATAGCTAATGTTGAGATAATTACTAATGAGGGTGAGGTAACTAATGAGATGAAGAGGGAAGCAGAAGCTATAACTGATGAGGAAATTAGTAGAGTAACTAGGTTAACAAGCATGTTCGTTAAGGGTGAAATAACGCCATTTTAAGATAAGCCAATATTTAAATACAAGATACAGTAATTTTTTCAGAAGGATTCAGGTTGAAAAACTTGGTGAGGAATCTTTATAAATGAGTTATCTTATATTAATAATCGGTGAATAACAATGAATACAGCATTTCAGGCGAGTAAATATGATTCATGGTTCCTAAATAACGTGAATGTACTTGAATCTGAAGTTCTACTAATTAAGTACATGCTTGAGCCTAATCCAGGTAGGGTACTTAGCGTTGGCTGTGGTTCAGGTTTATTTGAGTATATTTTAAGGACTAGATATGGATTAATTATCCAGGACTGCGTTGAGCCATCTGATGATATGGCTAAGGTAGCTGAGAGTAGGGGATTAAATGTTAAGATTGGGAGGGCTGAGGAATTACCGTTTAGTGATGGAGTTTTTGATACTGTTCTTCTTAATGGTGTACTTGATTACGTTAATGATGATGCTAAGGCAATTAAGGAGGCATATAGGGTTCTTAAACCAGGTGGCCATGTAATAGTGGCTGATGTTATAGCCGAGGGTGCTTATGGTATTCTCTATAAGCTGGCTGAACTATTGGGTAACTGGAATGACTCATACATATCACGAATTAGGCCTCCAAACCCTTACCCAATAGAGTATATTAAGCAGGCTAAGTGGCATACGGTCGATGAATTAATGAACTTAATTAAAGATGCAGGCTTCATTATAGTTAAGATTATGCAAACACTAACTAAGCACCCAAGGTACTCCAATAATAGTGTTGAATACCCAATTGATGGCTACGATAAGGGGGATTACGTTGCAGTAAAGGCTTGGAAACCCTAATAATATGGTTAAGCTGAAACTACACCATAATTTAATTTAGGCAAGGTCCATAAACCTAATACCCTTAAGAATGGGGTCAATAAGCCTATACCTACCTTCCCCATACTTCTCAATAAGGTTATATTTAATTAATGCAGTTAAGGCATTAGCTAAAACCCTATCATCCACCTCCTGCCTAATTAAGTAGGATACGTATGCCTTAATATCAATCCACCTATCCACATGCCTAAGCGCCTCAAGTACAGCCAAGTATAGCCTCCTATTAACTCTACCCTTCAGGAAATTATTAAGCTCACTTACCATTATTTTAGCACCATCCTCAATTACCCTATTTAACGCATCATCAATGGATAATCCCCTGACACCATGAAGATTACCAAACAATGTTAACCAACCGGTAATACCATCAAGCTCACTAATAACTCTCTCATACTCATTAAAGTTAACGCCTAATTCACTGAACCCCCTCATTAAGAATGCCTTAGATTGATCCTGAGTAAATGGCCTCAACTTAACTTCCACAGGTGGCCTACCATATAGAGGTGATGTGGAGGAAGGTTCAAGTAAGGCCTTTACTAAACCAACATAGGAGCCAGTTAATATGAAGTGAATCCTTGGGTTTGATGAATGGACATTACCCATTATTTTAAGTAATTGAGGTGATGCAGCCGCTAATTCCTGAACCTCATCTAATGCTATTACCGTATCCCTCTTAATTGATAATAAGTACTCAAGCAATGTAGTCATGGGTCTAGCCCCCCTCTTCACAGTTATACCCAAGGGCCCTATAGTTAAATTCACTGATGCGTCAATATCCTTAAATAACATACTCTTATTAGCCTCATTAATCATTAAGTGAAGAAGGGTTTTAAGTGAATTAACACCCTGCAGGTTAATGTACATGGCTCTAAACCCCTCTGAGGACAATTCGTTTAAAGCAACCTTAACAATACTTGTCTTACCAATCATCCTCTGCCCAGTAACTATAATCCAATTACCAGCATGAACCTGCCTCTTAATGTAATCAAGCTCCTCATCCCTACCGAATAATTCTCCTCTAGACTCCTTAGGATATAGGCTAAAAAGCATACCCTATTCAGTAACTGAATAC
>NZ_DAXS01000065.1:14884-22752 GCF_002506515.1 Caldivirga sp. UBA161
GTATTCAGTTACTGAATAGGGTATTATAGGATTAGCTACTGGATTCTTTTTCTCCTGATCTTATACTCATTAACTAGGTCTTCAAGTGTATCGTAGTCTATTTCATTTAATTCCTTCTTTAATTCACTAATGTATTCACTTAGCTTATTCATGTCAATTACCTTAATGCCATTGCTTACATCTAGGGCCAGCACCCTAGATAATGGTACTGCAGCTATACCCATTTTAAATAATTGCTTAATAGCCCTTGAGCCAACCTCATCTATTGTTATCACTACGCCTGACCACCCCTTACTTAAATCAACTAATGATGTTATGTCCTGGAATCTCATAATTGGTAAGTAACCCTTGTTGACAACTTGACTTAACTCACTAGTACTATTAACCCTCACTGCGAAGGCGTAATTATTATTGAATAATGCCCCAGCAATCATGGATTTCACGTTGTTTAAAATATCGTTAAGCTCCTTAATCCTCTTAGTTTCAAGCTCAATCCTGCTTTCCAGTAACCTAATCTTTGATGTGAGTGATTGGTCGGGTGGGCTGTATTTAAGGGTGTAGAGTCTATTAACCTCATCCTTAAGCTTAATGTTCTCATCCTCAAGTTTACTAATCTTCTCCTCCAACACATTAATATAGTCCTTAAGTTCCTTAACCTCATCAGAGCATTTGCACTCCTGCTGTTGATTCTTAACAATAACCTCAGCCTTACACTCCTGGTTAATGCTCCTACTGAGTACCCTTGATAAGGCATCCCTTATTGATAACCCCCTAACTACAAGTTCCTTAACCTCATCTGCGTTAACTTGAATAGGTAATTCACTCAACACTTCATCAATCTTATTGAACTTATCAGCGTAGCTAATGAATGCCTTATAGGCTGCGGCTAAGGCATCCCTCTCATGCGGCGTCTTCACCTTTATATTATCCTTCTCCGATAGTTTAAGCGCAATATTAGCTTTCTCAGCAATCTGCATGTCCCTCTCAGGGTGATAAAGAACCGCGCCTATCATTGATGAGAGTTTCTTAATGTAATCGGAGGGCTTAGAGACATCCGCAGCAACTATTATTGGTGTACCGTACTCGTAGACTAGGCTTAAAACCCTCCTCCTACTCATGTTCCTACCACTGAATAGGGCGAGTACCTTACCGTCAAGGCTCATTAATGCTAAGCCGGTTACTATACCTGGGTCAACACCCACTATTAGCCTAGTTTTAGACTTTGGGGAAGCCTCAACATAGCTTGAGTTGGGTGAGAGGAACTTAATGCTACTGCTTATTACCTGCTCTAAGGTCACCTTAACGTCCATTGATTTAACGGGCTTCACGAACCTTCTAACAATGGATTTATCAGCATACACTATTATTAATGCTGACCTAACACCCTCACTATCCCTATGGTAGAATACGTCGTAGTCTAGGTTAGCCTTATTAAGGGATTCAATAATACTCTTAACAATATGCCTAACCCTAATGGCAATATTCCTCTCAAACCTCCTCCTACTCTGACCACCCTGCCTTGTTGATATTAATGCCTTAACCACTATCTTAGTCTCATTCTCAAAAAGCTTAACAACAGAACCAATACCCCTTAAGGCAAGCTCAGCAACGTGCTTCGCCGTTTCCTCAGGCGTTAATAGACCAATGTTAATTCCAAGGTACTTCCTAACTAGGTCCTCCATTTTAACCTCAGAACCATCAGATAACCTAGTAACTTGAATTATCTGAGGGACGCTGGGTAACTTACTCATCCTCTTCAGGAAACGGCCACCTAACTCTAAAATCTCCCTAATGTTATCAACAGCAACAATCGATGGCCTATACTTCTTAATAACCCTAATTAACTCATCCTGGTTAGCTACACCACCAGTAATAATAGTATTATCACTATTCATAACTACGTAGGAGAAGCCGCCGTCAGGCCTAATATCAATACCCAGTACTCTAGAGGACACGTTAAAGCACTGAAGAGGGGTATTAATTCTTTATTCTCAAACTAACTAATTCAGTTACTGTAAGCGTATACTGTTGTGCTGCCTTTGGTTTGTTATTGCTTTTACCGGCTGCTTATGGGTGTTCTTCTTGGTCCTCCTCGGGATCCAGTGGGTACTATTAGGGGGTATTAATTAGGAGTATGCACCAGCATACCCAATAACCCCAGGGAACATTAATCAAACGCAGGAAAGATTCAGCCCATTAATTCATGTACCTTACTTCCAGTAATCACTGGAGGTGGTTAATAATGGGGAATGCTTATATATCCTTAAGGGGAACACAAATACGTGTCCAGTGGCTCCAATAATTTGACTAAGTTTTACGAAATAATGAGGAGGCTAGATGAGGCAATATCTGATGTTGAAAGGGTTAAGGAGCAGGTTAAGAGCGAACTTGACTCATACTTAAGGCAGGTTGAGGATGATTTACGTAAAATGCTTAGTGGTGAGATTAGTAAATTAGTTAACGAGTATAAGTTGAATGCAGAGTTGAGTGTAAAGAGGGAGGTGGATGAGTATATGCATAAACATAAAAGCATCATTGACGCCATTAGGAGTAATAGGGATAGGATTATTAATGAATCCTCAAGCAGAGTACTTAAGGAACTGGGGTTCCAATAACTAACTAGTAATGGTTTAAAAGCATTGAGAAGCAGTTTTAATGGGTGATGAGGCTTCAGCGGGAGATTGATGATCTTAGGGTCAGTGGCTGAATATTTAAACCCCCAGTTTGGGTTAGCCTTGGTTAAATGCTAAGGATAGAGTATTATAGGAATCAGGATGAGGCCATAGATAAGCTTAAGGAGATAGTTAATAATGCAGTTAATATGATTACTAAAATAAACACAACTATAGAGTACATTAAGTCTAATGAAGCGAAAACCATTAGTCAAGGCGCATTAACCATTAAATCATATAATGTTCTTGATCATAAGGGGAGGGAGTTATATAAGTTGCTTTATGTAGGGATCATGGGCAATGTAGATTATGAATCATTAAATCAATTAAAGCACTATTACGTAACGTTAAGGGAATCATTAAACTCACTAATAGCATCAATGAGTAGAATGAGTATTAATGGTAATTTAATAATAGTTTACCTAGATGAGGCGCCAATAATGATAATACATAGCCTTAATGAGAATACACTGAATGAATTAATTAATTTAATTAATACTAAACAGAACGCAGCCTCTGGTTCCTAATCACCACAGCCTCCTGATAACCCCTAATTATACTGTATATGCCTAATGCCCCCACAACCACAACCACTAGTAGGAATCCAATATCCACCGCATCTAGGTTAGGTATTGGTAAACCAGTGGATATTGCCCATGAGTCTATTGCTGGGAATAGCATTATTAGTAAGCCAGCCAACACGAAAACCCATCCACCATAGTAAAGCACCCTACCAGCAGCCCTCTTGCCAATAATCTTAATCTCATCCTCATTAAACTTCTTAATCCTCAGTATATTACCGAACACTGCACCAAATATAATCTGCATAATCATGGTTCCAATACCAAACATTAATCCAGGCAGTGGGGCATATATTAATCCAGGAACCTGGGGGGCAAGTATGAATGTGATTATGCTTGCATACGCCCCAAAGCCGAAGCCAGCTATTAAACCATGCACTATAGTCATTTTTAATGGTATATCCCTTTCATGAACCTCATGTAGCGGTAACCTACTAGCCTTATCAGTGTGGTGTGCCTTACCGCCAAGCAGTACGTCAATGGGTAAGTGCAGGTATCTGCCCTTTAGTATGTATGAACCAGCTATGGCCATCACTAGGCCAACCACCATGTAGACTGGGCCATCTAGGTTATACCTCTGGTAGAAGTAGGCTAACCCAATGTAACCCAGTGTAGTCAGTAAAGCCCTCTGCATCGTGAAGCCCAGTGAGAATAAGAAGCCAGCTGCCATACCACCCTTAGTGCTATATTTCCCTATTGCGTAACTGAAGGTTATTGGCCAAGTATGCTCATCGGGGGTTGCACCATGCATCATACCCAGTAGGAGGCTGATGAATAGTATTTCCGATAACCCTAACCCAGTTGGTGGGTTTAAGAGTAGCTGGAGTATATTCATATCTTTCGGGTTACCCTAATTGGTTTATAAATCTTTCGGGTTAACCGAATAAACTGAAACAGGTACCCTTAAGAATACTCATTCAAACTAAGCGTACTTAACAGCCCTTGAAAGTAAACAAGTCATTAATCCTAAGGTTAATTGAACTCTTGATAGTTAATCATTCTTCTTAAGTCTTATAACCCAATATCCATTAACCTGAATTATATCTAAAACACTGCAGTTTAGCTTACTTGCAACTGATGGCACTGTTTCGCACGATGCTGGGTAATCCACTAATATATCAATTACCGCACCCTTCTCCACTGACTTAATAACCTTAGCAGCGTAAAGTTGGGGATATGGGCAAATTAAACCCCTTAAATCCGCCACATACTTATCATTAACCTTACTTAACTTACTGCTTAAAGATATACTCATACTGCTCATACCACTTACCGGTTAATGCATACTTATTTATATAATTATGAGGCATGCATATTTTGCACAATAATAACATTAATTTAGCGGCTCATTCGGCATGTCACTCATCAATCATCAGATACCCCAGGACACTATCACAGCCAACCAATCCTAAAAACACCCTCCTAATTAACCTTTACTATCATCCCATTCAAACACACTACAACTCTAGAGGTTCCAATATTAGGAGGAGCGTTAAGTGAAAAGTTGNNGTGAACTCAATAATGATGGCTGCCTAAACCCCAGCGCTACATTATTGAATGCCCTTAATCCTCAGTGATGCATCATTACCTCTTTTAACACCACACTAAGCCTCAATAATACTAGCATTAAATCTTCTGGCCCGCTTCTTAAGCTCCTCATCAAATGTAAATAAAGGCTTCCCAGCACATAAGCAGTCCCTAATATAACCAAGTCATTAAAACTACCAAGCCCCCAATTAACACTCAGCATTACATGAGACACCCACTTAATGGCATCACTATTACACACTAAACTCACCTTCCTATGATTAATTAAGCTACTTAAAGTACCTACTGCACTATTCTTAAGGTACATTAACTGACCTAAGGAACCAAATCAGCTCATAAATAACGATATGCGGTAGAAACCACTTATCTAAACTATTCATAATCCTAACGGCCTTAGCATGCTCCCTAGAATCCTTAACAATTATAATTAATGCACTAGTATCAATTACTGCCTCTGACATTCCTCATCAAACCATCCTCAATAAGCTTATCAATATCACTAATCGTCAATTCTCTACCTAAACTAACCATTGATATCTCCTGAACAACCTTCCTAAGAATAATACGGTCATCATCAATCTCAACACTCAGTACATCACCAACCTTAATCCCAAATCTCTCCCTAATGCTGACTGGCTCCCTCCTTGTCTCCTTGTCTTTGGCTCAATATCAAATAACATGAAGTAAACACCCCTATGTATAATGCACAGAGGTGTTTAAATCCTTGCCTAACCTAAAAGCAGTGTTTCAAGCCCCCTTTTAAAGCTAACAATATTTTAGTAGCGGAAAATAATGAACAATAGGAAGCTGCCTAAACCTGAGGTTAAGGTTTTGTTAGCTACATTAAGTATATTGCCTAGCAGCGTTTGCATAACTTTAATTATTTTTAATTACCTCTAAATTCTCTTTCATAGTTAAATGATGATGAGGCTGAGCAACCAGTAGTCACTAAAAAGCAGCCACCAGTTACAATGAAAGCCGAATCCTACTTAGAGACTTATAATTAATATGCGAAGAAATTGGGAAAGGGTGGTAACTTAGTTAAAGAGTAATGAGGAGCATTAAAGTAAAATCAAAGGAGTGTAACCGCCAAGACCCTGGGAAACCATATCAGAGCCAACCCTTAAACCCGGTATCAGCTAATGTGCGTGTAATTTTACTTTAATGCTTCTTATGGGTGCTGCAGTGTATATTACTTTTTATCAACATCAGGTAATGATATTAAGATTTGCATTATACGGCAGCATTAAGAGTTACTCAATATAATTTTAGGAGAATTAATGTTAGGGTACTAATTAATGATAGGTACCTTTATTGTTAAGTTAATTCTCATTAATCCTGAATTCGCAGATAATATACTTATAGGGTTCTTCTTAGTGGCGAAGCTTAGCTAAGTTAGGCATTATCATTATTAATGTAAGTGATGTTATTTGGTGTTTAAGGCAGGATGAGTTAAAGTTTTTAGAAGCTCATGTGTACTAAGTTAGGCTACTGTTATATAGTGGTTAGGCGAATATTCATCATTGAGCACAATAGCTAAAATATTATAACGCATTTTTATTTAACACCTAACTGTTTCCCGCAATCTAAGTTGATGTATTTTATGCTTTAGAATTGATATGAGCCATGAATAAGCTCCTTAAGAAAACTAAATGCAAAACAAGTATTTAAAGAACATTAATTAATTCTTTAGTGTGATTAATTTCTCTAGATTATGGATTTGGAGGTATATTAAGGATAAGTTACCTTGGTACTATGAGGTAGCGATTAATAGGAAGCCGGCTAAGTACTTAATTGCAACTCGAGTACCAGTTAATGAGGAGCTAACTGAATTAAGTGAGGGTGAATTATGGAATGAGTTTAATAGGGCTTTGGATGACTTCCTTGAACTATGGCGTAGAGTGAGGAGTAATGAGGTTAATATTAAGGATATACCTAAGGCATCACCATCACTCCTAGACCTAGTTACTGAAATTACGAGGAGGATGATTAGGCATTGCGAATTCTGTGAGTGGCGTTGCAGAGTTGATAGGACTAGTGGTAAGAGGCTTGGTGTTTGCATGCTTGACTCTACAAGCAGGGTATCCACATACTTCCACCACCTTGGTGAGGAATTACCACTCAGGGGTGTAATGGGTTCTGGAACAATATTCTTTACATCATGCAACTTTCGTTGCGCCTTCTGCCAAAACGCCAATATAAGTAGGAATAGGTTTAATGGAATTACCATGAATCCCAGACAAATAGCCTCAGCAGCTGCCATACTTAGGCTTGAGGGGGTTCATAACATTAATTGGGTTGGTGGTGAACCAACACCGCATTTGCACAATATTGCTGAGGCAATAAGGTTAATTGCCCAGCAGGGCGTTAAGGTTATTAAGGAATTGAGTGATGAAGAATATGAAGCAGTACTCTCAATAAAGGCGGATTTCACGCCATACAACTTTTCAATGGATTGGGCATTCTATGATGATGAACTTAACGTACCCATGCTATGGAATAGTAACTTTTACATGACTACGGAGACTATTAAACTTCTTAGGGTATTAATTGACATATGGCTACCTGACTTCAAGTATTATAATAATAAATGCGCCTTTAGAATTTCCAGGATACCTAAGTATTTTGAAATTGTCTCTAGAAATCATAAGTTGGTTTATGACTGGGGTGAAGACATGATAATTAGGCACTTGGTTATGCCAAGCCATATTGAGGATGATTCCAAGCCAGTACTTAAGTGGATTGCGGATAACATGCCGGGCGTGTTAGTTAATATAATGGATCAATACAGGCCAGAGAATGAAACTGATCCAAGCTCACCAAGGTTTAATCCTGAGTTTAGGGAACTGGCTAGGAGGCCTAGTAGGGAGGAGTTAATGGAGGTTTATAGGTATGCTAAGGACTTGGGATTGAACTTTGAATTGATTAGTTTTGAGAAGGGGATTAACATTAAGTATTTAGGCGATGAGGATTCATTAATTGAAAGATTAAATGGCTTACGGTGAAGTTAAAGTAACAATAGCTCAGCCTCCTTAAGCGTCCCCCTAACTGGATCAACCTCAAGGCC
>NZ_DAXS01000065.1:22783-23027 GCF_002506515.1 Caldivirga sp. UBA161
AAATATCACAGGTATAATCCTCCTTTCACCCATGAGGATTAAGCCTACATCACCAACATCACGCTCAACATAACCACCAAATGCCTTAAATCTCTTCCTCCCGCTTGGTTTTACGCCAAGCCCCTCAAGTATATCTCTACGTATTACAGTATATATTGCACCAGTATCAACAATACCATCAACTTCAATCGCTCTATCGGGCATTGCTGGGTTAAATACACCAGCCCTAACCTTTACAAACCCC
>NZ_DAXS01000050.1:0-16019 GCF_002506515.1 Caldivirga sp. UBA161
TACGGGTTAAGAGCCCGCCGCTCTGGCCAGGCTGAGCTACGGGCCCTTCCTCATCTGCTATTAGTGGTGGGTTTATAAGGTTTTACCTTAAGCCTAATGCGCCTAAAGATTAAAAACCCAACTTAAGATTACCTTCTGTGAGGCTAATTGTTGTTGCCGTTCCTGGTGCTGGTAAGTCAACTATACTTGGGATTGTTAAGAGTAAATTACCTGATGTGACTGTTGTTAATTACGGTGACTACATGTTTGATGTTGCCAAGAGGCGTTACGGGATAACGCATAGGGATGAGATGAGGAGGAAGCTACCCCTCAGTGAGTATAGGAGAGTTCAGGAAATAGCCGCTGAGGAGATTGCTAAATTACCCGGCGATACTCTAATAGATACCCACGCCGCAATAAGGATGGGTGGTGGCTTCTACCCTGGCTTACCCAGTAGGATTGTGGAGAGGCTAATGCCTGATGCAATAATTGTGCTTGAGTTTAACCCAATGGATATTATTCAGAGGAGGATGAAGGATGAGGCCCTTAGGATTAGGGAGAAGGAGACTCCCCAGGAGATTGAGCTTCATCAATTGGCTAATAGGCATTACGCCTTCGCGGCAGCCAATGAGGCTGAGTGCCCTGTCTACATACTTGACTTCCATAATAAGGTTCAGGAGAAGCCATTTCAACACGCTGAGGAGGCTGCAGCATTCATAGTTGACTTACTGATTAAGAATAGGCAGAGTAGCTTAAATGCACCTCAGCCTTAGTAATGAAGGTATTGAATCATAAATGATACACTAATAAAACACCAGTAAGGTTAACTTAACGTGCCTATTAATGAGAGGAAGCTAGCCATAGTCTCAGGCATTGTGCTTGGGGAGGATTCTGAAGCTGGGATTAGCGTTAGGTTAAGTGAATTAAGGCAAGTCTTATCCAGGAGGGTTAGTAATCCTGATGCAGTAATAGGGAAGCTCACTGAGGAGGGCGTGTTTAAAATGGAGAAGGTCGGGGGCGGCTTCAGGGTCATTATTCAATACACGCCTGAGGTGAGGGGTATATACAGTAATGTGATTGAGCCAACAATATCATTCGATGACTTCGTTAAGGAGTTGAACAACGCAGTAATTAAGTACGCCAACCCAGCAACAGGCTATGCTGACTTGGGTGCTGTTATGAAGCATGTATGTGGTAGGCTGGGTATAGGGGAACTGGACTTCGACCAATTGTTCCTTAAGGCCATTAGAATTAATGGGAGGAGGTACGTGCTGAGTTACGGTGGATCACATAGAATTAGGGTTGGTTCAGGGTACTATGGGTTAGTTAAGGTGATTCCATAATGCAAAGCAAGTTATTAGCCACACCGGAGAGGGCCAATATACTGCTTGGGCCATCTTGGAGGGCTGTGAAGGATAAGGTAATGGGTATGATTAATGACTACCAGTTAATGGCCCTAGTGGGTAGGGCCGGGTCAGGTAAGACTCACATGGTCCTAAACCTATGCAGTGAACTTAGGAGGGAGTGGTTATGCATGTACCTTGATGCAGCCCAGTTAATTGATAAGAGGCTTGGCCAATTATTGAGTGTAGCTGTTAAGGATAATGAGGACTTCATTAAGGGGGTCTTGAGGGTGGCCAAGTCAAAGAGGCTTAGTAATGCATTATCTAGGTTTATTAAGTTAAGTATTAATGACCTCATGGCAGCATCCTTGAATTATCCTGTGGACTTCCTAACAATGCTCCATGACTTAACCCTAGCCGTTGGCTTAAGGGGCTTAGTAATAATTATCGATGAGGGTGCCTTAAGTCAAGATGACCAATCAATAGGGGGATTCATAACTGCGGTACATACTTTAAGAAACACAATGCCTAGGTTAAGCGGCTTAAGGGTTATCTTAACCATGCTTCCCGATGTGGTTGATTACATTGCTAAAAACGACCCACCACTCTTCGAGATACTGAACATGGGTGTAATCAATATGCCTGATTACGTAACTGAAGAGGATTTAATGGAAGTGGCTGATGCATATGGCTTGAATGGTGAATTACTTGGATTAATTAAAGCAAGCAACTTATCAATGAGGCAAATCATATGTGTAGCTGAGTTGAAGGACCTCCAGAAGTGTGGGCTTCAAGGTGAGGTTGAGGTAACCATAACTTAATACTTTAAGTTAATTATAGGGAAGTATTTTACCTAATTCCCTTATAAGGTCCCCAGCCTAAGTAGCACTAGGCATGCCATCAGTGTTATCTGTGATTTCAACGGCGGTGGCTGGGCAGGGGATTAAGGTCATTGTTAGTAGAGATATACCTAAGGTGGAGGTTAATGGAATCTCCTTTGGAGGCTACTCCACGGGTGATTTAGTCACATTACCAGTGCCTCTGGTTGAGAGGCTTCTTAGGCGTAGGTATGTTTCATTAACTCAACAGGACTTAGTTACAGTAGATGATGTTAAGAGGATTCACTGGACTGAGGGTAAGGATACTGAATTAACTAAGCTTGATAAGTTATTCTACGTTAAGGCTAGGTTAAGCGCATTAAGTAATGGCCAGGGTAATTCAAGGGAATTAATGCTTGCCTTAAAGGACTTAATCTCCATTAGGCTTAAGAAGATACTGAACATGATTAGCGTATCACCATCAGGCTTACCTCAGGAAATCATGGATAAGTTAACCATTGAGGAGGAGCTGCTTGTTAAGGAGTTAACTAGGGTTATTAATCCATGGTTCAGCATGGTGATTAACAGTGAGTAATGAGGAGCTGCTTCAATTAAGTAGGGATGAGTTGGTTAATAGGATTGAGAAATTCCTGAGGCAGGTTGAGAAGTATGATGAGGAGTTAAGCCTAGTTATTGTGAATAGGAGGAGGTCACTTGTAGTGGACTTCAATGATCTCCTACTCTACGATAAGCAGTTAGCCGACTACTTGATTGAGAAGCCTGACTTAGTAACTGAAAGCGCCTCAGAGGCGGTTAGTAGGCTAATAGCGGAAAAGGACCCTGAGTACGCTAGGCTTGTTCCAAGATTCCACGCCAGGTTTAGGTTAAGCCCAATGGAGAGGATGAGCATTAGGAGGCTTAGGAGCGAGCATTTAGGTAGGTTTGTTTCAATTGAGGGTATTGTGCTTAGGCAGACGCCACCTATGCACTACGTTAAGATGGCTAAGTTCAGGTGTAATCAATGTGGATATGAGGTAACGGTAACCACTGACACATACACCTCACTTCAACCACCCAAGAAATGCCCCCAATGCGGTGCAGTGAATTCAATGGTTTTTGTAACCGAGGAGTCGGTGATAACTGACTGGCAGAAGATACTTATTCAAGAGAAGCCTGAGGAGACTCCATCAGGTCAATTACCAAGGAGTATTGAAGCCGTCTTAACCGATGACCTAGTTGACACGGTTAAACCCGGCGATAGGGTTATGCTGAGTGGGGTGCTTGAGATAAACTTATTTGAACCAAGGAGAGGAAAGTTACCGGTATTCTCAAGGCTTATTAATGTTAATTACATTGAGAGCCTACAGAAGGAGTTCGCTGAAATAGAAATAACACCCCAGGATGAGCAGGAGATAAGGAAATTAGCCATGCTTCCTGACATTAAGGAGAGGATTATTGCATCAATAGCACCCTCAATATATGGCCTCGACGACGTCAAGGAGGCTATAGCCTGCCTACTCTTCGGTGGAGTACCTAAGGAACTGCCTGATGGAACGAGGATAAGAGGCGACATACATGTTCTACTGGTCGGTGATCCAGGTACTGCTAAGTCGCAGTTACTTAAATACGTGGCCAGGATAGCCCCAAGGGCAGTCTACACCACTGGTAAGGGATCTACAGCAGCTGGTTTAACGGCAGCTGTGGTTAGGGATGGGTTAACCGGTGAATTCTACCTTGAGGCTGGTGCACTAGTCTTAGCTGATATGGGGGTTGCTGTGGTTGATGAGATTGATAAGATGGATGCTAAGGATAGGGTAGCCATGCATGAAGCCATGGAGCAGCAGACAGTCTCAATAGCTAAAGCCGGCATATTAGCCACACTTAACGCCAGGGCAAGCGTCCTAGCAGCCTCAAACCCAGCCTTCGGTAGGTACCTACCCAATAGGACTGTGGCCGAGAATGTTGACTTACCTGTAACCCTATTGTCAAGGTTTGATCTAATATTCATAATTAAAGATGAGCCTAACATTGATAGGGATAGAACTGTGGCTGAGCATGTGGCTAAGTTACACTCAGGTGAACTGACTCAAGGCTTCAGGAACATGATTAGGGTTGATTTACTTAGGAAGTATATTGCGTACGCCAGGAAGTACGTTAAGCCAGTCCTCACTCCTGAGGCTAAGGATAGGATAGTGGGCTTCTACACTCAAATGAGGGCTAAATCAACCCAGGAGGCTGGCTCACCGGTAGCTATTACTGCTAGGCAGCTTGAGGCCTTGATTAGGTTAACTGAGGCTGAGGCTAAGATGAGGCTAAGCAGCATAGCCACCGCTGAGGATGCTGAGAGGGCCATTAGGTTATTCATGAGGTTCCTGCAGAGTGTTGGTATTGATATGGAGACCGGTAACATCGACATTGACGTAATCATGACTGGTAAGCCCAGGAGCCAGCAGGAGAAGATTGCCTTACTAATGAGCCTAATAGCTAAGCTTGAGCAGATTAATAATAATAAGCCAATTAAGGTTGAGGAACTTTATAGGGAGGCTGAGAATGAGGGGCTTGATAGGGGTACTGTGGATAAGATATTAAGCATACTTAAGAGTAATGGTGAAATATACGCACCTAAGCAGGGTTACATTAAGAGAACAGTCTAATTTTCAGCCGGTACGTGAATACTTCACTCCTCCGCCACGAGGGCTCTCATCACTGTTAAATTAGGCTAAGGGCCTCTTTTAAACTACACTAATGAGGGGTGAAATTAAGTTCGGCTATAGGAGCCTAAGGTCATTAATGCTGAGTGTACTTTACCATTATAGAACCTTGTCTTAACACCGTTAACCCTCAAAACTGCATCAACTATATCACTACTTAACTTAACTGGATTAACCCCCTTGGTTGCTAGGATGAAGCTTTCAGCGTACATGAATGACGGTACCCAAACCTGGTATTCAGTGACTAGAGGGAAAATTAATTTAACAATATCGTAAACAAGCCTATACTCCTTAGGGAATAGGAAGCTTGAACCAGCCTGCACAATTAATGCCCCATTATCATTAAGCATACTGTAAATACCCTTAATCACATCAACTGAGTAGACCTTAGCACCAATCTCTGATCCATATGGGTCCGTTAAATCCATTACAATAACATCAAACTTCTCCCCAGCGGCTGCAGTATTCCTAACATAATCAACGGCATCCTGGTAAATCTCCTTAACCCTTGGGTCCTTGAATGAGTCATTGTGGAACTCCTTAAGGTACTCCTTAACGTACTTAATTAACTCATAGTCTATATCCACTGTAATAACCTCCTTAACACTACTATACTTCACAACCTCCCTCAAGGCGGCACCCTCACCAGTACCCAATATTAGTACCCTCTCAGGTTTACCAACAGCCACCATAGCTGGGTGAACTAGGGACTCATGGTAAATGTACTCATCAACCTGAGCCGACTGTAGAATGCCGTCTAGGAAAAGCGCCTTACCGAAATCCTCAAGCTCAACTATGAGGACATGCTGGTACTTAGTCCTTTCATTAACTAAAACCCTCCTAACACTCATATATGCCCAAGTGTGAGGCGCAACATATTGAACGCATTGAAGTGGCATGGGTATTACATATCCATTACTCATAGATTTAAGGCTAGGCAGTGGGTTTATTACTATACCCCTAAGCATATTCACTCCGTAATTCAGGAAGTACCGACGATGTGGCTTAAGTAGCTTATATCACCCTCATAAGGAGTATCTGAAGTATGGGGATGCTCTAGTGGAATTGAAACCCCATAAATAGTGGGCCTTAGCTACTGCACAGTAAATACTGGCTATGAATCAAATATTAATGCGTATAATATAGCTCCTCCTTATCTCCACATTAATTCATCTGTAAGTTAACTTACCACTGAGGTAAGCTATTAGTGCCTCTTACTTAACCTAGTAAGTACCACCAGCATTATTAGGAATTCCACCATGGAAATTAGGAACATTATGAATGATGGTATTACGTATCCACCAATCATCATATGGGTTATTATTAATGCTGCTGTAGGTAAACCCTCAATAATCATTATTACTAAGGCGTAGAGTATCATTATTAGGATTGATGATGCAGACCCCTCCCTCATACTTAACTCGAAGAGGTTAGCCATGGCTCCTGCGGCAGCCATTGGTAAGCCGAAGGCTAATACTACTGGTACCTGGAGGTTAATTGGTAATTTGTATACCAGTATTAACACTGATATGGGCATCATGGCTACGTAGTAGGCTATTAAGGTTACCAGGAGTTTACTAGCTAAGTTCCTTAATGGGGTTATTGGTAGGAGCCTAAAGGCAATGGCGCCCCTTAACTCACTTAAGTAGAGGGTATAGGGTATGAATGCCATAATGGCGCTAAGTTCAATAACGTAGGTTAACAGTAATGCTGGGCTTAGCCTAACACCACCTGTAACCACTGTGAATACTATTACCACCCAGTAACTCACTGGGATCGCCCATATTCCAGCCATCCTTGATCTAAAGGATTGAATTAAATCAACCCTAATAAGCGCCATGAGTGGATTCCTAATCTTAAATCCCTTGAATCCACTAGCCTTAACGACTTGAAACTGCACTGTGTATTCAAGAATCTCATTACCAACCCTCTGAAGCATTAGGTATGCAGCTATAATGAAGGCTACCGTGTATATTATCGTTAAGTAGAATGCTGTATTAAGCCCATTAATGAATAAGCCACTGGTCACCGGCATTAGGGATAGAATGGGGTTGAGTTGGCTTGGATTAATATTAATTGCGTAGCCAAGGATTATTACCGCAATCATTATTGGGATTACTGCAGTAATCCTGGAGAAACCCCTTATTGCACCACTAGCCTTCTCAGCAATTAATATGAAACCCGCCGCCAATATTACTCCTAAGGAAACACCCTGAAGCGTACCCAAGAGTGGGTAAGGTATGCCGCCCATTATTATTGATAATAGTACTGATACTGCTATTGAAACGTAGATGGGGGTATCCATCATCATGAATAGCGATAGCATTGAGATTAACCTAATAAGCCTAGGTTCAATGGGTAATGTTACCAGTAAGCTCCTAACGTTATCAATCTGCTGTAGCGAGAAGGTGACGTTTAATAGGGATGAGAAGATTATGAAGAATGAGCCTGTTAATGTCTCTATTAGGCTTACACTAGGTCTTTTAAGGGCATAAGGTATGGCTCCCATTAAACCCACGTAGAAGCCCATTAAAACGCTGAGTATTATCTTGTTAATCCTAGACATCTTAACAGCCCTCTCAATATTCATCGGCCTTAGGCCACTTATCCTAGATGCAGTATAACCTTGATACATTAACTCCTTGGACAGTACTGAAGCCAATTTACGTACGCTTACCATTATTAAAGACCCTCCAATATACTTCTAATCTCCTCATCAGCATGTATAGCCTTTAAGAATGCGTCCTCCAATGTACCTGCATTAGCCTCCTCCTTAATCTTACCTGGGGTACCTTCAGTAATTAGTATACCTCCATTAATTATACCAATCCTACTACACACCCTCTCGGCAACCTCCATTATGTGTGTTGAGAATAGTATTGAGCCCCCATTCTCAACATGCCTCTGCATTAATTCCTTAAGTATCCTAACGGATTTAACGTCAAGGAAGTTAAATGGTTCATCAAGTAGCAGTAGCCTCGGCTCATGCATTAATGCAGCCACAATAGCCACCTTCTGCCTATTGCCAGCTGATAACGCTGCTATTGGGGTATTTATGTAATCCTTTAACTCAAAGGCCTCTAAAAGCGCCTCAACTCTCTTAGCATTGAAAATACCCCTAATTGATCCAAGGAACTCAAGGAACTCCTTCACGGTTAAGGCTTCTAGGACCGCTGGAGTTTCCATAACAACCCCCACATGATTCATGATTGCTGGTGATGGAGGGCCAAGGTTAAGTATGTTTATTGAACCCTCATACTTAACTAAACCCAATATGGCCTTAATGGTGGATGTCTTACCAGCCCCATTAGGGCCTAGGAGGCAGTAAACTTCACCATTATTAACAGTGAAGCTTATACCCTTAACGGCAACCTTCTCCCCATACTTAACCACAAGCTTCTCAACCTTAAGCATACCATTATTGCTCATTAGACATGCAGCTTGAATTAATTCTTAAAAACTTAACTCATTAAGTTTAATTAAGTTAAGGAATTAGGTAATGTGCTTAACTTAAAAAGTAAGCACCAGTGTAGTTCGTATGGAGGCTGTAAGGGTCATGAAGAGGCTCATATTATTTACCACCTCATTAGCGGCATTTCAAACACCCTTCAATTCCACGGTCCTATCATTCATAGTTCCTGTGCTTGGTAGGTACTTCCATGCTCCACTCTACATGTTGGTTTACGTGCCTGTGGTTTACCTGATACCATTACCAACATTAATGGTGCTACTGGGTAGGTTTGCTGATATTTACGGTAGGGTAAGAATCTTTAGAATTGGGTTCACCCTATTCATAGTGGGCTCACTTATGGGTACTCTATCACCTAGTATTTTCGCCCTAATAGCATCATCATTAATTATGGGCCTTGGGTCATCAATACTATCACCAAGCTCCACAGCCATAGTTAGCCAAGTATTTCCAGAGGGTGAGAGGGGATTTGCATTAGGCATTAATGCAATGGCTGTTTACGTGGGCTTAACATCAGCACCATTCCTAGGTGGGTTAATTACCCAATTCCTCAGCTGGAGGGCCGTATTATTAATAACCACGCTGCTCTCAATAATTGGCTTAGTAACATCATTCATATCCATGAGGGGTATTGACTTAACTAAACATGGTACACCTATTGATGCAGCTGGTGCAGCCTCGTTCTCAATAGCCCTCCTCTCAATAGTCATATTCATGATACTGGCAGCCGCTGGTGATTGGTTAAGTTACATTTACCTGCCTGTGATTAGTGTGGTTTCACTCGCATTATTTATATTAATTGAAAGAAGTGTTAAGGACCCTATGCTTGACTTAAATTTATTCACTCATAATATATCATTCATGGCTGGCAACGTGACTGCCTTACTTAATTACATAAGCACGTACTCAGTACCATTCCTATTCTCACTCTACCTACAGGCAATACTCGGCTACTCACCCTTCAATTCTGGCCTAATACTCGTTCCTGAACCCATATTCATGGCGATCCTTTCACCCATTAGTGGTAGGTTATCCGACATCTACGGTTCAAGGGAAGTGGCTGCGTTGGGAATGGGGCTCATAGGGGTAGCATTCATAATGCTTCTAACTCTTAACCTAAGAAGTGTGGTTAACGTGGTGGCTGCATTATCAGTGTTGGGTATAGGCTTCGGCTTCTTCTCAGCACCCAATACTAATTCAGTAATGGGTTCAGTTACGCGGGATAAGTATGGTGTAGCATCAGGAGTATTAGGTACCATGAGGTTCACAGGTCAATTACTAAGCATAACACTAGCCAGTGCAATACTAGCAAAGTACTTAGGCAAGTACACTGCATTATACTTATTCACTGGGGTACCATTAACGGGTACTGTAGTGTATGGTTTATTCACTGCAGGGTTAAGGATAATGTTCATAATAGCCGCAGTATTAAGCTTCATAGGCGCATACACGTCACTACTCCGTGAAAGTTAATTCACTTAAGGGGGCATTAACCAGGAATAAGTTCAAATAATACAGCAACTCACCATAATTAACAATGCCTACCTCCTTAATAAGCCTCTTAATAATCATCTAAATAATACCATGTTAAACTCTATGTTGAAAACACTGTGTGAACCAAGTAAGTTAAGCATATTGTATGAAGACTATGCTTAAGGGGAAATTAAAGAATCTAGGATATTAATAATGTTAATGCATTTAAGGGCTTGTGAGAATTACCTAGAGAATGTGCTACCCAGATTCGTTGATAGAGTTATGGAACTTAATTGGCTTAGGGATTGGAGCTCAGGTTTCAGGTATGTGCCCCTATATATTTATGGCCCTGAGGGTTGTGGTAAGACGAGGCTACTTAAGGAGTTTGCCAGGAAGTTTAGTTAATACTTTGGCAATGAAGGTATTGCAGTTTACGTTGACGCCACTGAGGGCGTTGATTTAAATAAGGCGTTGCTTACTTCCCCAAATGTTGAATTAATGATGGATGCGGTTAATGCATTAGTAAGCGGCTTTACCGGTGAAGGTGTTGGTAAGGCATTGGCTAAAACAATCACTTTAATAATTGAAAAGGCTATGAAAAATGGGCTTGAAGGTAAGTACATCCTCCTGGCGATTGATGATGTTGCTAAACCAATGGGCCTTGGTAGCATTGAATGGTGCATTAAATGGCTTTATGAATACATGCAGAAGTTCATGAATGAGCATAGGCCTAAGGCCATAAACATTATCGCCACTACATCAGAGGGTGAAAGCTTAAGGCTACTATTTAGGCATAATTACCTAGCCACTAGGTTAATTTGGAATCTTGATAAGGAGTCCTTTAGGGAACTATATGAATCACTTAATCCAATGGCTAAACCGGATTTTGAAGATCTTTAGTCATTACAAGGTGGTAACCCAAGGGCACTTTAGGAATTAGCTACTACCTTCAATTGGAACTTAACTGCATATAGGGATTCAGTAATGGAGAGGCTTATGCCGGTGATTAATGAGGTTAAGGGTAAGGGATTAACAAGGGAATTAATGGAGGTGATAAATGACCCAGATGTAATTCAACGTGAACCAACCAGTAGGTTAATGGAATTGAATGAAATACTGACGAAGAATAGCTTAATAATTTATAAATGGGTTACCACCATTGGAGGCACCAAGGTACCCAGGGACCAGGGGCTTGGCATAGGCGAATACTATGCATGGCAATTACCTATTTACCGAATAATAAAGCAATCACTAACATAACGCAATCCACACCATTAAATTTCGAAAACCATGAGAAGCCGGCCATTGAATCCATAACCCATATATTAGGTGTTTGCCGTAAATCATTCAGAAACGTAGTTAAGCAAATACCAGGTAATACTCTAAAACTCGTTTAAAGCTAAGTGGGATTTAAGCGCTATACAGTACTTAACCTAATTAAGGTGCGTTAATTAATGATGTAGTGTTTTTATTCTAGGACAAGCCTACACCCAGTGGCTTCACGTTGGTATAATAGGGCTGAGCGGTATAGGGGATTGAGTAGGGATATGGTTGATAGGGGCCTTTACAATGAGGCTTGCTTCTTCGCGCATCAGGCTGTTGAATTCTACATTAAGGGTAAGTTAATTGAGTTAACTGGTTCCAGGCCTTATACGCATTCAATAGCCGCATTACTGGAGCAGTTACTGGGTATACTTCAGAGGAGGCCTAATGGTGAGGTGGTTAAGTGCGCTAAGTTACTTACTGAACAATACGTAAGCTCCAGGTACCCTGATGCGCGAATGCTTGATTACGATAGGGATGATGCTGAGGAGTGCCTAAGATGCATGGAATTGGTGCTTAGTAATGTTGTTTAGGGGAGTCTTCCTTAGAATGCATGAGGAGGTTGAGTATTGGATTAAGTTATTGTGTAGTAGGGGCTTTACAGTCATCTTATTTGGTTCAAGGGCTAGGGGTGAGGCAAGGATTGACAGTGACTGGGACCTAGTAATTATTGGTGATGCCCAACCCATTGAACCACCCAATGATCTTGCCCAAGCACACTTCGCAACATCATCAATGGCTGAAGCTGAGATTAGGAGATTTAATACAATATTCATAGATGCATTCTATGAGGGTAAGCTAATATGCGGTGATAATGAATTATTCAATAGGCTTAAAGCCCTTACACTTGAGGTAACTAGAGGATTCATGAAAACTAAGGATGGGTGGTTTAAGGCTAGTTAATTAATTTAAGCCTAATAAAACTAATAAGCAGTAATTAAGCGCTTAATTCACTAAATATATAGTATTTTTATTAATATATAAATGAGTATTTTACTAAGTTAAGGAATTTAAATCTCCATGCCCTAACCCTCTAGCCGCAGCTCAAAATCCATCAACTAGTGAATTCGTTAAGCCAAGCATTACGAGTATTCTTAATGCATTAAATGCAGCTAACACATCAGCCTTACCCAGCGTACTTGATAACTGGAATCCATACGCAGGTATATTCATGAACATGAAGGCCCCGAATGCCTACCCGATAGTCGGTGGAACATACTTACACTTTAAGGCAACTTATACCGACTGCACTAAGGCGGCAGTCATCTACTTATTCACCAAGTACATATTAACTCAGGGCCAAGGGGGATTTACTTGAGGGTTACGTGCAGCTCCCCAGTGGCATAGCTCAAAAGCTCTTAAGCAACATTAATGCTTGAGAGTAGTTTATTTCTCGTAGCCACTGCAGTGGCCATAGCGGCACCATTATCAGTAATCTCTGCACTATACATTATTATTTACGAAAACTCCCCATTAGCCAAATTAGGCAGTACCTACTTGAATTAGTGGTAGAGTTCCCAACAATAGTGATAGGAATATCCGTGTTCTTGTTCTTTGGCTTAATATTGAATTTTGGTTTAAGCGCATTAACGGCACTGGTGCTCTCAATTATAGTGCTGAGCATTTACTTAACCGTTAAATTAACATTAACAAGAGGTGAACAGTCATGAATTCAAACGCAGTAATAAACATTTATAGCCTCAATGTTTGGTTAGGGAACAATCACGTGTTAAAGGATATTAAAGGCGTTCATATACCCAGGAATAGTGTATTTGCAATAATGGGTCCTTCAGGTTCAGGTAAGTCCACATTACTTAAGGCGCTGAATAGAATAATAGAGTTATATAAGGATGCTAAGGTTGAGGGTAAGGTAACCCTTAATGGTGAAGACATATTTAGTATACCACCCAATGTTTTAAGGAGGAATATAGGTATGGTTTTCCAACAGCCTAACCCATTCCCCCACATGAGCATTTACGACAATATAGCCTATGCCTTAAGAGCTCATGGCATGGTGAGGGATAAGCGTGAGCTGAATGATGCAGTTAGGCTAGCACTTGAGCGTGTTGGCTTATGGAGTGAGGTCAAGGATAGGTTAAACTCACCTGCAGGTAAGCTCTCAGGTGGGCAGCATCAGAGGTTAGTTATATCAAGAGCCCTTGCGTTAAAGCCTGAAGTACTCCTAATGGATGAACCAACATCAATGGTTGATGTTGTGAATGCAAGAAGAATTAAGAAGCTGATCCTAGAGTTAAGTAAGGATATAGCTATAGTATTAGTATCCCATGACCCACAGCAGGTACTGAGGATCTCCAACTACGTGGCATTCCTATATAATGGCAGGTTAATTGAATGGGCCCCACCCAGAGGATATTCACCTCACCTACAAGTAGCCTTACAGAAATGTACGTTGCAGGTAAGGTTTAATTAAGATTATTACAAGGCTGCTGGTTAAGTTTTCCATCATCACTTTACCACAACAATACTCAATTTAATAATGCCATGATAGTACTTAATCTCGGTATCGCGTATCATTATTCATCTTCATTTAGCAAACTCCATAAAGCTAGTGGCATTACTAGTTGATTTAAGTATCCGCTTATCATTAGTCACTAATGCCATGCTTTCCGCAGTATACGCGTAGCCTGCATCATAGAAGGTTAAACCCCTACTTAATGACACCTTCAATACTTCAGCAAACGGTAATTACGTTAATTTCCTCAAGTAACCTCTGAATTAATTCAGCAACTTTATAAGGATCCTTAATACGCTTTAATAGGTATGCTTCCTTCCATAATGCATTACCAACCATTTCGCTAATAATATTACTCTGTTGGATTAGTAGAAATAATGCTGATGTATCAAATAGGTATTTATCTTGAATCCCTATCCCCCTAATTACTTTAACCCACTCCTCATCACTAATACCATTAAATTAAGTATTTAAGCTCATTGGCTATTTCCCTTAGTAATTCCTTTCTCCTCTCCTCAATGGCCTCCTCAAGAACTCTCTCAATAACCTCCCTAATGTTAATGCCAAGCTCCTCAGCCTTCTCTTTCAATTCCCTCCTAACCCTAACACTAAGGGCAACTGTGGAAACCATATAATACTTGATTCCGTATTATAAATCCTTCATATACATGAAAGTGGGATACGTATGGATATTTGGTTATTCCTGAATCTCAATGGCCTTAAGTAACCTCCTTAACTTAACATACTGATCCCTAAACTCCACAGTGGTGAATGCTTGAAGTAATGCTAACGCTATCACCGCTACTATGTCGAATTTAATTAAGCCGAGGATCACCAGTATTGCGTAGGTTATTGTTAAGGCTGTTGCGGACCCAATGTAGAATGATGCCCTAGGCAATATACTTGATCTAACTATTATGGCGCCCTCAATTACACCACTCCTCTTAATAGCCCTATACCCGTCAGTATCCTTAACCACTAGGTTAAGCATTCTTAAATGCTCCAAATGGTGGTGGGCTAAGCCGGAGCTAGATAAGCCTAAGGCCCTCTGAACCTCCCTGGCACTCATAGGCCTACCCTCCTTAAGCAGTAGGATATATATCCTCAATGCTGTCTCACTAAGCTTAATGTCACTACCCACAATGTTGAAGAATACTAGTTCTTTAAAACCTAGGCGCTAGTACGCCACGTACTACGTGATAGATAAATTAACTTTTAGATCAGTAGCCTCCTATGAAATCCAGCCCACTAGTAATTACCGCAATGACCCTGGCCATAGTAGTTGCAGTAATGGCTCAGTTAACCCACGTATATGTAGCATTAACCAATAATACTACAGCCACAATAATACCTAGTGAAATCGCATTAACCACCACTAATACATCAGTGATTAAGCAGTATAATTTAATGAAGATTTATGTACTAATCATAGATTATGAAGGCCATGTAATCACTTCATATCTCATCAATGGTTCAAAAATAATTACTGCAGAGGGCATTGAACGCATTACAATCAATAACTCCCTGGATTACTACGTCTTAGCCATTAACACGGCGTCACATTGGTTTGGGTACATTAAGGTGCCTGGTAACGTACTGAATGAGGTTATTAGGAGCGGTAATTACACCCTATATTCGTGGACTATATCTAACGTTAAGCTTAAACCCCTTAACCAATACCCCAGATCAAGCCTTGGCATAATCATTAAGGCGCCTAATGGTGAATTAATTAAAGGTGGCACATTATGCATCCACCCAATGATAAATGGTTCATCTCAATGCATAGAGGTTACAACAGGTATTGTGAAGTTCAGTAACTTAACCATTGAACCCTACTTAGTATTCTATGAGAAGGAATTCCTCGTAAACTTCACCACTAACATATATGGTTATACTGTAAATACTGCATTAACCGTTTACCTTACTGGGCAATGGATATTAATCCCAAATAACGGAACAGTGGCTGTGGTGCCAAGCGTATTTACGCAGCGGTACGCACCTTCCGGTTATTACCTTTATGAGCCTGCAGTATTAGCATCACCAGCCTATGCGGTAAAAATTGAAATAACAACCATTTCATTAACCTCACTTTTTCCTCCACGCTTATTCAATATTAGTTACATTGTGGTGGCTTTAATGCTAATCGCATCAATACTCGGTGGCGTAATAGCGCTACTAATAGTGCCAAGAACCATTAGGAAGTAACCTATTCCCTTTAGGGTTAGGATTTTATGAGTTTAATACTATGCCTCAATAGGTTGAATTAGAGATAGCCCTCTTAGCCTGTACCATAAGCGTGGGTTAACCTACTTACTCTTCATTTCGCATATTTCCTCCCTTAAGTCAACTTGAGTCCTCCTAATTTTCTATGAAATGCATTAAACCGTTAACTAACCCTCTTCTACTACTATCTTAATACTTCATTAAGCC
>NZ_DAXS01000050.1:16041-16383 GCF_002506515.1 Caldivirga sp. UBA161
AATACTCCCTCAATTAGTGGCGCTAATGATCTGTAGTAGTCACTAAGTCTCCATAGGATTACTAATAATACTGCATTACCAGTAATAGCCAGCGTAATGATGGCTGTAGTTAACATTACAGCTGGCAATGATCCTTAAAGTGAATTTAGAACCATGAATTAATGAATACGTAATCAAAGCTACTAATAATGCTCCTAATATGTAGGCCATCACTATGGCTGCTAATCCAACACTGGCTGCACCATACCTAGCCTCATTAACCCTAGCTAAGGATGAGAAGCCCATGAACTTAAATACAAGGGCTATAATCCTCACGATAATGATTATTAATGCAGTAATTGA
>NZ_DAXS01000050.1:16434-17202 GCF_002506515.1 Caldivirga sp. UBA161
CTGTAAGAATTATTAAATATGAAACAGTAACTGCAGTAATTAAGTCTTACCATAATATATGCAGCTAAATCAAGTATGTATTCGGCTCTAATTTTACTAACGCCATTATGCATTAAGGATGAGTGATTAGCCACATTATTAAATGCATTTTAAGGAAGTTGAGAACCTAACTAGTAATATAAGTACTTAAGGTAATTGCATTAATTTATTTAAAAACAATGTAGATCCATGGTTAGGGTTAAGGAGGATCCACCTAATTAATATATTGTTATTTTAGGTAATGTAGTCATTTAATGTAGCCCCTGAGTATTGCCTTACGTATTATGGGATCCGTGATTACGTATTCTTCATTAATCTTTATTATTAATCCAGCCTTCTCAAGGTTCTTAAGCATTATACTTAATGCGGTATCAGGTATCCTACCGAGTTTAGTGGTTATAAAGTTCTTAATCCCAGACCAATTAACACTACTTAACGTGGCTACTGCATTCAAGATGGCTACATACCTAGCCCTGGCAATGCCGTAAACGTTAAGCAGCCTATTAACCTCAGAGGCAGCTAACCTTGATGCATCATCAATGATTAATCCAAGATCCTTAACCCCCTTAATATAATTGTAGCCGAAGTAGGTTAACCAACCAATAATACCACCCAACTCATTAATAACCCTAATCAACTCATCATCACTAACCCCCACGCCTGCTTGATTAAAGCCTACTTTCAGGAATTCAAGGGCCCTAACCCTATCTAACGGCTTCAATCTAACCT
>NZ_DAXS01000025.1 GCF_002506515.1 Caldivirga sp. UBA161
CCCAACAGTACACAACGAAAAAGAAGTCGAGGAGAAGCTTGTTAAGGCTATTGAAAAGGCTAGGGAACCCATGGATGAAAAGATACCTATAGGGATATTTTACCAGAATGAACTTGTACCAACGTACACCGATAGGGTAGCGTCAAGAATAAGTAACTACCTTGAATTACCGCCAGCTAAGCAGATTATTGAAAAGGATGGCGAATCTTTAACATTGATTGATAAGATACTTGAGAAGAGGAGAGTAATATAGCCCTTAACGTGAATGCTTAATGAGGTTTAAGGCTATTAGAAAATTATGAATATTATGAGTTTTGCTTCAGTGGTTGTGTAAGTAAAGCTTAAGTTATCTTTATTGAGTAAATACCGTGGATTACTTAACTAAGCCTTGGATCGATGCCAATAAATACAGGGAGGGTAGGCTTAAGGAGGCTTTATATGAGTCTGAGTTAGCTGAGAAATTTATGGAGAATGGGTTATTGAGGAATGCTGCTGGTAAGGCCTTTCAGGCTGTTAAGGCTTACCTAGCTGCCATTGCCTTGGATAATAGGGGGATTTTAGTAAATCACTTTAAGGGTAGGAAGAGAATTGGCTTAAAGGAGGTTGAGAGGGTTGATTGGATCATAGCTACCATGCCTACCTCTAGGATGAAGGAAGTAGCATCATTAATTGGGGATAAGGAGCTTGAATTAATGGTTGAGAAGGCACTTGATTTACATGAATTCCAATACAATGGTTATGATAAAGATGCTGAGGTTTCCCGTTATACTAATGAACTCATTGTTAAAAAGGATGTGGAGGATATTATATTATTCATTAGAAGTAGGTTAGTTAAGAATTAAAGTTCTTCGAATGGATACTTGGTTCTCACTTAACCTAATTAATGATGAATTCACTTACCGAATTTCCTCTCAATACTCGCATAGTACTTTAGCGCATTCTGGAAGTCCTCTCTACTGAAGTCAGGCCAGTATTTATCAAGGAAATATAATTCAGCGTAAATGGATTCTAGTGGAAAGAAGTTACTTAACCTCTTCTCACCCCCAGTTCTAATTACTAGGTCTATGAATGGGTTAGGTAGGAAGCTTGTTGGCAGCAGTTTAATTAATTCATCATCATTAATGAATCTACCAACTTTGGTGATTGCTGTGTTAATTAAATCCACAATGGATTGGTAGCCACCATAGACTACCGCTAGGTTAAGGAAGTGGGAATTATACATCTCGGTGGCTGTCATAGTCTTAATGGCTTCATCAACAACATATAGCGGCAGATTCCTCCATCTGCCTATTAAAGTAACCTTAACCTTATTATCATGTATCCTTGGATCCTCCCTAGCCTTCTTAAGCTTCCTAATGAGTAGCTCATATAGGATCCTCTTCTCCATCTCGCTTCTGTTTATAAAATTCTCATAGGATAAGATATAGACTGTGACTGACTGAATATTATTATCAAGCGCCCACTCTAAAACCTCCTCAACTTTATCCGACCCAATTAAGTAAGCCGTATATATATCCATGCCATGAGCCATTGCCCACCTTCTATTGCCATCTGGTATGATCCCAATATGATTTGGCAAGCGCATAGTATTATTTGCCATATCTTTGCTCGATATCTAGCAGTTCAATTTATAAAAATTACTGCATGATAAAGATCATGCATTAATTTTTATATACATATATATAATACTTGAAGTGAGATCATAATTTAATGATACTTTATACAATGTTAAGTAGACTTTACTCAGAGTGAGGTAATAAATCCTAGCCTAGATTAAAAGTATGATGTATATGATTGGCGAAGCATTTATTAACTAGAAGCCAGCTTCTATATTATGAAGTTTTGCCCTAAGTGCGGAACAGCAATGGTCCCAGTGAAGAAAGGGAATACAACATACTTGAAGTGCCCTAAGTGCGGGTATGAGGAGAAGGTTAATAAGAGGGATAGAAAGTCTTTCGTAGAGAGAAGTGTTGTTGAGGAGAATAAGCGCGTTAAAGTGCCTATAGTTGAGAATAAGAGTAGCTCAGAGGAGGAGATTGATGAGGACTACCGCAAGCAGCTCCTGGATAATTTACTGGAAATGGGGGAAGATTTTGATTAGTATATCTCCATTTAATGCAGCATAATTCTACCATCATGGTAATAAATGTATATTAAATTAATGAGGAACCACACCTAGCAGTAGATTAAGCTATAATACCTGGACTTAGTATTAATGATTATTCCCCCATAATAGTAATGGTAAATTCAAGATGTATCTAAAAATTTAAATAATTCAAGATGTATTATTGTTGGGCGAATGATACTGCATGTAGTTAAATTAATGTATTATTAGGTATGGGGTATGAGTTTAAGCCGTATTCAAGTCTTAAATATCTGGCTAATTTCTCACTATGGCCATAAATAGTGTAAATTCTCTTTGCCCTTGAGTTCACTGCAAAGTTAACTAACCCATTAAAGTCACTATGGCTGCTTAACTGAATGTGAATATGCCTCCTAATCCATCCTCCAGGGGCACCACCTGTTACTAATGCTATTACTGAGTCATTTTCTGGTTGAATCCTTGGGGGTATATCGGCGACTATGATGTCACCATTATTGGGTAGAGTTCCTGAACTCAGTAGTATTCTGTTGAGTGAATGTACATTCTTATCCATTGCAACATCGAATCCATTATCAATAAGTAGCTTATATAATTCCTGCCCCTTACCAAGCGCAAAACCTGAAAGCACTAACTTAAATCCCCTCTTTATTGTCCTTTCCGCTAAATCAATTATATCATTATATATATCATCACGCGGTTCAAAGTGAAAACTTGGGTCTCCATAAGTGCTTTCAATTACTAATATGTCCACATCAGGGTAAGGTTCAGCCCCCTTAAGTATGATGCTGTCCTCAACATTCATATCGCCGGTTAATAATATTGAACCAAGTTTAAATTCAATTAAGTACATTAAACTACCTATCACATGACCTGCATTTAATGGCACTACACTGAAATCATCGAAGACTATTGGCCTATTAGGATATGCAACAGTTACACCAGCTCCAAGCCTTAATCCTCTGAACTCCCTGAGTATCCTTAAAGTTTCACCACTCATTATTACCCTTCTAGCCTTAGATATGTGGCTTGTATAATGATCACTATGGCCATGAGTTATTAGTACTGCATCATAGTTATCTATGAATCTACGTGTAGGATCTACGAGTATACTATGGCCACAGCATGAGACTTCAATTCCGCCAAACCTCCTAATGACGCTAATCATCTTAGTTTAGTTAACATTAACTAATTTAATTACTTTTCCTATTACTGAACCGAGATAAAGCCGCTTCCCATCTTTTAGGGATTTTATTTAGCATTAGAGGATAGGGTGTTTAAGTACCCTCAATGTGGTTTAGTTATTGATAGGAATTTGAATACTGCTAAATATTCTTAGGCGTGGGGGCTGGCCCGACTGCCTGTGGAGCTCCACCAATACCCTTCATGGTTAAGGGGCAAGGTGAAGCAATGAGGCAGGAAGCTCCATCCTTAAGGAGTGGGTAGCTCACTGGGGTACTAATCTGGGTTTCTAAATTAAAGGATATTTTAAAGGCAGTAATGCAATTAATTGGTAATATTTAAATATAATTCTCTTTCAGTAATATAAGTGATTATTAAGGTATGAAAATATTAATGATTATGCATTAAATTCTTATAATCTGTATTGTAAAAAGAGATTAATTGTAAGGGAAATAAACTTATATTTTAATGGTTATAAGTACTCATAGATCATGCAGATTAAACTGGTATTGCTGAATACACACTATATGCATTGCAGAAATCTATAAAAGTAACTAACCTAGATTTAAGTGCAATATGTCGGATGGAATAAAGAAGAAGATATTAGACTACTTAACTCAAAATAAGGGTAAGGAGTTAACCGTTGAGGATGTGGCTAAGGCTGTTGGTGAGCAAAGGCTTAATGTTGTGAAGGCTCAGTTAACTAGGTTAGCTAAGGAAGGTAGGGTTCAGAAGGTTGCTGAGGGTAAGTATAAGGTTCCGTAAAAATATTGATGGATGTTTTTCAATTAAACTCAATTATGTTTTTTAACTGTGTTTAAGCTAAACCCAGCTTCTTAGCCCTATCAACAGGGGTATAAACATTCATCCTATGGCTCCTCGACACTAACACTAATTCACCCCTCTTCATTAAATCATTAAGTACTCTTGATGCAGCCCCCATCTTAAGCCCATACTTTGAGGATATTAGGTAAGTTGTTACGTATTCCATTTTTTGAACATCCTTAGCTATCTGATCATATAATTCAGCGGGCACTGTAGCTACAATCTTCTTAACAGATTCCTCAGACGCCTTACCCTTCCCCTTACCTTTCTTCTCAGCCTGCTCCTTCTCCTTGCTTTCCTTTTTGGCTAATTGGGAAATAGTGGGCTTCTTCTTACCTCCCATGCTTAAGTTAATGGGATCAGGCTTTATAAACATTAACAGATAACTCGTAGTGTTCACTTAGGGTCATGAACATAGGTTAATTAAGGGTTCTGGCTCCAGTTAGTTAATGCTTCTGGCGGTTTCCTCGCCTTCAACAGAGGCGCATGTAGTCTCAGTGAGTAGGGTTGTTTCCGCATTATTGGTTAAGGAAGGTAGGTTTGAGAATGTTGCTATCCCAATACCTAAGGAATTATTAACAATAGTAATTAAATTAACATTATCATCAGGTAAGGGGGCTGCAGTTGAGTTTCTAAGGGGTAGTCTAGGTAATGCTTGGCTGGTTACTCATTCACCATTAATAGACTTAATAATCATGCTCTACAGGGAGTACCCGTGGGTAAACTTGATTTCAAGTAGCCCAAGCCTAAATGATCAAAGAAGAATAAGTAGGATTGCGGTGGATATGGTTACCTTAACGGCTAAATCAGCTTTAACTGGAATTAAGATTGATGATTGGGTTAAGTTACATAGACAGGCTGTTGAAACCCTTGATAAGCCCAGAACATATCCACCTAACTCAATCGTAGTGTCAATAGGGTATGTTAATTACCTTAAGGTGAGGAATGCCGCTGATGATGTTATCGTGGTTAGTGAGCTTAAACCAACCCCCACTGAATTATTCTATATATATAGGGGTGATTATGATGATAGGTTTAGGGATATTGTTAAGTGGGTTATAAGGTACTTAAGCGATATAGTACCATCATCAAGGAACCTAACAGAAGCTTACATAGCAATAACACGTAATAGGGAGTATCTTAGCTTTGTAAGATCCTTAACCCCCTTATCCAATTAATGTAGCATAATTTATTCTTTATAATTCATATTATGAATTATTATTAGGCATAATTAATGAAATAATGAGGCTAAGTATACAATTGATGAATAATATGTAGATTACTTACTGGTAAGGCTCGTTTAAGGCTGGGTAACGCTTAAAAATATAGCTAAGCAACCCCCCTATGGATAGGCAGGAATGGGTTGGGAATCCGGAATCCAATATAAGGCACTAATAACAGATAAGGTTGATGAACGCCTCATAAGTAGGTTAAGTGAAGTAGGTGTGGTGGTTGATTATAAGCCTGGTATACAATATGATGAGCTCCTTAAGATTATTGAAAACTATGACCTATTAATAGTTAGGAGTAGAACCAAGGTTACGAGGGAGGTTATAGATAGGGGTGCATCATTAAAGATCATTGCTAGGGCTGGTGTTGGTTTAGATAATATTGACGTCGATTACGCACTTAAGAGGGGGTTAACTATAATTAATTCACCTAAAGCAGCCACCTATTCAGCAGCTGAATTAACCTTAACCCTAATGTTGATTATATCGAGGAACATTCACCTTCACCTAATTGATGTTAAAAATGGTAAGTGGAGTAAGGGCCTTTACCATGGAATTGAGCTTAGGGGTAAGACACTTGGTGTAGTTGGTTTCGGCAGAATAGGTAGGACGGTTGCGAGTTACGCTAAGGCATTAGGCATGAGAATACTTGCAGCTGATGTGGTGGATGTATCAAAATATGCTGAGGAGCTTGGAGCAAGCGTAGTTAGCCTTAATGAACTCCTTTCACGTAGTGACGTGGTTACACTTCATGTTGCATTAAATAGGGAAACATACCACATGCTTAATGATGATAGGCTTAAGTTAATTAAAGATAATTCTATAATAATTAATACAAGTAGAGGTGAGGTTATAGATACTAAGGTTCTTCTCAATCACTTAGATAGATTATGGGGCGTTGGCCTTGATGTGCTTGAGCATGAACCACCTAGGGAGGATTGGGAAATTAAGCTTATTCAGCATCCAAAGGTAATAGTCACGCCGCACATAGGTGCGGAAACCATTGATGCTCAGGGAAGGATTGTTGATGAATTGGTCTCAAACATACAGGAAGCCTTAGAGAGGGTGAGGAACCATGGTTAAGTACTTAACTCCTGGCCCGGTTCAATTACCACTAAGGATTATTGAGGCCTACGCTAAACAACCGATGTTTCATAGGGGTAGGGAGTTCAGTGAACTGTATAGTGATGTAATTAACCAGTTAGGTAGAATATTCAGAGGCTATACTGTAAGCATACTGCCCGGCACAGGTACATTCGCTGTTGATGTAATGGTTTATAACTTCATTAAACCAGGTGATGAGGTTCTAGTGCCCATTAACGGTGAGTTCGGGGAAAGGCTTGCCCAATCAGTGGAATCAAGAGGTGCTGTGGTTAAGAGGATTTATACTGAACCAGGTGAGTCAATATGCGACCATATTGAGGAATTAAACGTTAAGGTTAAGGCATTAGCCATGGTTCATAATGAGACAAGCATGGGGGTTGCTAACCGGTGCATTAATGATGTGGCTAAAGTAATTCATGATAATGGTGGAATACTGCTTGTTGACAGTGTCTCAGGTATTCCAGCTGAACCACTCAATAATGATGCTGATGTAGTAGCCACAGCCACTCATAAGGCGCTACTAGCCCCACCGGGAGGCTCAATAGTGGCCTTTAAGGACGCTGGTTTAATCACAAATTACCCTAAGCCACCCTCAATGGACTTAGGTAATTACCTCAAGTATAGTGCAAGGCTAGAGACGCCCTACACGCCTCCAATTAACATACTTTATGCACTTAGGGAATCGCTAAGGTATATACTCGATGAGGTTGGTTTAGAGAAGTATGTGGCAATTCATGATGAAAGAATAAGACTGCTTTACAATGAACTTAGCAACATAGGCTTTAAGCCTGTCCCCATTAACCCCAATGATAGGAGTAGGACAGTAACAGCCTTCTATAGTCCAATAAACCCAGCTAAGGTTACTGATTACCTTAAGCAAAATGGTTACGTCATAAGTGGTGGTATGTGGCGTATAAGGGAGAGGAGCATAAGGATAGGGGTTATGGGTGACGTAACACTAGATGACTTAAGGAGAGTGGTGGAATTACTTAAGGCATTGGCTAATCAGCGTTAACTTAAGTCCCATTAAGTAACCGAGAATTAACCTGAAAAGTTGCCTACTCCATATGCGGTTATTAACGGCTTTTTTAAAAACCTTATCATTAATAATTAACTGGAGAGAACCACGATGAGCCCAATGATTAATTGCGAGGGAGAGGAAGGTTCTTGGTAAAGCTTCCCGCGCCGTGGCTGGGTAGGTTCCCAAACCTAGGCACTGGGGGAGAGGAGCGATGAAGCTGAGTAACTAGTAGCCCATTAAAAAATGACTACTAGTTACGATGAAGCCGAACTCTAGTACCAGTAGGTTGGGTAAAATTGATGTTCATTAATGAAGATTCCGCTCCTATATGCATTACACACGTCCCTTAACTGGCATTTACTGCAGTCAGGCTTATCTCGGATGCAGATTGATCTACCAAGGTTCCATAGATAATCATCCAGTGAGAAGGCATCAATACGTGAATTCATTGATACTATTTTCCATGAGTCCCTAATCAAACTCCTTAGGTTAACATCATCCCTGGGGGTGAAGGGTATGTTATTATTAATCAGGTTAATGGATCTTTGACTTAATTCAACTAAGCCAAGTCTAATAGCAATCCTGGTTAAGTGGTTATCAACAGCCACTTGGGCATTATTAACATCCGTGAACCTAATTATACCTCTACCATGAAGAAACTTAGCCAGTAGATACGTCTTCTTCCCCACAGGATCAGTGTAGGCGGTGAAGTTCATCATTAATTCAATTAAGCCGCCTGGGCCAAGTAATCTTCCACCAGTGGATCTTAGGGCATTCAACGCGGAGTTACTGAATAGTGAAGTTACCTTAATGCCTAAATCCGAAAGTAAGAATGCCCTAACCCCATAATCCCATACATCACCTAACCAATCCTTAACATCACTGGGCTTTAACCTAGCTAATCTACTGGGGGTGAAGAATGATTCATCCTCCCTAAGCTTATCAGCCCCCAACCTCCAAAGTAGGTCTGAGCCAACGTACCTCTTACCGTTAATTGTGGCTTCATAGGGGTGCCCAGGTATGTTGAGCCTATGGTCAATAGCGACCATGGCCATGAAGTACATGGCTTGGATCTCTAGGTCCAACTCAGTTGGAGGATAGTAGTCTGGGTTAAGGTAATTATCCTGCATTGGCCTTATGCTACTAATTAAGTTAGCCACCTCAATTGCCTTATCGTAATTTATCCAACCAGTATCATTCCCCACGTAACTTATCTTCATTCCTTAATCCACCTCTTCCATTCTTTAAAGAATTTCCCATGAATTAATCTTTAAGCCTAGTGTTAACTACCATTAAACTTCAGTAAAACACTTATTAGGGATTTTATCCTAAGCTTACATGTGCCTGGTGAAGAAGGTAGGAAGATTGACTTACCTCATAAGTTCATGGAGTTGTCCCCATCAGCTAGAATAATAACCAGTTACCTTCAATTTGAAAGCATGATTAATGGTAGGGAGTATGTTACATTTAATGACATTGTTGAGAACACTGGCCTTAGCCAAAGGGCAGTAAGGGGGGCATTAGGTGAGTTGAAGGCTAAGGGTATTATTGAGGTAATACTTGATGTCTCAAGGGGGAGGAGGTACCTATATAGGTTAATTCCAAGTAACATAAGCATAGTGGAGGAGCAGGTTGAAAGCGGCTTATACTTAATTGACATTGGTTTAGGGTTACCATCAATGATGAGTTTCAGGGTTTATAGGGTAATCAGGGCGTCAACAATAGTCTACTACACATCCCACGTACCACAATCATTCCTAGAGTATACTAAGTGTACCTGCGCCCTACTACCACTGGAGGGTACTAAACCAGGGCAGTTGGTTTTCCTAGCAGGTAAGGTAATATCCTCAGGTGGTAGTGCTGCAATAGTTTATGACCAATTATTGGACTGGGAATTACTGGATCAGTACATTAAATTAATTAAGGAGTCTGGGATTGGGCCCATTAGGCCCTTATCCTCTGTTTCACCATTAACATTAGGTATTCAATTACTGATGAGCGGATCCAATGAAACGTTAACCTTCAGGAGGAGTAATATTAGCATTAAGTTAATTAGGGTTAATCCAGGTAATGAGGTAAGGAATGTGAATAAGAGCCTCCTACTTAAGGTTTTTGAAATAAGGAGGATTAATGAACTTGTTGAGATTAGGCAATTAAGCAACCTTAATAACCTATCAAGCGATTACGAGAGGGTTATGGTTATTTATGAACTACTGCCAGAGTACACTGTGGGTTAACTTCCCCAAGCTTTCCTTAAGCGTTCAGCGTATTGAATAGGTGTTTCTGGGATTGGTTTAGTATTGAAGAAAACCTTAATGAAGCTAACATCACCACCCCACCTGGGGACCACGTGGAAGGCGGCATGTGGGTAAGTAATTAATCCAATGTTAAGGCCCTGTGGATGATACACATCCCTTAAAGTAGCCTCAGCCTTCCTAATAAGCCTAAGGGCCCTATACAATTCCTCAATACTTAATTCACTTAAGGGCACATGCCTCCTAGGCACTATGACTACGTGGCCATTATTAAAGGGCTCATCATAGGCATATACCATGAAGCCATCCTCCTCAGCTATTAACAAGTCATTACTTAAATTACAGTACTTGCACAGGGTCTTATACTCAACACCAGGTATCTTCATGGGTGTGTTACTTAATTGGTATCTTTATGTTTAACTCCTTAGCAAGCTCCTTATACCTATTCCTAACCGTAACCTCAGTAACCTGGGCTGCTTGGGCAATTTCCTTCTGGGTTCTAACCTCACCCTTAAGTAATGACGCTATGTAAACAGCCGCGGCGGCTAAGCCAGCTGGATCCTTACCTGCGGTTAAGCCCTTATCCTTAGCCTCCTCAAGAACCCTAATAGCCTCCTTAGCAATATCACCCGGGAGTTTAAGCTGCTCAACTATCTTAGGCACATACTGCCTTGGATCACTTAACGGCAACCTAATCCTAAGCTCCCTGGCAATTAACCTAAAGCACCTAGCAATCTCCTTCCTAGGCGCCCTAGTGTATTGTGAAATCTCATCAAGGCTCCTGGGCATTCCCTGCATTCTACAGGCCATGTGTAGGCAAGCGGCTATAATAGCCTCAACGCTCCTACCCTTAACTAAGCCGCTCTTAAGGACCTGCTTATATACGGCCAGGGCCTCATCCATGCAGGACTTGGGGACACCTAACTGGTGGGCTATCCTATTTAACTCATGAGTAGCCTGAACAAGGTTCCTCTCGTAGCTGGTTTGAACCCTAATCCTCTGCTGCCACTTCTTATACTTAAGAATCTCAAGCTTCTTCTTTAAGTCAGGGGACTTTAATGTTGTCTCAATCCTAGTTACAAGCTCCTCACTGGTAACCCTCTCCAATGGCCCACCGGTCCTAGCCCTATCCTCCTTCTCCTCAGGGGTGAATGCCCTCCACTCCGGTCCGGTATCAAGAATATGCTCCATGAGTACGTAACCGCATGAAGCACACACTATCTGCCCTCGCTCAGCATCCTCAATGAACACAGTATTACCACATATTGGGCACCTTAACTTTTGGCCACTTTGATCAACAAACTCCAGGTTATTACCCTCCCTCCTAAATAGTTTAAACTTCTGTATTATTAACTCCCTCTTGGTTTCATCTTGCTGATTAGAATCCCCCTGTGTGGTGCTCATGTTACCTCCTTTCCACCTAATTAAAACTTTACTTATTTATAAACTTTTCGCATAAAATAAACTACATTAATCTAAGTATTATCCAGCATGATGGCCGGGTGACCCAACCCCCTTCACAGGCCTGCTCACGCAGGGCTCCGGGAGAGGGAACACTAATATTGGGGTACTCCACTTTTTAACGCTATCGGTACCACGGCAATATGGGAGCTGCTAGTGAAGTATCACAATATTTAAATCAGGAGTTTATAAGCAATAAGCTATGTGAAACTATTTTTAGAGGTAGATGACGTGAGCTGATAAGTACATTGGAATGCCACCATTTATAATAGGGGATAGCTATCATAATTATAAAATAGAGGGTTCAAAGGTGCAGAAAACTTTGCGTTTACGGTGGAGATGGATAGTCACCTTTATAGAAATTTAATAAAAAATAACGCAGCGTATTTTAATGCCTGCCGTGGGGTTTGAGGCTTATGGTTGGAGGTGGCGTGCGAATTGTATAATACCCTGCGGTGAGTAGGCGGCATGTATGGGGTTAGGTTCACTAGGAGTGGGCTAGGCAGTTAGCCTTGAGTTGAGGGAGCTGGATGAGGATTATATTGTATTCTCAAGCTGCCTAGAATATTGCAGTTAAGCTCCATGAGGCTGAGGTGAGGTTCCTAAGGGGCTTGAGTAAGAGGTATCTAAGAGTGAGGTCTCATAAGGTGGTTGAGGATATTGAATTCAGTGAATTAAAGAGCATTATCCAGCGGCGATTGGTTAAGCATGGTGAGGAGTTTAGGCTAGTGAACTCAGCAAACACATCGAAAACATGCTCAAGGTGCAGCTACATGAATAATGAATTAGCATTAGGAGATAGAGCCTTCAAATGCCCAACAACCTACAAAACACCACCCAATACCAATACTTCAGTACTGGCAAGGTGAAGCAATGAAGCAGGAAACCCCTCCTTTAAGAGGTTAGTAGTTCACTTCATGCGTGATCTTTTTAAAGTAACTTTAGCGAGTATGGTTTGTGGAAGTTATGATAATTACGGCATCATGGGATGTTAACCTAGGTTTCATTAAGTATCATTGTAAGCGGCTGCTTAATAAGGGTATTCGCTGTAAGTTAACCATGATTAATGATGGTGGTTCCTCAAAGGAGTTACTGATTAAGTACGGTTCAAGGGATGGAATAGTTAAAGTACCTGTGGTGCTTATTTTAAGTGAAAGTGGAGTTAATATTATTGATGTCTATCAATTAGGAAATCTCTGAATAATTTAATTATCCCGCAGAGGAATAGGAATATGCAGCCGAGGGGATTAGATGAATATGTTAAATAATCATTTAAAAATAGGGTTCATCTTAGGATTTGCAGCAGTCTTCCTAGCCCTTATACTCCTCCTAGGCCAATATAGTTTAATTCCAATAGTATTGAACCATAATTGTTCAAGTACATTATTAATGAATATTACGGGTAATGTGTACTTAATTTTAAATAATACGGGGTTTATTAATGCTTCATCAATGATAATTATTTACCAAAACATACCCCAAACCAATATAACCATACCTCAGGAGTATAACTTCATCATGGCACGTTTAAATACAACAAGGTTAGTGTTCCTTAATATTAGGGGTATTGTAATTAATTGCAGTAGCCCTTACTTATTAATAAACCTCTATGCTGTAAGGAGGCCATCATATTACTACCTGGCTTGGATACTAATGTTCATCTTCTTCCTGACTTCAATAGCATTAATTATAATGGGGTAC
>NZ_DAXS01000012.1:0-15037 GCF_002506515.1 Caldivirga sp. UBA161
ATGTTGCGTAGAATTTCCTTAATTAATAAAGCTCAAAATCCCTGCCAAGGACTTTCCTTGCAGCATCCTTAATCTCCCTCCTAAGCCTACCCTGGTCGAAGGGTATTAGCTTAATTCTCCTAATTAGCCGGATATTGCTTGATCTCCATTGTGAGTAAAGCATTAATATTTTATGTATAAGGGCAAATTAGGCCCCGTGGCCCAGCATGGATAGGGCGGCGGCCTGCGGAGCCGTAGGACCCGGGTTCAAGTCCCGGCGGGGCCGCCAATATACGTTCTCCCGCATTATCATTAAATAAGCAGAAATANNNNATTGAGTAGGTTAAGTTAAGAATCATGTTGATTTTTAGTGCCATTAATGTATTGTTTTGAGGAGGTAGGGTTAGTGGCTTACTTATTAAGGGGGTTGGTTGTATTGGGTTTATGGATTTCAGTGGCCTTGAGGGGTTTGTTTTAAGTAAAATGAGGGAATACAAGATACCTGGGTTAAGTATAGGTATTGTTAAGGATGGTGAATTAATTTATGCGAGGGGGTTTGGTTTTAGGGATATTGAGGCTGGTTTACCTGCAACTCCACGTACAACCTATGGTATTGGTTCAATAACTAAATCCTTCACTGCACTTGCAATACTTAAGCTTACTGAGGAGGGGAAGCTTAATTTAATGGACCCGGTGGAGCGTTATGTTCAATTAAGGCTACGTTCAATGGGTGAGCCAGTACTAATACACCACCTACTAACGCACTCAAGTGGTATTCCGGCATTGGGTTATGCTGAGGCTTTCATAAATGGGTTACTGGGCCTTGAGGATAATTGGCTCCCCCTAGCAACCCCAGAGGATGTGGTAGCATTCATGAGGGGGTCTGGGGATTGGGCTGTGGCTAAGCCTGGTGAAAGGTTCTTCTACCTTAATGAGGGTTACGTGCTACTTGGTTACATTATAAGGAAGGTTACTGGGCTATCCTATGAGGATTATATAAGTAAGGTAATTCTTAAGCCCTTGAACATGGATAAAACGTACTTTAGTGAGGGGGAGTATAATAGTGATTGGGATAAGGCTACACCCTACATTATTGATAGGGAGGGGAGGCATATTAAGAGTAGGTTCCCATTTGGAATAACCTCGGATGGAGGCTTACTGAGTAATGTTGTAGACATGTCTAAGTACATTAATATGCTTATAAATAGGGGTGAGCTTAATGGAGTAAGGATACTGGGTAGGGATTACTTGGAGTTAGCTGAGAGGAGGTACATTAATGTGCCCTGGAGGATGCTGGGTGATGAGGGTTACGGCTATGGGCTAATAGTGAGTGATAGCTTCTTCGGTAGGAGGTTAGTAAGCCATAGTGGATCAGTACTAGTGTACACGGCATACATGGCTTACGTACCAGGTGATAAGATTGGGGTAATCGTATTGGCTAATGCTGATGGTTACCCATTATCTAAAATAGGCCTCTATGCATTAACCATGATGATTGGCCATAATCCAGTTAAGGAACTTGAAGTATTTAGGAGGGAGGAAATTAGCGCAGGGTTGGAGGGGACTTACGAATCATATGGTGGTACTGTTAAGTTAAGCATCATTAGGCAGGGTGATTACTTAATCATGAGGACTGCAACTAAGTATACTGAGGAGTCAACAATACTTGTCCCAGAGGAGGTTAAGGATGATTATGCAAGATATTTTACACTACTTAATGGCTCTAAAATATATGCTGAATTCGTAATTAGGGGTAATGGGGTTGAGTTAATTTATGAGAGGTTTAAGTTCATTAAGAGGAGTTAGGTTAAGTGGGATTCAGCACGGTAAGTGTCTTCACCCATCATTGAAAAGACCCGTAGTTCATCACGCTATGGTAATTAATCGCCTTAAGGGTTTAAAACAATAACGAATGGCTAGGGGCCTTAGCGTATTTAATTCAACCGGATGCCTTAGCTTGGTTAATCTCCTGAATCAGCTTCATTGGTGTGAATCTCTGTTCAAGGTTCTGGTTCCTTAAATTCGCTATTATTTCATCAAGCCTATCCTCAATTTCACTAACCTTCTTCTCAATGTAATTTATGAAGTAGTTTATCCCAACCTTAACTGGGAAGAGCAGTGGGCCCTTTAGGTAGAATTTATTCACAATATCCCTAGACCAGTAGACTGAGTGCCTAAACACAACCCTAAGAAGCTCAATATGTTCAGGGAGTAGATTATACCTATATAACCAACCCTCCTTATCAGTCCTAACGTGGTTCATTGGTACGTAGAATAATGGTACAATTAGGCTCCTGTATGGCCTTAATCTCTCAATGAGCTCAATGGTTTCATTAACATCATCAGCAGTCTCACCAGGTAAACCAACTATAATTGTTAATGCCGGTATTAGCTTAATCTCATGCATTATTGATAACGCATCAGTAACCACATCCCACCAATTCTCAATCTTATATGGAGCAGCCTTACCAGGCATCATTATTTTAGCTAACCTACGTGAACCAGTCTCAAGGCCAACCTGGGCACCCCACCAGTCTTGGTTATCATCCTCAATTATCTCAGCTAACTTGCTCATTAACTTACCCTGCATCTTCTCACCGTAAAGCACAGCGGCGAGGGTTGTGTGGCTCCAGGCGATGGTCTTATAGTACCTCTTAACGAGCTTATGTAATTCAATTAACTTCTCCGGCTTAGGTATTACTGTTGGTGAACCGTATAGTGGAACATCCTCAGCGTGAATTAATCCATGAACCACACCGCTCCTCACATTAACCTTAAGCTCCTCCTCAATCTTACTTAAGGGGTACCAGCGTAGCGCCCTTAATGTGACTGAGCAGAAGGCGCAGCTCCTAGGGCAGCCGCGCCCAATCTCCACCAACCCATTAACAGACGCACCCTTAATTGTCTTAATCTCATCTATGCTTGGTGAATCCATCCTACCCAAGTAAACGTACTTGGGTAGTGGTTCCCCATTAAGCGCCCTCTTAGCTAACTCAACAACAGCGACATCACCCTCACCATCAAACACAAGGTCAACGCCATAATAATTAATTAATTCAGGGAAGTAGAGCCACTGCCAGGCTGAGGGGCCGCCTACGAAGACCTTAAGGCCATTAGTCTTCTTAGCGTCATCAATGTAGGGCTTAAGGTTATTCATCATCTTCCTAAAGAGGTATGCGTTCAAGGGTTCCTTACCAACTATAACGGCCCACGTGGATGATGGTGGGTTAAGGCCGAAGTAATCATGGTGGCTAAGCATAAGTACCTTAGCCCCCTTCTTAATGTACTTAGCCACATAGTCGGGGTCAATTATGGCGGCATTAAAACCAGCTTCAATTAACGCTGCTTCAATCTTCCTTAAACCATAAGGTGCCTCCCTAGGCCTACCAAGCCTATCAACCTTAGGCTTAGGTGCAGCTAACCAAACGTGGAACCATTCTGAAAGCCTATGGAATGGGCCTAGGGAGACGAAGATTGGGCCGGTGGATAGGAAGCCTAGGAATTCCTTACCATGGTGATTAGTCATCATTGATCTATCCGTTGTTAGCACAATATCAAGTGATTCACTCTTCTTAACCATTACGGGCGTTTACCGTGCTTGTTTAAATATTTTATACCATTAAATACTCCCGCTTTACCAGCTGAGTTCCCTTAAGTAACTAATGCCATGGCTACTTGGATTAATGGATTAGTAGTAGTTAAATAGGGTTCCTCATTCACGTATACTGAGTGGTGGGGGAGTGGTTGGTAAGGGTATGGTTGCTAAGGGGAGGTTCTTCAGTGGGGTTAAGAAGCCTGTGAGGGTTATTTCAGGGGTAGCTCCATTAGCCGTAATGACAGCCCCCTTACCTTGTCCAGGTAAATGCATATACTGCCCCGGCGGCCCCCAAATGAATACGCCTAAGAGCTACCTGCCTGATTCACCAGTGCCCATGAGGGCTGTTAGGGTTAATTATGACCCATACATGCAGGTTGCCTTAAGGGTTACTCAATATAGGGCTATGGGCCACCCAGTCAGTAAGGTTGAGGTTATTGTGATGGGTGGAACCTTCACTGCGCTACCATTCAATTACCAGTACTGGTTCATTTTAAACATCTACAGGGCTTTGAATGATTACCCAGTTTGGAAGGGGGCTATTCCCTCAGGTAACTTGGAGCTTGAGGAGAATAGGAATGAGAATGCCTCAGCTAGGGTTGTTGCATTAACCATAGAGACTAGGCCTGACTTCGCCCTTGAGAAGCAGGTTAATTGGATGATTGGCTTCGGCGCAACTAGGGTTGAATTGGGGGTTCAATCAATATACGATGACGTGTTAAGTAGGGTTAAGAGGGGTCATGGCGTTGCTGAGGTTATTAAATCCACAAGGGTACTGAAGGACTCAGCCTACAAGGTGTGCTACCATGTAATGCCAGGCTTACCGGGTTCTGACCCCGATAGGGATTTAGCAATGATTGATGAATTATTCAGCAACCCTGACTTTAAGCCTGATTGCCTAAAAATTTACCCAACCCTAGTGGTGCCGGGTACTGAACTTTATGAAATGTGGCGTAGGGGTGAGTATTCAAGCTACAGTGAGGATACTTGGTTAACCCTACTGGCTAAGGTAATGGCTAAGGTACCTAGGTGGGTTAGAGTCATGAGGTTTGGTAGGGACATACCACTGCACTGGATTGTTGATGGCCCAAGGATAGGTAACCTGAGGGAGGAGGTTTGGGCCAGGATGAGGCAAATGGGCCTTAAGTGCCTTGAAATAAGGTGCCGTGAGGTTGGGCATAGGATACTGGAGAATGGTGAATTACCTAAAGCCACGGTACTTAGGATTAATAGGATTAATTACGAGGCCTCGGGGGGTGATGAAGTATACCTGGAGGTTATTGATGATGAGGATACGTTATATGGAATACTAAGGCTGAGAATACCTGGCAATCCCCATAGGCCTGAATTAAGGGGGAGGACCGCATTAGTTAGGGAACTTCACGTATATGGGCCGCAAGTCATGGTGGGTAGTAGGCCCATTAATCAGCTTTGGTGGCAGCATAGGGGAATTGGGAGGGCCTTAATGGCTAAGGCTGAGGAAGTGGCTGAGGAGTATGGTGCATTGAGAATTGCAGTAATATCAGGAGTGGGTGTTAGGGAGTATTATAGGAGGCTTGGTTATAGGAGGTATCCAAGATCAATATACATGATTAAGGATTTAAAGAGAGGGATGAGGATTGAATACAACTTAAACAGTGGCGTAGTAATGCCAAGTGAATACTTAGTAACAGATTAAAGGATACCTTGAGGCAATGGGTTTAGGCGCAGGAAAAATACTTATATTTTATCTTTAAGCCAGTAAATGAATGTTCATAGAAACGCACCTAGCAACCCATGATGAGTATGTTTTACGCAGCCTACTGAGGCTTAACTACATTGCAGTGGTTTCATTAGTTAGGGTTAAGGGTATGGGGGGTGATTTTCTTATCCTTAGGAAGATTCGCGGCCTAAGGCGGAGGGTGCCATTTGCAGTGGCTTTCATTGAGGGTAATAATAGGTACATGTTGAATAAGTATATTACCAATGATAATATTGATGTAGTTACAATACTGCCTGGGTCAGAGTACCCGAGTAGGAGGCAATTATCTATTATTGAGGATGAGGGCAAGTACGTTGAGTTGGTTGCATTACCATTCATCAGGAGGGGTTTAATTGGGGATTTAAGTAAGGTAGCCTTAGATATAATGGATTACTCAACTAAGGCAGTATTAACGCTTGGTATTGAGTCTATTAATGACGTTAAGAATCCCATTGATTTAGTTAACTTAATGACTCTATTAACAGGGGATAAGGGCTACTGGATTAAGGCCATTAAGGATAATCCACTAAGCCTAATAGTTGATGCAATTTATAAAAGCGGTGTATGCATTTGAGAACTCAGCCTTATTAACCCTAAATACCTAACTATGATCAATACTACTTAATCATAAGCTCCTTAATGAGGGAAAAAGCTAATTAAGGTTGAGTGAGTGCAGTGCGTAAAGGGCCCCGGTAGTGTAGCCTGGTACAACACGCGGGCCTGTGGAGCCCGTAACCCGGGTTCAAATCCCGGCCGGGGCCACCATGAATAATCATAGTTATTCAAATTAGTAGCTTCATGCATAATTAATGCATTCAATATTTAAAATGGTGGATACTCATTAATTTAGCCTACTATACTCCCCATAGCACCTACTATTACATTAAGCATGGCGTTAATATAGCTTTGATTCAAGGTACTATTACTCTACTGAGATTGGAGGCTCATTAACTCCTTAAAGTATGTGCCGATACATTTTTCCCACTAGGGTATTAGCCTTAAGTAACTATGAATGCTACACTCATTAGCCTGCTATACTTGGGAATAATGCTTCTTGCGGCTAAGTTAATTGAAGAGTTATTCGGTAGGCTTAATTTAATTAGATTTATAGGCCCTATAATAATAGGGATAATCCTGGGTCCAGGGATATTGGGGGTAATAAAATTGAATGAAATAGTATCATTCATGGCTTCATTAGGAATTGTATTCCTATTATTCCTGGCTGGGGCTGAGGAAATGGGTGGGAGATTTGAAGCCGATAAGAGGGACTTATTTTCATCCATCCTGGAGATAATTATACCTCTTGTGATTGTGGGCTTAACCTTATATTACTTAGGGCAATTCAACTTAGCGTTAATAATTCCTCTAATCATGACTAGTGTAGGCCCTTTGACTAGGCTGTTAATAGATGTGGGGATAACTAAGGAGGGGCTAGGGATAAAAATCTTTAATCAATCTGCGTTAAATGAAATAATAGCGATTATTACCTATTCCATAGTGCTGGACCTAAGTATAATCCACTTTATAGAAATATTATTAATTATGGTATTAATACTAGTGATGGGTAGGTATGTTGCTAGATTACTGGAGGCAATTGAGGGTTACTTCAAAGTTAGGGAAGTGGAATTCGCAATTACAGTCTCATTAATCCTAATTATAGGATTCATAGCTGAACTCTACAACTTCAACTCCGCAATTGCCGCGCTATTCCTAGGCTTCCTACTGAGGAGTTACTTCGCGGATAGGCCACATTTAAGGGAGAGGCTTCATGCATTCACCTACGGCTTCTTTGAACCACTATTTTTCGTAAGTATAGGGTTATACTTCGTGAGGATAACTATTAACCTCTTATTCACCTCCATAATCCTTTTCACAGTAATAGTGGTTAGTAAATTCCTCTCCGGATTCTTAATGGCTAGGATTCAGGGAATTGACCCCATTTTAAATGGCTTAGGAACATCAGTAAAGGGAGGGGTTGACGCCTCGCTCTTAATTACTGCATTAACCACATCCCTCATAACCCCCTCCAATACTCATTTTCAATATTGGCAATAACGTTTACAGCCCTCTTCTTTCCCCTAGCCTTTAGGCTGAGGTACGGTAGGCCTAAGGCTGAGGGTAGGAGGGTTAACTTAATTATGCCCATAAGGGAGGTAATAACTAAGGGTATTTTCGCATCATGTAATGATAATTTAAGGTACGTTGTGAATCTTATTAATGAGAATAGGGTTAGGGCTGTGGTGGTTATTGATGAAGAGCAGAGGCCTAGGTCAATAATAACGATAACTACCCTGCTGGAGATTGATCCTAATGAGTATGAAAGGCTTAGGGTTTGCGACGTCCAACTTGATGATATTGAAGTAGTTAATGAGAATGTTAAGGTTGGCGAGGTTTTACGAAGATTCAGGGAGACTGAAACTTCAGTAATAGCTGTAATAGATAAGGAAGGTAAATTACTGGGAGTAGTTTACGAGAGGGAATTATTGAGAAAAATAATGGAAGCCTAGTTCCGTTTCCTTATGCCCACTGTTGGCTTAGGTTGGCTTCAGTAATTCCCCTCCATGGGGTAATTTAATGTAAATGCATTGCGTTAGCATGAGTTCATGGTTTCATAGAGTTAATTACAGGATTCTTACAATATGTGGTAATGTAATCATGTTACCTAATGAATTTACAGAATATTAATATAGTGGCTTAATGTGAAATAAGAGTTAAATACGATATTCATGAACAATAATGAATGAGTGAAGGTAAAGGTAGGGTCATTTTCTTCACTACAATGCCTCCCTCAGAGGAGGATAGGCTTCAGGCAATGTTGAGGATTGCATTAATAGCGTCATCATTGGGTTATGAGGTGATAATTTACCTCGCATTATATTCAGTAATGATTGTTAAGAGGAATGTGTTTGAAAAATTAAGCGACAGTGTAAGGAGTATGATGGCTGATGCCGTGAAGAGGAATGTTAAGATCATGGCATGTAGGGTAGCGATGAATGGTTTCAATGTTAAGGAAGAAGAACTCTTAGATGGTGTTACTACTGCGGAGCCAAGGGAACTCTTTGAGATGGCTAAGAATGCTATTACTTTATCCTGGTAATATTAATTAATGCCTACCCTTAACGGTGAAGGATTCCTGGCATTATGTAATTCTTATGAATAAAACTTAAAAATATAGTATGGTTCTGCTGCGTTTATGCCTTCTATGGCGGTTTACATTACCAGGAGGATCATAAACATGTTCATTACGCTACTGCTTCTAATAGCCATTGTCTTCACGTTAATTCACGTACTTGCCCCATCACCTTATGCATTAGCTAGGATATGGGTTGGGGCTAGGGTTACTCCACAGGCTCTTCAAGCAGTGATTAAGGCTTATGGGCTTGATAAGCCGCTTTACATTCAATTCATAAACTATGTGGCTGATGTATTCACTGGGAACTTCGGTATTGATACAATGTTTAAGAGACCTGTACTGCAGGTAATGGCCACTTACCTACCGTATACCCTTCAATTGGTCTTAACGGGTACAGTAATAGCACTCATAATAGGTGTATTCACTGGTGCTGTGGCTGGGGCTAAGAAGGATACTGGTACTGATTACGCAATAAGAGTGATTTACCTTGTGACTTGGTCAATGCCCCCATTCCTAGTAGCCATACTACTACAGTTACTAATAGCCTACTACCTGGGCCTACTACCGGCTACTGGTGTTGTTAATCCATTATACACTGCACCTAAGCCAATTACTGGATGGCCCCTATTAGATGCCGCCATTGAGCATGATTGGCCATACTTCATTAGTATGATTAGGCACTTAATATTACCAGCTACCTCTCTGGCCCTTGTATCCTTCGGCTTAACCACTAGGTTAATGAGGAATACCATGATTGATGTTATTAATAAGGATTACATAAGGACTGCAATAATGAAGGGCCTACCTGAGAGGAGCGTCATATATAAGCATGCCATGAGGAATGCCTTAATACCAATAATAACCATAGCCGTACTCGCCTTCGCCACATCAATAGCTGGGGCAGTGGTTATTGAGGATATCTTCCAGTACCACGGCATGGGTTGGTTTACAACGCAGGCATTATTTAACCTTGATTACCCAACAATACTTGGCTTCACATTCATAGTGGGTATATCAATAATGGTGGCTAACCTAGTGGCTGACTTACTATACGCAGTAATTGACCCTAGGATAAGGCTTGAGTAAGGTGATTGCAATGTCAGTAGCAGTATTCGAGAACCCTAAATTAACCCTGAAGGTTCTTTTAAGGAATCCATTATCGGCAATTGGCTTAATCATAATTGCGCTATTCCTAGCCTGGTCACTTATTGAGGGTTCACTGCAGATTATTGGTTCATTGACTAGGCACCCAAGCCTAGGCTGGATTCTATTGCCTCATAATCCCATGGCTGTTAATTTAGCTGCCGGTAATGAACCCCCATCCCTCAAGTACCTACTCGGCACTAATGCCGAGGGTCAGGATATACTCAGTAGGATACTTTATGCAGCACCCATTGATGCATCAGTGAGCATAATAACAGTCTTATCGGCGATAATTATAGGTGGTTTCCTAGGCATATTGGCTGGTTACTATGGTGGTTGGATTGATGAGATTATCAGTAGGATAACTGATGCCTTCCTCTCAATACCAGGCTTAATACTGTTACTTGCATTAACAATACTCATTGGTTCAGGCTACTTCCAGTCAATGACAGCCTTAATAATTGTTTGGTGGCCAATATACGCTAGGTTATCTAGGGCTCAAACACTATCAATAAAGGGTAGGTACTTCATTGACTCAGCCAAGTTATCTGGGTTAAGCGACTTCTGGATACTGATGAGGCATGTTTTCCCAAATACAATAGACCCAGTCCTAGCCTACGCTACATTAGACTTCGGTAATGTGATACTAACCTACGCTACATTAGGATTCCTCGGGATTGGTATTAAGCCACCCACACCTGAGTGGGGCGAGATGGTTAGTGCAGGGTTAAATGAATTACCAGCCTACTGGTGGACTGCAATATTCCCAGGCCTAGTAATAACAATAATTGCCCTCAGCTTCGCCCTAGTTGGTGATGGATTACAGGATATCTTAACGGGTAGGGTGAATTACTGATAGTAACCCAGTTCCCTAAGCCTATTAATAATAAGCTTCTGCACAATCCAGGGCTCCTTCACATCCCAAAGCCTAACACCGTAACCACCGCCACCGCTAATCAATATTACTTGCCTACTCTTACTGGAGGTGATTAAGATAACTGAACCACAGTTGAATACCCTAGCCAATAGGCCCTGCGACACTAATACATCCTCAATATCCCAGTACTTCAGCCTCATTCCCCTACCAAATAACCCCCTAAACTCAATGTAATCACTGGTTACTTCATAAGTGTGGGCATGCTTAAATAATGCGTAGGCCATTACCATTACCCAGTACATTAGGATGAAGATGAGTAATGATATAAGTTTACTAACATTAAGTAGGGGTAGGATAATGACTAGTGGTATTATTGCCTTAACCACTGTCTTACTTATGATTGGCCTAAGAATCATACTACCTCTTCACGTATAGCCAGCATGCCACGTATATACCCTTCTTAACCTCAACCATAGGAGGCTCCTCCCTACGGCAAATATCCATGGCGAAGGGGCACCTTGGATGAAACCTACAACCACTGGGTGGGTTAATTAGGCTACCAACCTCACCTGTGGGTGGTTTCAAATCCCTCTTCCCAATATCAGGTATTGACTCTATTAGGGCTTGGGTGTAGGGATGCTGAGGCTCCTTCAATACGCTCAATGTTTCACCAGACTCCACGACCTTACCCATGTACATTACCATTATCTTATCACTAAGGTACCTCGCCACAGATATATTGTGCGTTATGAGTAGGTAAGTTAACTTATGCCTATTCTGGAGTTCAGCCAGTAGGTTAAGTACCTGCGATTGAGTGGATACATCAAGGGCCGAGGTTGGTTCATCAAGAACAATGAATTCAGGATTACTTATCACAGCCCTAGCCACGGCAACTCTCTGCCTCTGCCCACCACTAAGGTCACTTGGCCTCCTCTCAGCAAGGGACTGCTCAAGCCCAACCTCCTCCATAATCTTAAACACCCTTTCACTCAAATCCCTCCCCTTAACTCCCCTAGCCAATAATGGCTCAGCAATAATATCCCTAACCCTCATCCTTGGGTCAAGGCTTGAATATGGGTCCTGGAAAACCATTTGAACCCTCGTCCTAAACCTCTTCAATTCACGGCCTTTAAGTGAGGTGACGTCGACGCCATTAAAGAATATTTTACCAGACGTGGGAGCCTCCAGTGTTGTTAATAACCTACCTAGGGTTGTCTTACCACTACCACTCTCACCAACTAGGGCTGTTGTTAAGGTCCTCTCCACGGTTATGTTAACGTTATCCACAGCCCTAACGAATACCGGCTTCTCCCTGAAGATCCTCTCCAGTAATCCATACTTCTTAGCTAGGAACCACTTGGATAATTCCTTCGTTTTAATTAATACTTCAGGCATAGAGGTGGCACCTCACTCTCCTATTCTCAACACTCTTAAGTTGAGGCATCACTTTAATACAAGTATCGGTGGCGTATGGGCACCTTGGGTGGAATCTGCAGCCACTGGGTGGGTTAATTAGGCTTGGTACAGCACCACTTATTATGGGTAACTTACCCTCATGCTTACTTATCCTAGGTAAGCTACTCAATAACCCCTGCGTATATGGGTGGTAGGGTTTATTAACTACATCACTCATTAACCCCTCTTCAACAATCTGCCCTGCGTACATTACCATCACTCTATCCCCAATTATTGATGCTACAGCCAAATCATGGGTTATGAATATTATTGATAAGTTGTACTCGTTCTTAAGATCCTTAAGCAATTTAAGTATCTGCGCCTGAACAGTCACATCTAGTGCTGAGGTTGGTTCATCAGCAATATACAGTTTAGGCCTCATTAGGAGGCCCATGGCTATCATAATCCTCTGAATCTGACCACCGCTTAATTGATGGGGATACCTCTCTATTATAACCTCAGGGTCAGGCATCCTCACATCCCTAAGCGTGCTTATTATCTCCTTCAAGGCTCCCCCTTCATCGAATGGCTCATTACTCCTAAGGTACCTAATCTTAACAGCCTCCATTAACTGATCCTTAATCTTATAGACTGGGTTAAGGCTGTTAGCCGGCTCCTGAAACACCATAAATATGCCAGTACCCCTAACAGCCCTTAATTCACCCGGGCTCAACTTAGCTAAATCCACTCCATCAAAGATAATACTCCCCCTAAACCTAGCATTAGGCGGCAGTAGCCTACTTATGGCTAAGGCAAGCGTCGACTTACCTGAACCACTCTCACCAACCACTGCAATGGACTCCCCCCTATTCAATGTGAAGGATACGTCATCAAGAGCCTTAACAGTACCAAAAGGCGTCCTATATGTAACACTAAGGCTATTAACCTCTAATAGAGTCACTTCAAGGCTAGGGATAGTAGATAATATAAATTTTACCCAGCCCCTCACTCATTATGTGCAATAATCCTTATTGAGTAATGGGAACTGCATTGGCCTTAAATGAAGGCATGAATGTTAGTTAACCCTATTGTAATAAAACTTTTAAACTTTAGAAATAAGGGGGCAGTTTATGAGTATGAACGGGATATCTAGGGGTGTTTTGGCTGCTGTGGTTGTGGCTGTTGTGGTGGTTGCTGTGGCTGGTTATGTTGGTTACTACTACGCCACTCATCCAAAGGTTATTACGACTACAGTGGTTTCAACAACATCCACGGCAACAACAGTAACAACAACCACTGCAGTAACAAGCACGGTAGTATCATCAACAGCCACAACAGTAACAACCACAACAAGCACAGCAACAACGGCCACCGTGGCTGTGGTAACTACCACCACCACTGCACCATATGTAGTTAAGTTAACGGCATCTAATCCAAGTGAATTAATTGATGTTTCCCAAGTAGCCGCACCGGATTGCCTTGACCCAGCCACAGGATTCTATGTTCAGGATGGGCCAATTTTCGCTGTTGTGTTTCAGGGATTAGTTGGGTTTAATGGTAGTAACTACATGCAGATTGTTCCAGTTATTGCTAAGAATTGGAGTACACCAGATGATCAACACTGGTACTTCACCATTAGGCACCACGTGTGGTTCAGTAACGGTGACCCAGTTAACGCCACTACAGTTTGGTTCAGTATATATAGGATAATACTCATGGGTCAGGGCCCAGGAATAAGCAATTACGGTAATATACTCTATAATATTACTAAGGCCACTGAAACCGGCTACTTCATACCATGGGGTGCATGCCATGCATTAGCCTACGCAACAGGTAATAATGCTTACTTAAGTAATGCAACATTATGTGCCTACGCCTTGGCTAACGTATTAAGTAACTTCAATGTAGCTAACGCAACTATACAGAAGATTATGAGTTATCCTAACCAAGCCGTAGTAGTGTTGAATCCATTTGAGGTTGAGATAACCACATTGAAGCCTTACCCACTATTCTTAACTGATATTGCTGCTTGGTGGGGTTTTGTTGTTGATCCAGTATTCATTGATATGAATGGTGGCGTCCAACCTAATGCAGCTAATTCAAAGCTATGTACGACACCAATGCCTGGCACTGGGCCATATGTTATTAAGAGCTATACGCCTGGTGAGGAGCTTCTGCTGGTGAATAATACCAATTACTGGGTGTACTACTATTATAACCATGGTATGGGTAATGAGATCCCGTGGATTATTCAACCAGCCCACATCACTTACATTGATGTTAAGTATGGTTTAAGCACTACCGATAGGATTGAGGACTTCGTTAAGAATATTGCTCAAATAACCACAGTATCAACCTTAAACATGCCTGCATTAGTTAAATTATATTCATCAGCCACCGGCATACCAAGTGGTAACTGGAGCCTCTACATTCACAACTTTGGGCCAAGCGGCTGCGTCTTCTATCTGAGTTTCAATAATTACGTTTGGCCAACCAATGATACTAACTTTAGGTTAGCCATAGTTCATGCATTAAATGCTACGGCTTTACTTCAACCATATTATGCGTTAGGCATGTATTGGGCCACGACTTACGTAGGCCCCATTGCGCCCAATTTTAAGCCATACTATAACCCAGATAATCTACCTGTTTACCAGTATAACTTAACCCTAGCCCTACAGTACCTAGTTAAGTTCCTTAATAAGTACGGTTACTACGTGGTTCTGCCTAATGGTTCAGCTATAGGTGATACCAGTGGTACTCAATTACCAACCATTAACATAGTCACTCTTGCGCCATTAACCGAGTTCACTAAGGAGCAGTTTGAGATCATTCAAAGCGAGCTAGCTCAAATAGGTGTACCGGTTTCGCTCCAGTTGGTTACCGCATCAGCTACTGATGATTGGGTTACACCAAGTGCAACACCGGCAATAGTGGATTTAGGCTGGTGCCCAGATTGGCCTGACCCACTATTCCAGGAAATGTGGCCACTGGCTAATATAATTAATGGTGGCATTAGCGGTAACTTAGCTTGGTATAATAATAGCCTAGTTAATAATATAACTAATGAATTACCCTTCATAACTAATTTAAATGAGCAGTTGAAGCTTGATGCTGAGGTCTATAAGATAATGTATGAGCAGGCACCATACTACTGGCTACCAACTGGGTTAG
>NZ_DAXS01000012.1:15063-15348 GCF_002506515.1 Caldivirga sp. UBA161
GCTACTACTACAATACAATGTATTACGTACCATTCACTGCCACATTCTATAAGACGGTAACCACAACCACCACAACCACATCATCAAGTTAAACTAATAACCTTATCTATTTTAAATTAATTATTTTACATTTTTACATTTATAGTCAATTTAAATGAATACTTTAAGATGCAGTATCATAGTGAGGGTTCATGAATATACTCTCTACTATGCATTATTTCACTTGCAGGTGCTTAGGCGATGCTAGCATTAAGTGTAAATTATCTAGGAATGCGTATAGAATCT
>NZ_DAXS01000012.1:15418-15544 GCF_002506515.1 Caldivirga sp. UBA161
TTAGAATTAAATACTGTTTCACATATTAGACGGTCATAAAGTGAAATAATTTTTATTTATATCCTAGTTATTACACTGTGATATCATGTCAATATCAGTGGGGTCAGATGGCATATTGATTTACCT
>NZ_DAXS01000046.1:0-930 GCF_002506515.1 Caldivirga sp. UBA161
ATTACCCAAAATAACAGCAATAATAATAATCAAGAACGTACTAACTGTTAATACGTAGTCCCTTGCCCCAGCGGCTGAGTAAAGCAAGTAGCCTAATCCAGGTATCGCGAACATTGATTCAATGAATATACTGTTACCGAAGAGTAAGCCATATGAGAAGAGTAATGCGGTTAACTGTGGTAGTAGAACATTCTTACCAATGTAGGATGTTAAAACTCGCCTCTCCGGAAGCCCCCTGGCTCTGGCCGTTAGTACGTAATCCTCCTTAGTTATGTTTAAGGCTAGGTTTCTTGTTCCAAAGGCCCAGCCTGGAAACAGTATTAGGAAGTAGGTTAGGATTGGTAAAGTTAAGTGCTTCATAACGCTGAGCATGAATGGTATGTTTAAGCCAGGTGTTAACCCCCTATCATATAATCCGGCAACTGGGAGAATTCTAATGTATACTCCAAAGACTATTAGGAGTATGAGGGCCAGCATGTATGATGGTATGGAATTAAATACTACTGATATAACATTAATGGCTACATCAAGCCTACCCCTCCTTGATGCACTAACGAGCCCCAGTAGATAACCGAAAACGAACGCGAGAGTTAATGAAACAGCAACAATTAGTATCGTCCATGGTGCTGCTGCGGCTATTAGCACAGTTGATGGTGACTTATATATCATTGAGTATCCTAGGTTCCCGTGAAGTACATTCCACAGGTATTGGAAGTAACTAACCACAATGTTTACGTTAGGATTATAGCCGGTCATTATTTCAGCTAATGTAACGGCCTGTTGATATGGTACACCTCCTCTTAATAAATTTGATAATGTTATTTCGAATGGGTTACCTGGCATTGCATGAATTATGAAGAACGCTATCGTTATTGCAGTAATTAACTGCGCAACAAGAAGCCCTATGGTTCTTAAAGCCCACATTAAATT
>NZ_DAXS01000046.1:977-6574 GCF_002506515.1 Caldivirga sp. UBA161
AAGTTTGATACCGCAAGATACGCATACATTGATTCTTAATCTACAACTCTATTAGGCTTAGAATAACCTTAATGCTTATAAACCTTGAACTGCATCCTAAATTCCATGAATGCTAGATCAATTGCAGTGGTGGCTGTCGTAATTATAGTTTTGATAATACTAGGTGCATTACTTTTAATGCATAAGCCCACAGTGAAGCAGGCTCAGGAATTACCCACCAATATGACTGCCTTAATCAACCTATGTCGTTCAAGTCAGTTTAACATTACATTAATCTCAACCAGTGCATCGCAAACATACTTGTCTAGGGATGTAACTACATTAAGTGGGGTGAGGCTGAGTTATAGGATTGAGAATAACCTGTATAATATGGGTTCATTCAATGGCATATCTTACCTAGCCTTCAATCCATTAACCGGCTCAGTATGCTACTACGGTAACTTCACTAATGTTCAGGATAAGGGGGTTGCCCAGTGGGCTTATCCAGAAATAGTGGTTGTTGGTTATAAGCCCTGGGACGGATACCCTGTCTATAACCTGCGTAACCCCAACTTAACCTTACCAGCTAAGATTAGTGACTTGCTTCAACCTAATGGTGGTGGGTATGATTGGATTAAATTAACGTACTCCGTGGCATATGCCCCAAGCACCTTCCCAGAGGACTTCGCCTTTGATATTTGGATACTCTATAATCCAAGGGAAGTTGGGGCAGTAACTAGGCCTGACTTAGAGCTTATGATTTGGTTATTCTTCAATAACACCAATATAACCTGGGCTGAGGTTGGGACCACTAAGATACCAGTTATTGTTAATGGCGTTTACAGAAATGTGACTTGGGCTGTGTTAGTGTCATGTAACTTCCCATGGACTTACGTTGCAGTAATACCTCAAGACACTGGAAACACCACAATGGCTGGGGGATGGAGGACTGCAACTGTTGAATTTCAGCTAGCCCCATTCCTAAACGCAATCCTTCAATTTGTGCCTAATAAGAAGTGTGGAACAGGCTTATCAAATTACCCCATCAAGGATAAGGCTTATCTCGAAAACTTAACCATGGTTGATATTGAACTAGGGATTGAATTCGGTAATGAATATATTAAGGGCGGCGAAGTAGGGTATTATCTTAAGGGTATCAGCATACTTAAGGGGAAGTGAATACGATTCCAATATTAATAATCCTGGTTTAAGTTAAATTAACTATGTTAATTTAAGCTGGCATTTACAATGCCTATTATTCTCATACTTTAAAAACCCACCAACGCAGGTAATTTCATGGTTAATGACATAGTTAATAATGCGGTAATAGTAGGTACTATTGAAATGATACTCAGCGGGCAGGATGCTAAATTAGTCATTAATAGTAGTAATATTGATAATATCTTAAAAGTAATGGAGCTGGTTCTACAAAGGCACCCGGGATGGAGTAATGCACCAGTAAACGTTACAATATTTAATGATGATTCAGTGGCTGTGAGCGTTAAGTTGGGTTTAAGGACACTGGTATTCGCATTAATAAGCCCCAGTAGAGTTAATTATGATATGCAGCAATACTCAATAATCCTTAATCAAGTGAAGTTAATGCAGGATTTACGGCTAATTGACATAGTTAAAGCATTTGAAGGTATGGTAATGCTTAATAATGATGCAAAGGTAATAATAGCCAATTTACTAAATAATAGCCTTAATACGTCTTATTAATAATAATGAATTACCCTTAATACTAATAAAAATTAAGTAATAAGCCTCATCCTTGAGGGATGAGTAGCTGAAATTCACGTACTGAACCTAGGCCCTTACCTCAAATTGAGTATTAGGTGTACCGCTAAGAATTACCTTGGTTTAAAGCTTATTAAAACCCTAGGAATTGGTTTTACCATGACTAATCCCTGCAGGAAGTGGGAGGTTAAACTTGAGGGGGCTGTTAAGGCTAATAATACGGTTAACCAGCTTAAGTTCAAGGAGAAGTTAACGGAGTGCGTAGTGTATACGGCTAGGTTAATGATTAAGAGGAGTGAGGATGCGTATAGGGAGGTTGCTAACTACGGTATGGAGGTTGCTAAGAAGTATAATATACCTGAGATTGAGTATTACCTAAGGATTATTGAGGATGAGGCTAAGGCTACTAAAGCTAAGGCCAAGGAGGCTAAGGCCAGTGAATCTAAGCCTTAGGGGAGTAATGAGTAGTGAATTAGCCAATCACTAAATGCTCCTTTATCAACTTACCTTTACTTAACCTATCGGGTAGAAACGGCTCCATAATGGGGTTCACCTTACCATCAAGCACGTACTCAGCCATTAATCTACCGGTTAATGGGCCGAACATTAACCCATGTCCACTGAAGCCTGCGGCAACGTATAGGCCTCTTGGCCATGAGTCAGACCTACCCATTATATGGCTATTATCTGGAGTCACCTCATAGTAGCCTGACCAAACCCTCATTACTGGTATCCTCTTCGATACTGGCATAACCTCACCCATTGCCTTAGCCCAAGCCCTCAACCACTTAAGTGTGTTATTGAAGGGCTTAAGCCCAGGCTCCTCATTAACCTCAATAGACCCAATAACCTCACCCCTCAGGGTCTGGCCGAAGTAGGCGTTAGTGTGCGTGTCTATGATTAATGATGGCTCAATGAAGAATCTTACAGGTGCTGTTACGCCTATTTCCTTCCTAATGGCGTTAATGGGTAATTCAACACCAGCTGTCTTAAGGATTTCACTACTCCATGCGCCCGCAGTAACAATAACTGCCTTAGCATTAACCACAGCCCCAACACCCTCAACACTCCTAACTTCATTATTAACCACAGTTATTTTATTGATTGGAGCCTCATCAATTATTAAAGCCCCCATTTCCCTAAGCCTACTTAAGTAACCGTACATTAAGTAATCATGATGCAGTTCACCGTCCTGAGGCCCGAAGGCTGCACCAACGTAAAGCTTACTGTTTAGGTACGGGTACTTATTGGCTAATTCACCACTATCCATGAATCTAACTGATGCACCCAGGGGCTTCCAAATACTATTATTAATCTCCTCAAAGCTCCTCATAGCTTCATTACTCCTAAATAACCAAAGGTACCCACCCCTCCTTATCATTGGGTTCCAGTTTAACTCATTCTTAATCCTCATTAACTCCCTCATAGCCTCAATGGCGTATTTAGTGTTCTCAATATTACCGAACTGAACCCTAAACCTTGATGCATTCCTTGTTGAACTACCACCACCAATAATCCCCTTATCCACTAATGCAACCTTAACACCCCTCTTAGCTAAATTATAGGCCGTGGCTAAGCCAACAATACCACCACCAATAACGGCTACATCAACATTATGGACTACCCGCCTAATCACTCCGCATCACCCAATGTACCCATGGGTATTGGGTTCAATGGAGGCCTTTGCCTAGGGAGCCCGAATTCATAAGGCTTCCTCCTCATTAATCTAGCTAACATTAGGTTAGCTGTGATCATACATAGTTTACCCTGGCATGCACCTGTACCTAATCCAGTGGCCCTCTTAATGTACTCCATTCTAGGCATCTTGAGTTCACGGTGCTTCGGAACCTCATCGTGAAGGATATTCAGCTTAATCTCCTTCAACCCAAGGAACTCCCTAGTAACCCTAAGTAAATCACCTAGTGAGACATCCTCACAGAAGCATATTAACTGATCATCAGCCTTATCTAGGAAGTACAGGTCACTAACCCATTGAGGCACCTCTGGTACGTTTGGTTCCTGGAAGTAGCCTACATCGTGAAGGCCCTTCTCAAGCCTATTAAAGGCATCTACGAAAGTTGGGTTACTGGTTACTAATGCGTTCTTAAACTCCGCAATAGCCTTATCAGCCTCCTCTGGTTTAATTAAACCGTACATGGCTGCTATTGAGTATGCTGTAGCCTTAGCTTGGAGGGGAATAGTGGATAATGGTATCATCCCAGTGGCCTCACCAACAACGTACACGTTCCTTAACCCAATAACCTCACCACTCCACTTATGCCTAGGCACTATACCTCCAAGTACAATATCGTAGGCTAATTCAGCACCCAATTGGGCAAGAAGCTCCACTGCAGGTACTCTAATAGTGGTGATTAAGGCATCACCAGTGGCTTCACCTATTGTGAACTTCTTAGGCCCCTCAGGTACCTGGTACCTTAACCTAAATCTGGCTCCCTCAACCTCAACACTACTTATGTAAGCACCCATTACTGCTCTTAAATCCTTCAAATCACTAAGCCTACCCGTCCTAGGCTGTATGGCGTGATCCATGATGAGTGGATTCAAGCCTAGCTTAACCAATTCCCTAGCAACCCCAATCCCCCACTCATCAGTACCATACAGTATTGGCTCACCCTTAACCACGCCAGCCTTAACTAGTTTAAGGTATGTTAAACCAGTGTACATAGGCACCTTATAGTTGCCTGGAAACACCAGTGGGACTTCCCTTGATCCAGTAGCCAATACAAGCACCTTATAGTTGAATTCAAATAACTTAGCACCATCTAGTGAATGGCCAATGGCAGCATCCTCAAGGACGCCGTCAAACACAACTCCAGTCAACAAGCCGTTAGTTAACTTAGCCTTAGCACTATTAACGTATTCGGAAACCTTAAGTACGCCTTGATCCTCTAATTCAATAATCCTACCACCTAATTCACTATTCCCCTCAACAATAGTTACCTTTAATCCAAGCCTACTCAACTCCATAGCCGTAATCAAGCCGCTTAATCCGCCGCCAATCACTAATACATCGGTTACAACATTAATTATCTTAGCCTTAGGTGGTTCAGGGAGTTGGGATGCATCAATATGCCTCATACCCTTAGCAAACCTAATCACAATTGGCCACGCAATCTTAATAAGCCTACTCCTAGGCAATACCGATGGCCTCGCTAAACCACTCATAAAACTCATTAGGCGGGATTGAGCATTAACTTGCCCTGCGCATTGGTTCAATGACCCATTACTAAGCCAATAACCACTACACCACCACTCACAGCAAATAAAACCTCTAACCTCACTAGTCCTCGGGCTACTTAACATTACTGGGCTACCTAAATGCCCCTGACCCTGATCAACCATTAATTAAAGTTAAGAGTAGAGGTTTAAAAGAACTGACCTCCTCCCTAATCCTAAATTGGTAAGGTGCACCTTGAATTTAACAACAATGATATCAATAATGTAAGAGGATTTGCTTGTTAAATGGTAAAATAGCCTTAAGCAACCAATATGATTCACGCCTTAGCGGTAGGCTACAGCCTAATCCTAACATATTAACTTCTGCTCCATAAAGGATGGAGGGGATCATGCATACTTATGAACTAGTTAACGCCTTCTTTAATTCCTCAAATGCTTGATTTAGTTCATTGCCAATTTTATTCTTTGCTTTAATTCATCTATCCGCCTTATTAATTCCTTTATTAGGCTCATGACTGCTTTCGACGCCTCCTCCCTATTCCTATACTTGCTTAATGCCGCGTCTGGGTCTGGGCCATTGTACTGGTAGTCGTGTAGGTTTAATGCCCTATCAGTCCATACTGATAAACCATTATAGCCTAATTCCTCAAGCATTTGCGATAAGCTAATCATCCTACTTG
>NZ_DAXS01000046.1:6638-6762 GCF_002506515.1 Caldivirga sp. UBA161
CAGCCAATAAAGCCCTCCAAGCCTGAAAAGCCTTACCGGCAGCATTCATAACTAAACCATTATTAAGGAATTTAATGGTTAAGGTAGCCTCAATAATAGGCTCCAATAACCTAGCATTAACATA
>NZ_DAXS01000031.1:0-10145 GCF_002506515.1 Caldivirga sp. UBA161
CTTAGTTCCCAAACCATTTAAATTACCTAAATATAACCGCCAGGTAGGCGTTTAAAGTATTATACTAGTTACTGCACAAAATAAACTACTTTACTTATACTTTCCCTTAACCTCAAATGGCATTGCCGCTATTGCCTTAGAGGGCTGGAGCTCCCCTTAATTGATTCAGCATCATTAATTATCCTCTCCAATGCGTGTTCTGAACCTTGCTTAAAATGATTAATTATCCACCTGCTCATGGGTGTTAAGAGTGGGTGTAGTTTAATGTTCCATTCACTGGTTAATTCACCATCATTAACCTTAACAACATGCACACCTTTGAATGGCCCCTTCAGGAAATTAAATACCACAGTGTAGTTACCCACTTCCACGTAGGCTGTTCCGTGATTTAATGGGCCATTAAAGGCGAACCTAATGTTAACCAGTAGCCTACCTTCATTATTACCTATTACTTTAACTTCCCTATGCCCATGCCAGTACTTTGGGTAGTCTTCAATCCTTGAGACTAGGCTCCATATGGTTTCCTTAGGTATGTTAGTCCTCTTACTTACTGTGAATTTAATCATTACTGGGTATACTCGTGATTATTAAATAACCTCTTCGCGGCTGGTGGAGGGAGTTAGTTATCGCCGCTTGGTATTCTTAAGTTAATTGAACTTGACCTAAGCCTCTTGGCTAAGTTAAGTAGTATTAAGTTTCTGAAAACTTCCATATATGCCTCAGCTGGTTCAGGGGAGTGTAGCTTAATGCCGTATTTACTGGCCATGCCTTTAACATTCCTTGTGCAGAGCGCCCTAAGTGGGCATGTGGAGCAGTAATCCCCTGTGGAATCTTTGAATATTATTAGGCCGTGGATTGGGTCTAGGAAGGCACCCTTATTTGGCAGTAGCTTAATTACAATAGTGTCATTAACCTCCTCCACGGTGGATACCACGTAGACTGACGCCGAGAAGACGTAACCACTATTACTCTTACTTAACCAACCACTCCTAATGAGCGCCTTCAAGTGCCTTGATAATTGCCCCTTGGGTATTGACGTTGCCTTAAGTATCTCATTAAACCTGGACGCCCCCTTGGCTATTGATGATACTATGGTTGAGTTAATGTTATTGAATATTACATCGAAGTTGCGTTCACTCATGATTACGTAGGATCCCTCCTCAATACTTGCCTCAAGCCTACCTGGAAGCACTATTAAGTCTGGCTTAACCTCAGCCACATTTGGGGATAAGGAAAGTTATTATTAAGCCTTAGGCGGATTACTGAATTAACCCACTTTAGGTACAGTTATAAAGGGGGCTTGGGCAAGGGGTCATTATGCAGAGCACCCAGGAGGTTGAGCGGAGTGGGGAGCATGGTAGGGTTATTGTCGCCGCAGTTAGGATTAGGGGGTTAGCTGATGTTAACCCTGACGTTAACCATACGCTAAACCTACTTAGGCTTAGGAGGAGGTTCACGTGTAGTGTATACGTGTTGTCTGATTCAATTAAGGGTATGCTTAAGTCTGTTGAGAGTTGGGCTACTTGGGGTGAATTAAGTAGGGATACTTTAATTCAACTGCTCAGGCGGAGGGGTAGGATTACCGGTGACTTACCTTTAACGGATGAGTACCTTAAGAAGTATGGATGGGGTAGTGTTGAGGAGTTGGTGGATGCTTACATTAAGGGTGAGGTTAAGAACCTATGGTGCAGTGGGGGTGAGGGGCCTAAGGTGATTAACGGTAAGGCATCATGCATACCAGGCCTTAAACCATTCTTCAGGCTACACCCACCTAAGGGTGGATTTAAGGGTAGTATTAAGAAGCCTTATGGAGCTGGAGGGGAATTGGGGTATAGGGGTTTAGGTATTAATGAGCTTATATTAAGAATGATCTAAGCCCTAATCCTCTTAACCACTAGGCCAGGTGCATTAACCTCCTTAAACCTCCTAACCCTAATAATAGGTCCCCTTGGTGCGTATGTTAACCCATCTATGAAGCCTACCTCACAGTACCCCGGCTTCATGGGCCTAATGTACATTATTGAATCATAACTCCTATACTCATCCACACTCCCATAGAATACCTGTGACTCAAAGACCTCAGACAGGATTAAGGCTAATTGAATCCCCTGTTGAGCCACAATAACCATGGATGCCGCCTTACCTAGAATTGGCCTGAAGGGTAGTATGTCCTTAAGCAGCTTAACGCCTGCCAGGGTTATTACATAGGGTAGCTTAACCAGTGAATCCTCCTTAATCCTGTAGATGACCATTGATGATGGGTTACCGTGGAATGAAGTGAATACCACAATGTGCCTAGCCCCCATTTCCAATGCGTTTAAGGCCAATTCAACTAAACCACTCCTACCCCTATTAACCTTAACGGCGCCTGGTATTGCTAACTCAAGCTCATTAATGAATTGCCTAAGCCTAGTGGAGGCATCCCTTGAGGTGGTTAACACAACAGCCATTCCTCCTAAGTACAGCTTATGGGTATTATAAACCTTAATTAAGCTTCACTGGGCTTAAGGTATATCTTAAAATACGCCGCTTGACTTAGGTAAGCATGAGGAGGAAGTTAACCTTATGGGAAGCCACCGCCGTGGGGTTGGGGAACATTATTGGGGCAGGCATATTCGTTATGGCTGGTTCAGCAATAAACCTAGCGGGGCCTGGAGCATTGCTTGCCTTCGTGGTTACTGCAGCGTTGGCTATTGGGGTTGGGTTAAATAGCGCCGAGATGGCTTCAGCCTTCCCCAACGTTGAGGGTGGGGTTTACTCCTTTGCTAAATTAACTCTAGGTGATTCTGTTGGCTTCCTGGTTGGCCTACTTAGGGTTGTTTCCTACGTAATCGGTGGCGCAGCCGTTGCCTTAGGATTCTCAGGTTACTTAGCCTCAATGGGGGTGCCGCGGTACTTAATGTACCCAATCTCAGTGGCGTTAATAGTTGTATTATCACTACTCTACAGGTCTGGTTTAAAGATCGCCTCAGAGTTTGAGAAGTACTTAACCTCAATCAACATAGCTGGCTTAGTAGTCTTCATTATTGCTGGTTTACTTTACTCAGGTCCATTTAAGTCAAGCCACTTTAAGCCGCTCCTACCTCATGGGTTATTCGGCCTCATTGAGTCATCATCCCTAGCCTTCTTCGCCTACTCAGGCTTCAACACAATAGCCACGTTAACGCCATCTGTGGAGGATGGGGGGAGGAATGTACCTAAGGCCATAGTATTATCCTTAAGCATAACCACCGTAATATATATTCTAGTAGTCTTCACAATGCTTTACATAGCCCCCTGGCAGCTATACGGTACTAGGCCGGATCCATTAAGCTTCGCCCTTGAGGAGGCCAGGGCGCCCTACGTGGTTAGGTTAATCGTATCCTCAGTGGCCTTACTATCAACGTTCACCGTGACGCTATCAATGATTATAGCTGGGGTGAGGACCATGAGCCAGATGGCTGAGGATAACGTGGTACCAAGGAGGCTTTCCCACGGTGACTGGCCACTATTTATAGTTACCACAGCGACCTTAGCATCATTAGCGCTTGGCAATGTGGAGACGCTGGGCTTGGTGGCTAATTTCGGGGTCGTCTTCTCCTATATAACAACCCCAATAGCCGTAGTGGTGGCTAGGAGGAGGCGTATCACTGGGTCCTTTAAGGCTCCCTTATTCCCAATACTGCAGTTATTAACCATTGCCCTATCCCTACTGATCACCAGTGCCCTTGGGTATAAGTCCATTGAAATAGGGGCTATGACACTCATAGTGGGTATACTGATTTACGAAGTTCACGAGGAGCTTAACATTATTGAGAGGAGGCGTAGTGCTACTGTGGGTGGCTGATCATGCCTAACGTCAGTGCCCAGGGAGGAAAGTTTTATATATCCTAACTCTAATGAGGGGTTAATGCGGATTCCGTTCTGCGAATTCTGCGTGAAGACGAGGCTGTTTTGCAGTAAGTGCCAGTCTCTGCTTAACAGTGGGCAGTATGAGATGTATGATGTTGACGTCATAGACGCAATCCTTAAGTTAACCGATAATGATCAGAAGCTTAGGGGCATGCTGAGCAACGTTGAGTACTTTAAGTCCTATGAGGTTAATGATACTTACTTCATCGCCCTGAAGGGTATTAGGCGAGTGCCCATTAATGTTGTTAGGCAACTTGAGGATAAGCTTTCAGAGTCCCTTAATAGGAGGGTTAAGATAATTGAGTACACTGCCGATATTAATGAATTAGTGACCCAGGTGGCTTACCCAGCTAGGCCAACTGTGGCTACGACTTGGCTACCTGATGGAACCAATGAAACTGAAGTTAGGATAATGAGGAGGGATGCTAGAAGGCTTAGGCTTAGGCCATCCGACATGGCTAAGTTGCTGAGCGCCATAACTAACAGGAACGTTAAGGTTAAGGTAATTAGCCACGATCAATTAAACACCGTGTAATTGAAGGGAGTAAGTTAAGTGGGCGTTAACCTAGCTTACACCATACATGGTACTATGGTGCAATTTCCCTTAGGTTAGACTCAATACCCTTGATAATAAGCCCCTCAGCATCATCAGTAACCCTACTCCACCTGGCTAACTTAGCCTCATACGTGCCCTTAATGAATGACGCCTTAATAGGTATATAACCCACGTAGTCATTTACGTAACCAACAACCATAGTTTCCTTAAAACCCATACCCTCAGCAATACTGCTAATCATTAACGCAGACTCAATGAATGCTTCACCCGGTATAGTGACCATGAGTAAGCCCCCAATCCTCAGTAAGTTTACTTCAGCCTCAATAAACCTTCTATTATCCTTAGAGACCTCGTACTCCTCATCACTGTACATTAACGTTAAGTAGTCTTCATTAACCCATATTGACTCACTGGGCTCATTAGGCAACCCACCCTTAGCCTTAACCCTCCTAAGCGCCTCCTCATACCTCAACCTAGCCTCCTCCTGGTTAATTGTCCTGAGGGGTAAGGTAATCTTAATTTCCTTAACCCTAATGACTGGGGCTGTGGGCTTGAGGGAGCCTAAGGTTTCAATCACTGATGAAGATAATGAGTACCCAAGGTAACTCATGTAACCCCTCCCCTTCCTAATTGGGTCAATGTCGCCTGCCGCCCCAGTTAAAAACATTAATTCAACGCCATTACTGAGAAGCGACTCATATGTAACTCCAGGGTAGTCGGCTGAGAAGCCTAAGTCAGTGTTACATACTGGGTGGCATGGGTAATTAACTAAAGCCACCTTACCTTTACTAAACTTAACCAGTAGTATTGGTAATTCACCACTCACTAATCCACCCTTAAAGGACCTGTTGAAGCATAATCCATTAGCCTCCCCTACACCAATCCTTAACTCAACCCTCTCAGTACCATTAAGCCCACCTGCAGCCTCAGTTAACTTACTCACCACTCCAGTGAACCAATCATTGTACTTAGCCTTCTCCTCCTCACTGTAGGGTAGGGTATTGGGCCACATTGGTATTATGGTTTCAGGCGCCGAGTGGGTGTGGGTTGAGGCAACCATTATATTATCCTCCTTAACCCCAGTCACCTTACTTACACTCCTCCTAATTAGTGAAGCGTCATTACTGTATAGGCCAAGTAAATCCAGTTGAACCACAATTACCTCAACTTCACCACTGGATATCATTAGTAACCTGGCGTATAATTCATCGTGAACCATGATTGATGGTTTACCAACCCTATGTGCATACCCACCTAGCCTGAGGCCAATGGGTGGTGTTATGTTAACCTTACTATACGACGCCTCAATGGCCATAACCACCACTCAGCATTAACCTAACGTCACTTAGGCTTAACTCCCTTAACTCACCCCACCCAACACACTCACCCTTAACCCACTCATCAACGTACTTAGCCGTGAAGTCATCATCCCTAAGGTGGGGGTAGGATGAGTAAACCCTATTAATCTCATCAAGCTGCCCTGGGGATAAGTCCTCTTCAGGGTTAAGGGTCCACCTACCGGCTAGTATGCGGCTACGCCTTAAAACCTCATTAATACCCGGTATCACTCCCCTGAAGTCATTAGCTGCATCAAACACTGCACCGTTTACATCAGTGACTTGGGCGTTTAGGGTCAGTAGCTCTGGTGGTATATGCTCTGATCCAGCCACTGATTTAACAAGCCTAAATATCTCCATGGATCTCTTAGTCCAGAAGGACCAGTGGCCAAGTAAACCACCCACGATCCTAACCTCATTAACGCCACCGCGCCTATCCATGAACCTGAACCTGGTTAATAGGTCAATGATTATGTTATCATCATTGCCAGTATATAATGCAACCTCCCCAATCCTTCCAGCATCAGCCACAGCCCTGGCAACATCAATTGTTGCATACCTGTTGAATGGAGCCACCTTAATTGCAACCATGTTCTCAACCTCCTCAATGAGCCTCCTCCAGAAGCCATAACCAAGCCTAACCCCACCCACTGCCGGTTGAAGGTAGAAGCCGAAGACTGGTATCTCCTTGGCAATCGCCTTCACATGCTCAATAACCTTATCCTGAGCCTCCCCGGCTAGGCTATGTAGGCTAACTAGGCCTGCATGGTAACCAAGCCCATAAGCCAACTTAGCCTCCCTAACAGCCTGCTGAGTACCTCCAACAATACCCGCGACCTTAATAACCTTACCAACCCTCCCACTGCACTGGTCCACGGTCTCTGCTGTGATTTTAAGGAGGGGCTCATACATGCCGTTCTCATGAACCTTAAATTGAGTAGTATGAACACCAATAGCCACACCTCCAGCTCCAGAGGCTAGGTAGTATATTGTTAATGCCCTCTGCCTAGCTTCATCAATCCTCCTATCCTCAGTTAAGGCGAGGGGATGCGCAACTATAGCTACACCACTCCTAATCATGTCATAAATATCCCTTGGTGGTTCAGGGAATGCACCCATACTTTACCTTATGGCTAAGGGGATTTAAATGCTAGCGCACTAGTGGATGCAGTAAGGATGCGCACCTTAAGGAAAGCTAAATAAACCAGGTTTAAGTAACTGAATTTAATGTCAACTAGGCGTAGGAGGAGGAATAGTGGTATGCAGCCCCTAATGAGCGCTGGCCTACTGATGTTTAGGGATGTTAAGGAGGTTGAGAGGATTAAGATACCGCCAACGGTAACAATAATGATTGGGTTAGCTGTACCAATAATAGTAATACTACTTTACCTGCTTATACCCGTTTAGCCTAAAGGCATTAATAAGGCTAAAGGTGTATGGTTTAAAAGCCGCTTAATTCAACTTATAGCGTGGAGTGTGGTAAGGCTAGGATTGAGGGGTTGCTTAAGGAGGCTAACGTTGAGTATAATGAACCTATTGAAACCTACAGGACCATGATTGAGGAGAATTGCTTCGCGCAGGCTAAGGTGTTTAAGTTTAGGGATAAGTACTTAGTCTACATGATTAATGAAGAGCAAGCGTGCATTGAAGTTACTGATAGCCTAGAGGAGGCTAGAAATGTGGCTAAAGGCTTCACTGACTCAATATGCACGTAGGGGGAGGGATTATGGCTATTAATAGGCATATGCTCAGTAAGAAGGATATTAAGAAACTCATGAATGAAGTCCCATGGTTAAGTGAAGTTTATGGATCCATTGATGAGGCTGAGGTGATTAAGATTAGCGATGAGTTGGAGGTCTACAGAATCATGAATGACATCGCCTTTGTTAAGGCTGTGGTGAATGTAAATAACACTGGCATGAACCTAATATACCCAACATTACTAGCCGCCAATAAGTATCCAACGCTTGTGAAGTATTACCCAGTGGTTAAGGTTGATGAGGGTGCTGTGAAGCCAATAGCCACTGGGGCTGATGTAATGAGGCCTGGTATAAGGGAGTTCACAGGTTCATTTAAATCCGGCGACATAGTCCTCGTTAAGAGCCCGGGGGAGAGAATCATAGCTGTGGCTGTTAGCTTATACAGCAGTGATGAGGTGGCTAACATGAGTAGGGGTAAGGTACTTAAGAATATTCACCACGTTGATGATGGAGTTTGGAGGTTAATAAGTGAAGCGCATGAGCATAAGTAACGTAGTAGCCTCCTATAATGAGTTAAGTAAATTTGACTTAAGGGTTCTTAGGGTAATTGAGGTTCTCCACAGGAATCATGAGTATGTTCCAGTTAAGAGGATTGTTAACTACATGGGTTTAAGTGAGGAGGTTATTAATAAGTCCATTTCAAAGATGAATAAGCTTAAGCTACTGGTTAGGAGGGGACCTGATAGCGTTAGGTTAACCTTCCCAGCCTACGACATACTATCAATACACACCATGGTTAAGAGAGGTGTTATAAGCGCCATAGCTCCAACACCCCTCGGCATCGGTAAGGAATCAGACGTGTATGCCGCTGATTCGCCAAGCGGGGAAAAGTATGCCTTGAAGTTTCATAGGATTGGTAGGGTTAGCTTCAGGAATACTAGGAAGTATAGGGTTTGGATTGGGGAGAGGAGGCATGTTACTTGGCTTTACGAGGCTAAGATATCAGCCCACATGGAGTACCTGGCATTAACCGAGGCCTATAAGGCTAAGGTGCCTGTACCAAGGCCTAGGGCTGTGACAAGGCACCTGGTAGCCATGGAGTACATTAATGGCGTCGAATTGTTTAGGATTAAGTTAAGTAACCCAGAGGATGTTCTTGAGCAGATTATTTTAGCCATTGAAGACCTCCTTAAAATAAACATTATTCACGGCGACTTAAATGAATACAATATCCTAGTTAACCCAAGTAATGAGAGAATAACCATAATAGATTGGCCCCAGTGGATGTACGCTAACGTTAAGGGATCTAGGGTAATCCTCATGAGGGACCTCAACATCATATTAAGGTACTTTAAATCAAACTACAGATTAAATATAAGTATTGATGCAGTAATGAGTAGGCTAACCCCCTTAATGCCAAGTATTGAACTACCACCTGAGAAGGCCTACTCCAAGTTAATTAAAAGAGTAACCTCCCTGGTTAAATGACTGAAGCAGGCCAACATAAGTATTACGGGCGCGACGCTGGCCGCGGGCTCAAGCACACTGGTCATTGGGACGCTGGGCCCGGGCAGTAATTACACGGCCACTCTATACATACTACCGATGGGCAGTGGCCCCGTGTCAATTACAGTGACCTACATGGGCACTCTGAACCCACAGCAATTGAGTGCCGTGGCCTTCAGCTTCACCGTGACGAGGCCCATGAACACCACAATAACCTTCCAAATACAGTACATGGACCAATTCGGGCAGCAACATAGTTGGTTATGACATAGCCTTCACAAGCACTGGGCAGGTAATGGTGATAACCACGCTAGGAGGCTCAGAGCTCACGTATACGGTTGGGGCCATAATGCAGCAAAGCGGTATTGGAGTCATTGGCCTAAACCCAAACAACGCCATATTCATTGATGAGAACACGTTCCTCTCCCAATTCGATCCCTCGGGCATCGTTGACGGCGTAATCATTTACGTGGATTCACTGAAGAACATTAATTACGTAACCAATGAATTGAAGGCGCTATTCCCAATGGACCAGGTGTTGAACCTATCAACACTGATCTCGAGCATTAACCAATTCTTCACGGTGCTTGAGCTCTTCCTAGCCTTCATAGCTGGCATAAGCTTCATAATAATTGGCATATGGATGTTCAACGCAATGATGATAAACATGCTGCAGAGGACTAGGGAGTTCGGCATAATGAGGGCTGTGGGCTTCAGCGGTAGGTCAATACCACTCCTCCTCATTATTGAGGCAGCCATAATAGCAATTATTGATTCCGTCATAGGCACGGCACTATTAGTGGCCATTACCAGCGCCTTCCCAAGCCCATCATCATTCATGGATGCGGCATTCAGAGGACTTGGCGGGATGGCTAGGCTGCCCCATCCATCATGCCGCCCATAGCCATAAACATAATAGCAGCCTTAATACCCGCGATAAGGGCCATGAGGATTCCACCGGCGCAGGCATTGCGTTATGAATAGGTCGGCGGTCCGCGGCATTGCCTAAAATTCAAATCCTATCACCATTAATTAGGCCCCTCAACTCCGCCTCGAAGTCGTACAAACCCTCCCCACTACTCTTAGGCTCCAGGTTAAATAGCGCATACCAGCTACTTACCCAGGGTAAGTATATTTAACCTAACACCATTAATG
>NZ_DAXS01000031.1:10186-10619 GCF_002506515.1 Caldivirga sp. UBA161
AAACCCATGAACTGCCATGGCGGTCGACAGCATAAACCGAGCAAGCCATCCAATGCCCCTGACCTGCGTGTCTATGCAACTCACTGTAGTGTTGGAAATGGGCTTCGGCATGGCTGGGTGGTGAGGGTTATCGACATCTCATTGCCCACCTCCTGGGTCGACATGGCCGGTGAGGATTGATTAGGATGATTATTTTGGAGTTGAATAGGGCTTATGGGTTTCGCCAGCCATAGCCTATGCCCTGCCTCAACGCAGTACTCGCCTAGAGGTGATTTAACGCAATAGATGCGTTGCCTGTCTAGCCCACAATCACCGTGTTGTTGAGGCCATTTATTATAATGTTTAATAAAGCTTAACTCCACAGTCTCTGCCAACTTCCCTTAAGTTGAGTATAATTAATGGCTGCTCAGCCGTGACCACAGGCGGGCCTGCA
>NZ_DAXS01000035.1:0-322 GCF_002506515.1 Caldivirga sp. UBA161
TTGGATAATCGAAAGGAGTAGTCTTACCTGGAATACACCAGGCTGATGGATATAATGCTGGTGCTGTTCCATAGGCATAATCGTAGTATATCCATGATTGATCAACACCACCCTTATTAGAACCAGCATAGAACCAGTCAGTACCAGTATCCGGTAATTGGCAACTGGTTATCTCAGTACTGTATGTACTTGACTCAACTGTGACAACAGTGGTCTTAATGCCGAAGTTATCTAATGTTAATGCATCAACCTGAGCAGCCTTTAACCAAGCTGGGTGAGCACCAGCATTAGCGTATAGTGTTAGTGTTAGTGGTGTTCCATT
>NZ_DAXS01000035.1:398-3176 GCF_002506515.1 Caldivirga sp. UBA161
GATTCAGGGAAAGTTAACCATAGGCCAGGGACAACATTAGGTTCAGGGGCAGGAACATTAATAAAGACTGGTGTTATTAACCAAGATGGACCCCAAGCAGTAGCCGCCTCAGTCCTATTAATAATATAGAGGAAAGCTTGCCTAACCTGAGGAATATTAAATGGATAATAAGTGGGTAATGCTATACCTTCAATTGATATATCAGGCAGTAATGGTATCATGTAGCCATGACTTTCAAGTACCTGCATGTAGGATACTGCTGGATACCATGTATGCATGAAGTATGGTTGACCGCTTATGGCTAAGGACACTAATTGAGTTAATCCTCCTGATAGCCCTATGTTTATTGTTATTTGTGGGTAGTATTGCCATGTGTGGAATGGTAGTATTTTATTCCACTCAGCTAATAATGGTACGCCATTGAAGTAATCTGGCTCAAGCTTAGTAATAACATAGCCACTACTAACCTTAGTGACGTAATATGGGCTTAGGCTCCAGTATGGTGCAACAAATTCAGTAATATTGGTTGAGCCGAATTTTAAGGCTTGGGAAGCATTCATCGTTTGTAGTTCATGGACTATATTCTTCCACACTGGCCATGGTGTATTCGGTATCCAACTCATTAGTAGCCAGTAGTAGCCGGTGGATGACCAGTAGTCGAAGTGGATTGATATTGTGTAATTGTTTATTATTATGAAGTCCTTGTCTGCGTTTTGAGGCATTAACCAAGGCTCCCAACTACCGAAGGCCTTATCACCAATATAAAACCAAGCATACACATCCCANNGCAGTGAATGGTATTGTGGCAGTACCATTAAACCAATATAAATTATGCCTAAGGTAAATGATTAAGGTGTGGTTCTCGGGAAAAACAGTCCAATTACTAGCCAAAACAGGCCACCACTGGCCAGTAGGATCATTATAATCAGCGAGGGGCATCCAAGTACCAGTGTAAAATACTATATTACCAGTTGTCCATGGATTCCACCAAGGAGCAGGCCAAGGAGCAAGCAAGGTATAGTACCAGTTAGCAGCCATATACATATTATACGTCGGATAAGACTGCTGAGCATACGTTATCTTTAAGGTACTCAGAGTTAAGATTACGGCAGCTGCTATTAGTACTATTATTACATAACCTTTTTCCTTATAGATATGAATGCTCATCAATACTGATTGGGTTATGGCTAGTAATAAGTCTTATTCTAACAGGTTAGATGACTTAACATTTGGGTTACTTACATTAAATGGCAAGTTAATTTGGGAGAAATCTGGCTTTTATTTGGGGTTAGTTTAATGGGTTATGGTTTTCACTTTACTGTTATCTTTCTTGCCTCACGTTCAGTTTCTCTAAGCATTAATATGTCCCCGACCCTCACGGGGCCCTTAATATTCCTTGTTATTATCCTCCCCTTATCCCTGCCTTCAAGTATCCTAACCCTAACAATGTTAACTTCACCAGCCACACCTGTTCTACCAAGTATCTGAACAACCACTGCGGCTGTGGCATCATCATAGGGGCTTAACTTAATTTCACTACCCTCACTGGCCATTTAAATCACTCCCTTCCCTTCCCCTCCCTCTGCTGTGGCTTAGCCTGTGGTTGAGTTTTCGGTAATTGTATTGGATTTAAGCCAGCGTTAACCCTAACATCATTCAGTTTAGCTACTAGATCCTCAAGGTCCTTGGCTGCTTGACCTGGATCAACTATAGCGATCGCTGAGGCGTATGATGATAAGCCAACTGCCTTACCTAACCTCTCCTTACTGGGTACGTAAACATATGGTATGCCCTTTTCCTCACATAATAATGGTAGGTGCATTACTATTTCAGGTGGATCAACGTCCTCAGCAACAACCACCAGTTTAGCTAACCCCCTCTCAATCATTTTGGTTGTTTCATTAGAACCCCTCTTAACTACCCCAGTTTGCTTAGCCATACTCACAACATTGTACGTCATTTCAGCTAACTCCTGTGGGACAGCAAACCTAACGTATATTGGCTTTCCCTGAGGCGGATTTGCGTAAAAGACCCTCGGGTCTATTGTACTCATACACCATATGTGGCGCTGCACCCTTTAAAAACTTTCACATTTAATGAAAGCTTTAAGCCTACTCAATACTTCTCTTTGATGTTAATACATCTACTACATCATTGAGATTAGCCTTAAGGGTAATGTACTCCCTCCCATTAACATTACCCTTATTAAGCACATTCATTTCCGCCAACTCATCAATAGCATCATAGATGCTAACCCCCTTAGCAACGGCAAGGGATGCTATAATCCTCTTAGCACTACTGCTAATATCCAAGTCAATCATTGCGGCATAAGCCTCTGAAAGCCTCCTAACAGTATCAATTACCTTACTGAGGCTTGCACCAGTGCGCAGCCTTGATTTATTCAGCTCAGCGTAATACCCCATTAGCCTAAGGGTTAATTCAATAGTCTCAGGCGGTATGGGTGATTTAGGCTTAGCCTCACGCATAATTACTGTTAAGTCAAAGACATTGATTAACCTACCCTGCCTCAAGGTTCCATAAACCTTATGGGCCTCCGTTAAAAACACCCTAGTTAGGATTGGGTTACCCCTAACCTTAACCTCAAGCCTACTACCCCTATACTTAACATAAACCTCCTTAGCCCCAACTTCACTTAAGTAAGTGTTAATGAATTTAACAGCCTCATCAGTATTCCTAACCTTAAACATTAACCTTCTACTTACCACAAAACCCATGTATTCCTATGGCTTAAATACTTTATTAAGTAATGAAGTAGAA
>NZ_DAXS01000033.1:0-6929 GCF_002506515.1 Caldivirga sp. UBA161
TATCCTCCCAAGTAACACGAGGTATCCTAATGTTCTCCACAGGCTTCTCAAGCACCTTAACCTGAGTCTCATCATCAACAATAACCGGCGTGTTATTTGGCTTAACTTGAATAGCCTGGAATATTAGGGATTGCCCAAGCACCAGTATTTGTATTAAGTCACCCTCCATTAGTACGTAGTCCTTAAGCCTCTGCTTAACGTAATTCTCGAAGTTCTGCTCAATGGATAAGGTCATTGAGACTGGGGCTAATTTAACTAACTGAGCCTGCTTAGCCTCAGTTACCTTTACTTTAACAGTATCGTTAACGCTAACGTCAGCGTTCTTCCTAATGATTGAATTCATTCTAATAACCCCCCTACCATCATCCTCAGGTAAACCATACATTACCTTAGCGGCCGTTAGCCTCTTACCTTTAATGTAAACCACGGTACCTGGTTCAATACCGTAATCCCTCATAATAGTTGGATCAATGCGAACAATGGGCCTACCAGCATCCCTCTGCTTAGCCTCCGCCACCCGAAGCTCAATCCAATCCTCCTCACTGGACATAGGGGAGAATTAAACTATGGGTTTATAAAACTTTTAATACCCCGCAACCTTAGGCATGAGGCAGTAAAAGCCAACCCAAGGCTAGGGCTAGTTGGTTTTTAGAAGCTAACCCTAGTGAAGTACTCAAGCTCAATACCTCCAATGTCCTCTATCTGGGACAGTATGTTCTCAATCTCATCGCTGGTGTACTCATCTGACTCAGGCGTAATTATGTGTATTTTCAAGGCCTTAATACCGAAGCCAATCTCCTCCTCCTCAATACCCTTAACAGGGTACTTTGGCTCAAGCTTACCCTTAATAACCTGCTTAAGCTTCTCGTAATCAACATCCTCCCTACTTGGAGTAACCCTGTACACGTAGTATATTTGAGCCATTTAATTCATCACCATGTCCCCTAAAATACGCATTATATAAAATTTACTGTACCATATAAATTAAGCACGAATCAAGGCTTAAACACACTTAAATTTAATCAATAATAATGGGCTTAATTAGGGGCCCTCGAAACCACACACAGGGCACTTATAGGTGTTTCCCTCCCTCCTACAGCGTTCGCACCTCCAAATCTCATACTTACCGCAGTTTGGGCATAGGAAGTGGGTTGCCCTCTTAAATGGTGCAATTGGGCTACCGCACGATGTACAGTAGTAAACCTCTGGTCCATAAAGCTTCGGCCTCGGCCTAGAGCGCGCGCTTACTGTTGCCATTACCCAGCCACTATTTTAAGTGTTTTTAAGGATTTAGCGGGCTCAGGATTACTTCACGTTAACTGAAGTAATGGAGCCTTGGACTGAACCTGAAAAACCTTATTAATAACCACTCATTTACTTAACCCATGAAGTGGAGGTACCTAGCCTTAACAGTAGCCGTAGCAGTATTAGTGGTTAGCGTTATTGTAGTTCACTCAGCTACCCAGCAATCAGTAGTTTCAAGTGATCCTTCAGTTAATTACACGATCGCAGTTAACTCATCATTAACCTGTACGGCAGCACGCGTCAACATAATAATGGCCCAGGAACTATACATTAAGGTACTCACCATAGCCAACACCACCGGTGGGTACTCAATAATTAACGCTGACCTGCTGGCTGCCTTTCAACTCTTAAGCAAGGCTAATGAAACGCTTAACCTTGGTGAATGCGCTGAATCCCTTAACTACACTAGGCAGGCGGTGGGCTATGAGGCGGAGGCGTACGTTACCTTAATGAGCAGGTTAAGTAATGAGGGGGCTGTTAACTATACGTGCTTATCAATAATAGACCTAATTAAGGCTAAGATTAATGCCGCCGTGGAGTTAAGCTTAAGGCTCAATAATACTACAGCATATGATGAAGCGCAATCCCTACTTAAATTCCTGAACTCAAGTAACTTAACATGCATTGAACTTAACCATGTAATGGATGAGGCATCAGCATTGTTAATTAGCCTTAAGCATGAGGAGGAGGCGGAATTAGCCAATAGCCTTTACATTAGAGTTAAGGCCTTGGCTATTACATACATTAAGGGTAGTGAATATGGCCGCTTAGCCCAATTAGCATCAATGCCTAATAGTAGTTACTGCTCATACATTAGGGAGGCCCTAGCTAATGCGCTTAATCAGTATGCTGATGAAGTTAATCAGACCATGAGTGAATTATTAGTTAAGGGGAATTTAATAGGCGTATTATCAATGAATAACACCATTAGTAAGCTTGGTGAAGTTCTAAGCATTTTCAAGGCGCATAAGTTATACTGCGTTAATGCCTCATACGTGTACCTTAATGGCACAGTAACAGTGGCTAAGGTAAATGCAATATATCGTGAGTTAGGGTATAATGCAACAGCATTAAGCCTAGTGGGTCGCGTCGCTTCTCAGGTTAAATTAAGTTACTTAAATGGTACATTAGATTTACTTATTTCAAATATTTACGCTAAATATAATGTAAGTAATACATTAAATATGATCAAGTATATTAATCATACGATTAATAATTATGTAGAAAAAGGCATGCTTAAGTGGAGTAATAATGGGTACATAGTAGGCATCCCAATGCCTAAGAATATTGCAAGGCTCCTTAACTTAACTTGGAGTAACTTCACATCATCAATATATGAGTTAAACCAATGTAGGTCAATATATGCGTTAATTAATAACACTACCATTAACATTATTAGGGTTAAGGGCCTCAACAATACCCTCCTTCTGGACCTTGCCCTTAAATTATACTTAATGAGGGTTTACTGCCCCATGGCCTTCATGCACGCTAAGTTAGCTGAACAATCACTGAATTACTTCATCACCTACTTCAATAATTCAACAGGCGTAAACCAGTCATGGCCGCCTTAATATTAGCCTTAAAGTAAATTCATTATTATTAGGGTTAAGTTTTAGAGGGTTCTGTTAATTTAGTAAAATGAGGGGTTTATAATGAGTAGGGTAATTGTAACCGGTGGGGCAGGCTTCATAGGAAGCCACCTGGTGGATAAGCTTACAAGGAGTGGGTATGAGGTTACCGTATTGGATAACTTCAGTAGTGGGGATTTAAGTAACCTTAAGGAGTCATTAAGTACAGGTAGGGTTAATGTTGTTAAGGCTGACCTTAAGTATTGGGGGGATTGGGTTAATGAGTTTAAGGGTGCATACGCAGTATTCCACCTAGCCGCTAATCCTGAGGTTAGGGTATCTGCAGTGGAGCCGAGGAGCCACTTTGATAATAACCTGGTTGCAACCTTTAATGTGGCTGAGGCAGCCAGGGTGAGTGATGTTAAGTATATTGTCTTCGCCAGTAGTAGTACAGTGTATGGTGATGCTAAGGTTTTACCAACACCTGAGGATCACCCAATAACGCCCATAAGCGTCTACGGTGCCACTAAGGCAGCTGGGGAAATTATACTGGATACGTATTCTAGGCTTTACGGCATTAGGGTTGTTAACTTAAGGTACGCTAACATTGTTGGACCTAGGTCAAGGCATGGCGTAATATACGACTTCTACATTAAACTCACCAGGAATCCCAGGGAACTTGAGGTTCTTGGTGACGGTAGCCAGAGGAAGAGCTACCTGTACATTGATGATGCTGTTGACGCAACATTATTCCTATTTAATAAGCTAGTTAATAGTGGGCTTCAGGAGCAAGCCTTTAATGTTGGTAATAAGGATTGGGTTACGGTAATGGACATAGCTAGGATTGTTATTGAGGAGCTTGGTTTAAGGGATGTTAACGTAGTTACCAGGGCCATGACCCCTGATGGCAGGGGTTGGTTAGGTGATGTTAAGTACATGCTCCTTGATGTTGATAAGTTAAGTAAACTGGGTTGGTCACCAAGGTACAGTAGTGCTGATGCCGTTAGGTTAACTATTAGGTGGCTTAAGGGGAATGCCTCCTAGCCCTAATCCTATACGCCTTAGCAACCTTAAAGTTTGTGACCAACTCCATTGCATCCTCCTTGGGTAAAATAACTAAATCACCCACAGTGGGTTCACTAATCATATTACCCTTACTGGTCTTAATGCTGAAGTAGTTTGAAGTGAACCTAACTATCATAACCCTGCTCGGCGCCTTAAGTATGCTTGGCTTAAGTAGGCGCTCTAAATCCTCCAATACTGAGGCCAACTTAGCCTCCTCAACCATAAGGTTACCCCTTGGTACATTACCCTCCGAGGCTTGGTCAAGTATCTTAAGTAACCTAGCCCTAAGTAATGCAATTAATAGGTCCTTAACCATACTTAAGTACGTTGAGGTTAAAGTATTCTCCAATGCCCCACCAAACTTAACGTCACCCACCAGCTTATTAATCAACTCCCTATAAGACCTGTAGGGTAATTTCACAAGTTCCCTACTCTCCTGCTCCATCTTAACCAAGTCCCTTAACCTATTTAACTCCTGCTGATCCATTACTCTACAGGGCTAATTCATCAAGCCTATTTAAAATCTCACTGTATTTACTATTCCTCCTAAGCTCATTAACCTCACCCTTCTCATACTTATAGACAACATCAGCCTTACTGGGTTCAAAATCCCAGGGGGCAACTATTAGGTAATCACCGATCCTAATCCACATCCTCTTCCTATACTTACCAGGTATCCTAGCTATCCTAATGTTACCATCCTCGCAAATAACCTTAACCCTATCATCGCCAACTATGTCAGTAACCTTAGCAAGCATCTCTCCTTCATCCGGAATCCTAACCTTAGACTCTGCACTCACAGGAACCCAGCCCCAGGACTCTTAATAAACCTCCCGCCAATTAACATAATTAATTTAACCCCTTAGACGTATACGTGTAGTATACGTATACTTAACCCTGAGAGAGTAAGCTAGCAAAGTTAATAAGCATCAGTTTTATTAAGAATCATGAATAGTGGTCATCATGTTCAGGGTAATGGTACTGGATAACTGCATTGGCTGCGGAATATGCTGGACAATATGCCCCAAGGGCGTATTGGTTGGTAAGCTTAGGGTTAAGGCTATGGTGGTTTCGGAGGAGCAGTGCATGGGTTGCTTCTCATGCCAATACAACTGCCCCTTCAGCGCAATAATAGTTAAGGTTAACCCTGAGGAGGCTAAGAAGTCACCTTGATTTTGATCCATGTGTTTAATTCACCATTGCCCTGAATCTCGTAGGCTGTCCCATTCTTTACTTGTTCAGCAAGCCCAGTGGCTGGCCAACTGGTGGTTGGTTCTAATGCTGTTGCGTAAATCCTACCGAACCATGGGTAGTTGGGGCTGTTTAATGGCCTCCACATCCACATTGACCTGAAGATTGATGAATCCCAATTAGCCTCAAGCCTAATGCCTAAATCCTCATTAATTAACCTAAACCAATTACCCTTAACAGTGGGCACGTAGACTAAGTCCTCAGTATTAATGCTCCTTGGGAACCTTGATAAATCAACAACCTCCCCACCCTTAGATTTAACCATTGGGAATAAGCCCCTATAACCAGGCTCAAGTATTGATGGGGAGTTAAGGTACTTATCAACCTCCACCTCAGTACCCTCAGGAAGCTCAAGCACAGTACGCTCACTCAGTAGGTCACCACCGAAGTTTGGGTGGTGTAGCCATGAGAATTTTAATGCCTGATTACTTAAGTTAATTAACCTCTCCCTAATTAAAACCTCATTACTGTTAATTAACCTAATCCTCCTATAGAGTTTAAGTGGGTACTTCCTTAAGGTAACAATCATTAGTATTGAGTACTCATCAACCTCCTCATCATACTCAACCCTCCACGGTAAGTAGGGGGCCTCATCATGTAGGCCGAAGGATGCACCAGCATACCTTGAGGCATAGCCAGCGTTAGGAATAACCTCAAACCAACCACCGAAGAAGACTACATTATAGAAGTCCTCAGGCATTAAACCCTCCCTAAAATGCTCAATAGGCTCAGGATCCCTATGATGGTAAAGCAACTCATAACCACCATACTTAATACTCCAAATCAAACCACCAAGCTCAGGAATAACACTCACTTCAAGCTCATTCCTACTAACCTTAACCACCCTCAACCCACCCACAAACCACCCATCATAAATCATACGGACCCCTAAGTTTAATTCAACGCACTATTTTATAACTATACCTATTACTTATAATGCGTTTATTCACTGTAGTTATGAAGCCTCTATTACCAGGAGCTGTATTCATCATTAATTATGGCATTTAATATCCTCCTAATTATTTTACTTAAATTCCTAGATAATGTTGATTCACTCACACCCAATTCTTTAGCTAACTGCCTAACCGAGGTCCTCCTTGGTGCATCAAATAACCCCTTCTCATGGGCTATTCTTAATAACCTCTCCTCATCACTGCTTAGCAGTACTTTAACTTTACTCCTCACTATGGCTGTTATTACTTCCTCAGGATCTAATGCCTCCTCCCTTACCCTACTTACCTCACCATTACCACTAATAATACCTATAAACATATTAATAACCTTACTGCTTGGGAATAGGAAAACCCAATGCTCAACACCGCCACTGGTACTATACCCTATCTCTGAACCACCAAGAATGTGAGCCTTAAACCTAGTTGAGTCAGCATAATCACCCCTTACAATCATTAGTATTAATCTAGGGTAAGTGGAGTTAATGGGTTTAATATCATCAATACTTAATACATTCTTATGATTATTCAGGATTCTAAGGAAATTCCTAAAGTCAAGCCTACTACCAACCTTAACCAATGCATATTCCACAATGAATGGTAATGAGGAGTCAACGAAACTACTTAAAACCTTATACTCAATATTAAGCTCAGAAGCCTTAACAGTCCAGTCAGAGTAATGATAATAATCCAGTGAAACCAACCTAACTGAATTAAATGAATTAAGCAACATTAATGCATCAACATTATACACAATAATTAATTACATTCAAGGGCTTTATTAATTTTT
>NZ_DAXS01000033.1:6969-7402 GCF_002506515.1 Caldivirga sp. UBA161
TTAATGAGGGCCTGCATCATTATGCAGTACTAATGAGCTAAGTAACTTTATAAGGAGAGTGGTAATTAAATTAAACTATGGATAGAATACCCATATATCTACTAGTAATCACAGTAGTAGTCGTAGCGGCAACTGCATACAGTGTAAATATTGCTTATGCGCAGCAAACATACCCAACGTACACTGTGGAGGATGCATTCCCATGGAACTACGTCCTCTTGACTCCTTGGCCTGCTCCTTGGTGGAACCCCTATGCCTCAGGTAATATCATTGGTTATGCCGGTACTTGGATGCCCCTAGCTGAATTCGATGACTCCACTGGTCAGTGGTGGCCTGTTTTGGCTAGTAATTGGACTTTGATTCCTGAGAACCACACCTTAATCATATATCTTAGGCATAATTTATACTGGTTTAATGGTTCAGCAACAATACC
>NZ_DAXS01000071.1:0-764 GCF_002506515.1 Caldivirga sp. UBA161
ATCAAACAACCAACCAACACAAGCCCATTGATTAAAATAAACACCAATGAGGGGGAATTCATTCCCATAAAACAACGCGAATAAATTACCATAAATGTGGGCTCTGGAATATTTATTTATGCTTATTTTAGTTATTAAAAATGCGGATAAAGAAATTACATACTTCAATGGAACTCTATTCGCTGGAATAAACTAAGTACTTGATACCATTAAACATAACTTCCTTCGTGAAATTTCTTACATAATCAAGAATAGCCATATCCAAGCCATTCCTCTTGATAACGTCCATTACTTGTTCAACGGTCATTGGCTGTATCCTAAGTATCCCCAGCAAACTATTTACTGGGTCGTTTTTATCTATATGAAACTCGCCTCTTTCAATATAGTCTATTATGAAGATTCTATCGCTATTCACGTACTTCGAGAGAGCCTTAGCGAGGGTTATTAGAGTCCCAGACGTTGGTGGCATAACCCATGGTTCAGCCGGCGGCCTTGTTGGCACCATCAGGTATACCCTGTCCGGCCTATACCTTACCAGTGCATTCCCTATATGCTCTGCAGAATCTTCATTATCATTTACCCCATGTACAAGCATTATCTCAGTCCATATCTGCCCGTTAAATATATCACGGAATTTCTCAATACCCTCTATGAACTTGTCAAAGGTTATTTCTCTATGTGGCCTATTAATGAGCCTAAATGTTCTTTCACTTCCGGCATCAGTGCTAACCTTAACCACGTCTAATTCACTTAACCAGGTTCTT
>NZ_DAXS01000071.1:787-28649 GCF_002506515.1 Caldivirga sp. UBA161
CTGGTTATTCCTAGCCCATTGTATTAATTCGCCAAGGCCGGCATATAACGTTGGTTCCCCATCACCAATAAACGTCAAGTAATCATAATTCCTAATTCTCGTTGCTACCTCCAATTCCCTAATTATATCCCTGGGCGGATAGAACATTCTTAAGTCATTTATCATATATCTTGTCCTACCCAGTTGACAGTATATGCAGTTGAAATTGCAGTATTTAAGTGGGACGACATTGACCCCTAATGATCTTCCTAACCTACGTGAAGGTACAGGCCCAAAGATGTAATGAAACATCCTGCTTCCCAATGCATTTATTGCGTTTTGGTTTAATAATTTTTATTAAATGTTTATATCTCTATTCTTGATTATTAAGTAATTGAATATGAATATTAAATTACTGAAAACAATAGCTCTTTCTACACTTGAATTTATAATGAGTATTCTAGAGTAATACAAATAATAATTGCATCCTAGGAACTGTACGTAGGCTGAACATAGATCCACATAATACGTTATGTGATTAATCCTCACGCTCACATGGTTGATTAGACGCCCAGCTGATGGTTAATGTGAATTAGGGCTGGGCTTAACAGCGAGTAGATACTCGTGACCTGGCATGTTATTTTAGCCATATTAATAAGTAACTGAAAGGTATGAATAAAGTACCATAATAAGGGCCTCTTTCTACACCAGTATATGGCGTAGGGCATGATGATCTATGTTTATAATGCCATAGTACGTGAATTCAGGGCATCCTCATCGCTTTCATCTGCTTTTCAATATAATTAAACTCATACCTGAAAGCTCATCCAAGCTTCATAGGCTGTAGGTCCATTATTCCTTAAGTTTAACTTGGCCGTCCTATCTATATCTCATATCTAAGCCGCTTATTGCAATAGGCTTAGTAAAACTAAGTCGTCTTAGTAAAGCCCAGTGGCCTCTGGTTTCATTAATTATTGAATTTAACTTGACCACTGGGAAATCTTAAAATACCCTCATTCAATTCTTAATACTTACTGCTAAAGTAGCTTAAGAAATAAGCTTGACTAGAGTACTTAGCAAAAATACTTATATAAGAGGTAAGTTGGCTTCTATTGAACTTTAATCTTAGGGAAGTGATGATGCGTGGCAGCAACTGAGTAATGAGGAGCCTTGTCTCACGCTGATTATTTAACATGCATCATTACTGTACATAGAATGATTAATACTTAATTCATGGTTTATTATGGTTACGTAGGCTACTTAATAGATCCACTTTATCCACGTGAAATTATTCTATCACTATTCATGCACCTTGATAGGGTATTTGCAAACATGATTAATGCATCTAATGTCAGTGGCTTAACACCATGGTTGCGTGGTTAGTTCATTATCCTGCCCCCTTAGGGTTATGTTATAGCCATTTTCCTTGTAATGCTTAGTGAGGCATTAATGTTGGCAATAGTGTAACCATTAGTTGCCCAATCAGCATCCTCTGCCTAATAGCCTTAGGATTGGTAATGCGCTTGCCGCAGTAATTTGGCTTAACATAGCCACGTTTACTCCACTTGGATGCTGGCTTACCAACATTAATAGGCGCGTAGGCGAACCACCTACTGCCTCCAAGCTTAATATAGCCTCCCCGCCTGCCCCAGTGGAGCCGGAATCCCTGTCCTTCAAGGCAGGAAGCCGTCAGTACTGAATGAAGTCTGGGATAATTTGAAGTATGGTTAATGAGTCTAAGGTTTCCCTAAGCCTACTTACCGCATGCTCATTATTGTAAACTATGACCTCCGCTGGCCTTAATCTACCATTGTAGTTACTGCTCATTGAGTACACGTAGGCTCCGGCATTAAGTATCACCAGGAGGTCACCCTCCTTAACCCTAGGTAACTCCCTATTGACGGCTAATTTATCAGTGTTCTCGCATATTGGCCCAACCACATCAACAGCCTCATTACCCTCACCCTCACTGCAGGTAATTATATGGTGGTATGCGCCATAAAGCATTGGCCTAATTAAAACATTCATACCAACATCAACACCAATATATGTCCTACCCCCCTTCCTCTTAACCTCAGTAACCCTGGTTAATAAGTAGCCGGCGTTACCGACAATGAACCTACCTGGCTCAACCCATAATTCACCAGGGAAGAAGCCCCTAAGTACACTTAACCTATTAAGGTCAAGAGGCCTTTCACTAGGCTTGTAAGGTATACCGAAGCCACCGCCCATGTCGAAGTAACTTATCTTAATGCCAACCTCACTCTCTATTACCTCGGCCTGCTCCTTAAGTAATCCAGCTATCTTCAGGAAGTAATCTGGGTTAAGCACATTACTACCCATCATCGCGTGTATGCCGAATTCCTCAACACCACTTGACTTAGCTAACTTATAGGCCTTAACCGCATCATCAAGGAACATGCCGAATTTACTGCCCTCACCGGCTAATGTAACACCTGGCGTGAAGCCCTCCCCATAGCCTAAGTCAATCCTGAAGAAGACTAATCTAGGCCTGTAACCTAGGGCCATAGCCCTCTCAAAGGCCCTCCTTGAATCGAAGTTGAAGATAACTCCTGCATCTATGCCGTACTTAATGTCATTATTCGATAAGTATGCGCCAGTGTAGAGTACCTCACTTGGCTTAAAACCAGCCTTAAGCGCCAAGTATATTTCACCTGGCGATGCAGCATCAGCCCCAGAGCCCAGCCTCCTAAGGAAGGCTAGTATGGCTAGGTTTGGGTTAGCCTTAATAGAATAGAGGACCTTAGCATTAAGTGCATCCTTAATGGACCTGTAGTTCCCCTCAATTAAGTTAAGGTCGTAGACTATTAATGGAGTATCATACTTATTAGCTAAGTCAATTAAGCCTACGCCTCCACCAACTGTGCAAGGATCCATGGGTTTAAGTTAACTATTAGAATGTATTTAACTATTAACGCTGGGGTATTACTTGAGTTAATTCTAATGCCGGTTTAATTGAGGTAATTTATATAAGCATCCCGTTTCAGGAGCACCTATGAGTATTTCAAGTAAGGTTAAGGAGTTGGCTAACAGTAAGCTTGAGGAGGCTAAGAAGCAGGTTAGTGCAAGGATTCAGGATGCTAAGGGTAGGATTATTGAGTACATTGAGGCCAAGAGGAGGGAATTACTTAAACTCACTGAGCAATAGCTTCAGCTTCATACATTGGTGAGTTTTTTAAAGAAATGCGGTGAAGGCTTGATTTTATGGGTGTTGATAAGGCCTTAATCAAGCAGGCGGTTAGGCAGATACTTGTGGCCATTGGTGAAGACCCTGAGAGGGAGGGGTTGAGGAGGACGCCTGATAGGGTTGCTAACATGCTTGAGGAGTTGACTAATGGACGTGAGGATAATGTGCAGTACACGCTCTTCGAGGGGTCCAGTAACATGATTATTGTGGCTGGTATAAGGTTCTCAACACTCTGTGAGCATCACCTACTGCCAATGCTTGGGGTGGCTCACGTAGCCTACATACCTAATGGTAAGGTTATTGGGGTAAGTAAAATACCTAGAATCGTTGTTAAGTACTCTAGGATGCTTCAACTTCAGGAGAGGTTAACTAGGCAGATAATGAATGAGGTTTCATCAGCCACAGGTTCAGGAGATGTCATGGTTCTCACTGAGGCTTACCACACCTGCATGATGATTAGGGGTGTTAGGAGCGCCTCACCCCTTGTTTCAATGGTCTATAAGGGTAAGTTTAATGACTCCTCACTTAGACTGGAGTTTCTGGAGTACATTAGGCCATTTAGGCTTAATAAATTCCTGGTATGATTAACCTAATTGGCTTATTTCAATCGAGTAAGGTATTTTAATAACCTGCATTGAGTGTTAGGCGTATGGCTATTGAGTACTTGAAGCTAATGAAACCCCACGTAATATGGCTACTGGTCCTCTCAGCATTAGTTGGCTACATTGCTGCGGCAGGACCATTAGTGAATTCAATTAAGTTAATTGAATTAACGGTGGTGGGTTTCCTATCCACAGGTGGTTCAGCGGCCTTCAACATGTATTATGAGAGGGATATTGATAGCCTAATGGTTAGAACCATGAAGCGCCCAATACCCAGTGGTAAAGTAGCGCCATTAAATGCATTAACGTTCTCAATAGCAGTAAGCCTCAGTGGGTTTACACTATCCTATGTTTGGCTTGGGCCATGGGTAACCTTAATGATTATGCTAGGTTGGTTCTTCTACGCGGTGTTATACACTATAATGCTTAAGAGGAGGACTTGGTTAAACATAGTGATTGGCGGTTTCGCGGGGAATGCTGCATTACTCTCAGGGTGGATTATGGCTAAGCCCATTGACCTGGAAGCTATATTACTATCAATGGTTATATACGTTTGGATCCCAGCCCATATTTGGTCACTTGCCTACTACGCTAGGGATGACTACAGGAAGGTTAACGTACCCATGCTACCCACTGTGGTTGATGAGAGGGCCAGCGTGAGGATTATATCTATACTTAACTTAGCTTCAATAATCTACATGCTGGTGCTTTACCAATTATACATGGCTAAGCCAATAGGCTACATCCTAGTTATACCAGCTACGATTGCGGGAATCATAGTAACCGCCAGGGCTCTTATTAAGCCAGGTAATGAATCATTTAGGGTAATGTTCAAGGCTACGAGCCCAATACTACTACTATTCCTACTAGCTGTAATAATATCTAGTGTTTAAGAAATTCTATAAATTAATTTTAGAAAAAAGTTGAGGAGGGAAAACTGATTTTAAGGCTAGTAACCCTCAGCGGCATACTTATCAAGTAGTTTAATCCTCTTAGCTGGATGCGGGTGATCTGAGAATAGCTCCTCAAGTACTGATGGCTTATAATTCCTCCAGTACTCTATTAACTCATCAACATCCGACTCAGGAACCTCCTTCCAATCCTTCGGTAATGGTGAGAAGAAGAGCATGTGGCTTAGGTTGGATCCAGCATTACGCTTAATAACCTTAGTAACCCTTGGATCAACACTTAAGTATATTTTAGCTAAAGCCCTCTGCAGGTTCCTAGCGGCTCCTGGTATTGTTATTGCTGAGTTTACATCAGCGTATGCCTCCCTCATCCTGTTGAGGGCCAGTAGGAAGAGGTTGAATACGAAGCTTACTGCCAATAATCCTAAGCCAATTAGCATTATTATGAATGGTGAATCAGAGTCGCGTCCACCACCCCACCATGATCCCCATATTCCACTGAACCATAGGCTGTAGCCAAGCCAGTATATTAATGCCGGTATTAGGCCTATGAACATTAGGAATTCCACATCCCTATGCCTCAAGTGGCCTAGCTCATGCCCTAGGACTGCCTTAATCTCATCCTTATTCAGTATCTTAAGTAATGGTGCAGTTATGGCAACCCTCTTACCCGCTATTGGGCTACTGTAGGCGAAGGCATTTGGGAAGGGTGCTTCAGCAATATAGACCTTAGGCGTCTTAATCCCATTAGCCTCAGCAACCTCATTAACCAAGTCAACTAACCAACCATACTTAGGGTCATCAGGGCTAACCTCCTTAGCATGATACATGGCGTTTATAATGTATGGGCCAAAGAGCCACTGTATAATGTTTATGAACATTATGAACACTAGAATACCAGTTATGGTGTAGGCCGTGGCTGCAACAGACCCAGTGACGAGTGCTAATACACCTAGGGCTATTGCTAAACCAAGTCCTATTATTACTACTGCCACGCCAGCCATGGATAACCTAAGCTTAACCAACTCCCAATCCATATGCTCCACATATGTTAAGCAGTTAAAAAACTTTCTCACAATAGTTAAATAACCCCATACCTCCTCCCTTCCCCTCATTCAATGCATCATTGGGGCGTAATTAAGTAATTATGCGGTTAACCTAATTTAGAATTTCATTTAAACGTTACACTACAATGTACTGAAAGCCTCAAGCCAACTTAGGGGGTAGGTTAGTAGGCGCGGAATAAATATGAGCCATGCTTAGTTACCTTAAGGTATGGTGGATTTAATTAAGGGTAAGACAGCTCTAGTAACGGGTGGCTCAAGTAGGTTAGGTAAGGTGATATGCAATTACCTGGCTAGAGAGGGGGTTAATGTAGTAATTCACTATAATTCATCAAGGGAGGAGGCCCTAAGGGTTAAGGAGGAGATTACTAGCTTAGGCGTTAAATCATGGGTTATTAAGGCAGATTTATCTAAGCCTAATGAAGTCGATGAATTGATTAATGAATCCTTTAAGCAGGCTGGTGAAGTTAACTTCCTAATCAATAATGCATCAGTGTTCCCTAGGGTGGGGTTAAGTGACTTAAGTATTAATGGCTTAAACTGGATTATGCAGGTGAATGCCTGGGCCCCATTAATGCTTACCCTAAGGTTCGCGAATATGGTTAATGAGGGTAAGGTAATTAATGTACTTGATTCAGTAGTGGATGGGTATAATTTCGAGAGGTACGCGTATTATCTAAGTAAGGTAATGCTCAATGCTGTAACAAGGTCCCTAGCCCTTAGGCTAGCCCCAAGGATCATGGTTAATGCCGTTGCCCCTGGCATTATTCTTCCAGCTAAGGATGAGGATACTGGGCGCGTAGAGGCTATGATTAACCAAGTCCCCTTGAGGAGGCGTGGATCACCGGATGACATCGCCCACGCCGTATTATTCCTACTTGAGAATAGTTATGTAACCGGTCAAGTAATATACGTTGATGGTGGTGAGCATCTTAAGCCCAGGGTGGTTTACTAATGAGCATGGGTTTATTTAAGATAGAGATTAGGGGGCTTAGGGTTAACACAATCATTGGGGTGAAGCCCAGTGAGAGGGCCAAGCCCCAGCCTGTGGTTATTAATGTTGAAGCTTGGGCTGACTTAAGTGAGGGGGTTGCTGGGGATTCCATTGAATGCACTGTTGATTACAAGGTTCTTAAGGATGAGTTAATCTCATACGTAAGTAATACTGATTTTAAGTTAATTGAAACACTTGCGGATAGATTAGCTAAGGTTTGCCTACAGGACCATAGAGTGAGGATGGTTAAGGTTAGGGTTGAGAAGCCTGGTGCATTAACAGGTGCTGAGGCGGCTGCAGTGGAGGTTTTTAGGAGGAGGGTTAGTAGGTTGGCTAAGGTATTCATATCCGTGGGCTCTAACATTAACCCTGAGTTAAATGTTAAGGAGGCTGTTATTAGGGTTAGGAGGATTCTTGGGCCATTAAGGATATCCACGGTTTACTTAACTAAACCAATACCTGAGAATCAACCCCCCTACTATAACTGCGTATTAGAGGCTGAAACAGCCTTAAGCCCAGCATCGGTTAAGGGGGTGTTAAGGGGGATTGAGAGTGAGATGGGTAGGGTTAGGGTAAGTGATAAGTATGCTCCAAGAGTCATTGACCTAGACCTAATACTCTACGGTAATTTAATAATTAATAATAGTGAATTAACAATACCTGACCCAGAAATAGGTAACAAGCCCTTCCTAGCCTTACCCTTACTTGAGCTTGAACCTGACTTAGTCATACCCGGCGTGAACAAGGCAATTAGGGAGTTGGCTAAGGGAATTAGCGGTGAGGATATGAAGCCCCTACCCGATTACACTAGGGAATTGAGGAGATTAGCCAGTGAATAGTATTTAACCTACTGCCTGCTGAGCCTCCTTAACCTCTGGGTTAACTGAGGTCACGTCATCCGGCCTCTTACCAAGTACAACGAAGGATATGAACTTAGCAAGCGGCCTAGTCTCTCCAATTATCACGTAGTCGCCAACGTTAACCTTAATGCATGGTGGTAAGTGCGCGTGAATATTCCTCCGCTTCCTCACGTACCTCTTATACTTAGGTGAGTAATGTAACCACTCGTGTTGAATAACCACCTGCCCCATGTAAACGTTCACAACCCTACCCTCAAGTATTATTCCCCTCACCTTAACGTGACCATGCCATGGGCACTTATCATCATTGCAAACAGCCTTAGGTGGAAGAAGCCACGGTATCCCAATATGCCTAACCCTAACCCTCTCACCATTAGGCAGCATAATAACCTCCCCCGGCCTTGGCCTCTCCTGGAGTTCAACCACGAGCCTGCTGGATTGAGCCATGTGCACTCACCTCACTTAGCCGCTATGTGTAGTGTTGACTTAGATGCCTTCAAGCCTGGTTCACCATGTTGCACTATCTTAGTGGTTATGGCGAATTCACCTAGGTAGTGCCCAATGTGCCATGGTGATATTGGTACTGGAATGTAGGTTATCCCATTGTAGACGTATATGGTTAAACCAACCATCTCAGGTAGTATAATCATATCCCTACAGTGAGTCCTAACAGGAATGTTCTTACCCTTAGCTGCGAAGGCCTTAGCCCTCCTAATCTTCTCAAGTAACTGCCTGTGGCATGGCCTCAACCCCCTCCTGAGGGTTCGCCTCTGCCTGGCTGGAAGGAGCTTAATGAACTCATTCATGGGCATCTTCATTAAGTCATCGAAGGTAAACCCCCTATACCTGAAATTCTTCCACTCCTCCTGGGGAATTGGAGTAGGCATTATCCAGCCCTTCCTACCAGCCTCAGCACTACTCTCCTCCTCCGCACCAGCGGCCGCAGGCGCAGCTGCCGTGGCGGCTTCAGTTGCCTTAGCGGTTGGCTTAGCCTCAACCTTGCCCTCAGGCTTCTTAGACATTACTAACCCAATATAGGTTCGCCTTTATAACCTTTACCTAAGGTCTTAATTTTACTTAAGCTACACATCCACGTACTAACGCTGATTCATCGTAAGTATCATTGCTGGAATCTTTATAAGGTTAAGTTTATTAATTTAGAATGCCCCGTAGGTGTGGGTAAGGGTGAGATGGGGATTAAACCCCACCCATGATCCCAGCCCCTCCGGGCGGGGTACATTCCTCAAGGTAAGTTAACGCATATTAAAGGGAAAGTGGCTTAATTCGGCATGCCCCTTAGGATTGAGTTGGTTGACTGCAGGAACAGTAACATGAATGGGTTAAGGGGTTTAGTGATTGGGCACACTGAAGGCACCATTAGGCTCCTTACCGAGACTGGGAGAGTGTTAATTATACCGGTTAAGTCATGTAGGTACTACGTTTGGTTAAATAACTGCGTAATGTTAATGACCCCTAGGGGGCTTAGGAAGCTTATTAGGAGAATTAATGCACAGTAAGTAGGTAACCCAGTGAGGAGTAAATAGTGAGTAAAGTAACCTTACTTAACTCAAAGGAGAAGCCCAACACGTCACCGTTAACGAACCCTAACCTGGAGTGGCTTAACTTAACTGTGAGTAAAGCCACAAGTAGGCTAACTAGAACGCTGGCAGTAATGGTAATGGAGATGGCTAATGCACCCCAATGGTAAAGTAACGGCAATATAATGGTAATAATCGCGTATAGTAGGGTGGATGATGTTAATTCAGCTTTTCCCTTGGCCTCAACTATGAATAACCGCCCTAACCCACCTTCACTTGGCTTACCTAGGTAGGCTGTGGTGTACATTACGTAGGCGGCGGCAGTCTCAGTAATGGGTAAGGTAACCAAAGCTTCCTTACCCATTGATAATAATGATGAGTAGACGAGTAGAACATTAATTAGGCCTAGGGTTAATGCGAAGGCCCCTCTATGAGGGTCCTTAAGGATCCTTACAGCATCCTCACCCCTCCTACCTGTTAATAGTGTTTCACCGAAGTCTAGGAACCCATCCATGTGTTGAAACCCATTAATTAAGTAAGTTAATGCGGTGGATAAGGCTGCCCCCACAGGTTTACTAATGAGCAGTGGTAATGATGATAGGAGCCCCTCAATTAAGCCAATTAAGGGGGCTAGGTAGAAGTACCTGGGCGCGTACTCAAACTTACCTCCAGCGGGTATTATTGTTAGGAAGGAGACTAACCCCCTAAGCCCCATTGAGAATTCTCTTAACCTCCTCAATAAGCCGCTCCTCATCATTAATCCCCCTCACCGCTATTCTAACGTGTTTACCCCCAAGCCCCATAAAGCCCTTAGGTATCCTCACCACTATGCCTTTATTAAGTAAGGACTCGTAGAGTTTACTAGACTCAATAGGTGCCTCAGCAAGCACGAAGTTAACGGTGGATTCATAAACCTTAAACCCTAATTCAATAAGCCCATTAACCAGGAAGCTCCTAAACCTACTCACTTCCCTCCTCGATTCCTCAAGGAATGAGACGTACTCACCACTGTACTCACCGTAAACCCCCCTAGCTACCTTATCTGCACAACTGTTGACATTCCATGAAGGCAGTACAGTCCTCATTAACTCCATTACCTGGGCATTAGGGGTATAGACGTAGCCTATCCTTAACCCAGGCAACCCAATCTCCTTAGTTAAGGACCTAACCACAATAAGGTTACTGTACCCGCTACCCATTAGGCTCATTGATGGGTTTACGGATAAGTTAATGTAGGCTTCATCAATAATCACTAAGCCTGCATCATTAATCACGTTAATTAACTCACCCCTACCATGCAGGGCGCCTGTTGGATTACTTGGGTTACTGAGGAGGACTACATCATCCCTCTGGGCCTTAACATCCCCAAGTACGTATGATGAATCACCATGAGGCATTAAGTGATGAGTAACCCTAAGTCCAATTAACCTACAGTACTCCTCAAACTCGAGGTCACCGTAATTCGGTGAAACAATTAAGCACCTCCTCATTCCAAGTAGCCTAGCAACCATTAGTGATGCGTAAAGCCCCTCAGAGGCCCCATTAACTGGAGTAACCTCCCCATCACCTACCCCATTAAAAGCAGCAATAGCGCTCCTTAAGTCAGCGTAGGTGTAGTCAGGGTACGTGGAGTACTCACACTCCTTAATCAACCTAGTGACGAAGCCTGGGGGTGCGAGGGGATTAATGTTGGAGCTGAAGTCTAATTCACCGCGCTTAGTTAACCCACCATGGTACTTCATTACTTATTCCTCATTACCCTTAAAATATAAACTTACCCACATACTGAGAGAGGTTTTTATTCAGTGGTTTTAGGAGAATGCTGATGCAAAGTAATTCCAAGGATTTACTGGGATCATTACCGACATTATCTAGTTTACTTAAGCGTGATCCAATAAGCATGGAGGCTAAGGTGGTTAAGTCAATTAGGGAGAGGGGCGTCAATAATATACTTAAGTCACTGGAATCCAGCCTCAGGGGCCTTGGTGAAGCAACACTTGATGTGTTAAGTGGCTTATCAGTGGGTAGGCATGTGATGATAATGGGCCCTGTGGGTGTTGGTAAGACGACGCTTGCTGAGGAGATAGCCGGCATACTAGCCTTAGATAACCCACCCTACATTGAGGTGGCTTGCCACAGCCACATGACGGCCACTGAGCTCACTGGGGACATTGATATAGCTGTGGCTCTTCAAGCAGGCCTAGACCACCCCTTAGCCTACATACCTGGCCCCCTCGTGCTCTCCCACGGTAAGGTGCTTATAATGGATGAGATAAATAGGCTTAACCCATATAGTCAAGCGTCACTACTACAGGTTCTTCAGGAGCACTACGTTTACATTAGGGGTTTTAGGATTAGGAGTGACTTCCTAATGATAGCCACATCAAACCCAGCTGAGTACTCCGGCGTTTATGAGCTTAGTGAGGCCTTGGCTGATAGGATGAAGGTTGTTGAAATCCAGTACCCTGATAGGGAGTTGCTTAAGGCTATACTGGAGTGGAAGGCTAACTTAACCTTAAGCCACATTGGCGTTAAGACACCAAGCATGTTGGCTGAGGTTTTAACAAACTTCATAACGCTAATGAATCAGGACGGCATAATTGAGGTTTCACCAAGCATAAGGGCTTCAATATACGCCCTAGCCAACACAATGGCTAAGGCATGGATAGAGAGGAGGGAGCCAGCCTTAAGTGACCTTAAGAAGGAGGTATTAGCCAACATGGCTCACGTGGTTAGGGGGAGCTTCTCAAGTGAGGGGGAGAAGAGGGATTACATAGCTAGGAAGTTCGATGAGGCTGTGACCATAACCACTAGGTCAGGGAGAAGATGAATATGCTGGGTCCTGATTAGCAGTGTATTCATGTTAGGGTTAGTGTTATTAATAGTGCTTAGCTTAGCTGAACGATGCAGGAGCCTTCAGTGAGTAGAGCCTTAGTAACGCCTGGTGAGGAGTTGGGTGTTGAGGAGGAGTATCTTCCCGGTGATAATGCGTATGTTGATTCAGGTTACGTTAAGTCAATGGTTCTTGGGATTGCTGAGTGGGATAGGGTTAACCATGTGGTTAACGTTAAGCCACTTAAACTAAGCCTCATTAGGCCTGGGCAAATAGTGTATGGTAAAGTGTATTATTTTCCAAGCGATAAGGTTGCCATGGTTAGGATCTTCGCCGTTCAACAGCAGGATGGGGTTAGGAGGATTCAGGCTGAGACTGGTATACTTTACGTAACCTACGCCTCTGAGGAGAGGTTAGGTACCATTTATGATGCAGTGGGTTTGGGGGACTTAATTAAGGCGAGGGTTTTATCCAGTAAGCCACCATACCACATAAGCCTAAGGGGTCCATCACTTGGGGTTGTTGAAACCAAGTGCCCTCAATGTAGGGCAGTTATAGTGCCTTCATCAACATCAGGTAAAATAACCTGCCCAGTCTGCGGCTTCGTCTTTAGGAGGAAGGCAGCACCATCATGATTCAATCCACTTAAGGTAATTAACGTGGGTGATTTAACCATGTCCCTCTATTAAGGGTGGTTAATGCATTAATTAAGTATTAATACTTAATAAACGATAAAGCGTGGTGTAGGTGATGTGGGTTATAAGGAACCCTTACATTGGACCAAGGGTTAGGGGTGTTAAGGCTAGGTTAATTTCAATGGATCAATTAAGGAATATGATTTTCTCAACCAGCGTAGATGATTTCATATCCCTCCTGGCTCAAACATCATATAGGGGTATTGCTGATAAGATAACTAGGGAAACACCACCTGAGGTGGTTTCTGAATTAATACAGGGATTGGTTGTTAATGAATTGTGGGGTATGGCATCTACAATGCCCAATGAGGTTAGGGATGCCTTGAAGACGTATTTACTTAGGTATGAGGTAGATAACATTAAGGCTGTGGTTAGGTTAATGGCATCTGGTCAATATAGCCGTGAGAGGGCTGAGAAGATGATTAAGTGGTACTTTGAGGATGCATTGGGCCGGAGGTTCATCATGGTGGATTTATTGAATGCAAGTAATGTGGATGAGTTGGCCAGCCGTTTAGCTGCCTTAAGGCATCAATCTCATGAATACTTACTTAAGGCAATTGACCTAGCTAGGAATAATCCAGGCTTTGATGAGGTTATCTTCGAAACAATGCTGGATAGGTCTTGGCTTGAACCCCTCCTGAAGGCTGCTGATCCAATACCGCAAGTATCCAGCTTCATGGTTAACTTCTTCAACATAAACGTAGCCCTAAGGAGTAAGCTCTGGAACCTACCAATTCCAGTGGGTAGGGCCTTAATGATACCTAGTGGGATTGGGGCTGAATTGGAGAGGAGGCTTCAAGAGGATGCGCCAAGAATACTTGAGTATCTTGCAGGTGACCCAATAGTGTCCCGTATACTGTCGAGCGGATTCAATGAGTTGAGTGATGTAGTGAGGTATCTTCACGTATCCTACTTCACAGCCTACAGGAGGTTTGCCTCATCAGTACTTAACATGAGTACTGAGTTCTCCCCAGCCTCGGCGTTAGCCATGGTTCACTTAAGGGACCTTGAGGCTCAAGTATTGTCATCAATATATAATGTTGTTTGGAGTAATGCACCAAGGAGCATTAGGGAGAAGATGTATTTGCTGCTTATCTCCTAGATAGGGTAAAATTTTTAAGCGTTATTATTTTACAGATAACGCATGGCCTCCAACTCCATACTGGCCGCAGCCATAGTAGTGGCTTTAATAGTGGGTGTTGCCGCTGGATATGGGATCGCCTCAGCTCACGTAGGTAAGGTAACTAGTGCAACTACGTTAACCTCAATAACAACAGTTACATTAACAACCACCTCACCAGTAACAGTTACAGTAACGCATGCCCCATCACTTAGCCAACCCTTCATAGTTGGTGCTGCTGGTACATTGAAGTTTGCCTTCACTGATTTACTAAACATAATGAAGGGCATGTACCCTGGCTTAAATATAGGTCAACCATACTTTAAGGGTAGTGGTGATGTGGCTCAGTATGAGCTTCAAACAAATCAGCTCAGCATAATGGCCTCAGCGGACACCACAACAATACCATCAGTACTCTTCACGCATAATTACACTGATTATGAGATAGCCTTCGGCGTGACTCAAATGGTTATTATAGTTGACTTAAATACGACTGCTGGGCAGGAGGTTTATAGGCTTTGGCAGGAGGCTCAAAGTTACCCACCCTTATCGGCTCAATGGAATAATACCTGGAGGGAGATATTCACTATAATAGCCTTAAACTCAAGTACAGTGGTTGGGGTCTCAAACCCATTCACTGATCCATCAGGCTACCAGGCACAGTGCATGATTAAGTTAGCTGGATTAGCGTTCTTCAATAATGCATCATACCTGTATGATGCTATTTACGGCCACTCAAGTAAGTACTTCATGAGGAATACTGAGATAGATTTATTCACTTTAATGCAAGCTGGCCAGATTCAATTCATACTATCAGCGTACTTAAGTAATGCACTACCACAGACGCAGGAGTATAAGGGGACAGCCTACATAACGTTACCCCCTATGGTTAACCTAGGTAATTTAAGCTACGTACCCTACTACCACCAGGTTAATGTAACGTGGACTGAGGTTGGGGTCACTAAAACATTCATATGCAACCCAGTGGTGTACACAGTAACAATACCTAAGAATGCCCCTAACCCAACGGCTGCATTATATTTCCTAACACTACTCTACAGCCCAATAGGGCAGAAGATACTTGAGGAGAATGGTATTCAACCAATAGTACCAGGAATAGTATACGGTAATTACAGTAATGTACCAGCCATCTTAAGGCCATTCACGGCGCCAGTTAGCCAATACCCACAGTATGCCCCAATATTCCCGTGATTTTAATCAATTTTAAACCTTTTTTAAAACACTTTCTAGGTGCCTTTAAATATGGTTTACATTGGTGAACTCCCCCTTAAAGTAGCTTTAGTAGCCTCATTACTCATATTAGCCATCTTAATAATCTACCCACTAATACTAATTATAGTATTAGGATCACCCCAAATCACCTCAGCATTATCCGTGGGTAGTTTCATAGAAGCTGTTGAAGTCACAGCCATCATGTCAACACTATCAGCCCTAGTGGCAGTGGTAATGGGTACTCCACTAGCCTACCTGCTGGCTAGGTATGAGTTCCGCCTTAAGCAATTGCTTGACTCGATAATAGACATACCAATAATGATACCTCACATAATAGTCGGCATAATGATAGTCTTAGCCTTCGCATCCAAGTATAGTGTACTGTTTAATTCACTTAATGCAGTTATCATGCATTTAAGAGCCTTTAACTTAACCCTACTCCACTATGGGTTCCTCCACATCCTCCTATCACCTATGGTTAATGCGTTAATATACGTTTTATCAGTGGTGGTGGGTATTAAATTCATTAATACACTTTGGGGTGCTGTTGCAGCTGTGGCCTTCCTATCATCAACATACTACATTAGGGTTACTGAAGCCGCAGTATCCATGGTTAATCCTGAAATGGAGATAGTTGCCAGGACCCTTGGGGCGAGTCCAAGTAGGGTGTTTGTGTCAATAACGCTACCTAAAGTGTGGAGGGCTATGGCTAATGGTGCGCTATTATCATGGGCTCGTTCAGTATCTGAGGCTGGTGCCTTATTCATAATAGCGTACAGCATATACTTCAACGGTGGTTACGTTTACCCAGCATCAGTCTATATTTATGAGAGTTATGTTGGAGTTGGGTTAAGTAATGCAGTTAAGTATTCGGCTGCATTGCTTGTGGTTGTATTAGCAATATTCGTAGTTTACAGGGTTATTTTAAGCATTAGGAGGGGTGGTTAAGTGGGGGTTGCCCTTAAGCTAATTGATGTTGAGTTGAGGCTTGGATCCTTTAAACTAGGCCCAATAACAACTTCAGTAAGTGATGGAACATACAACGTGATAATGGGGCCAACTGGTAGTGGTAAGTCAACGTTAATTAAAATAATAGCTGGAGCCTACAGGCCTAATTCAGGCTCAGTGGTCATTAATGGGGAGGATGTCACGGATAAACCCCCTGAATTAAGGGGGATAGCTTACGTTCCTCAGGGTTATGCGCTTTTTGACCACATGACTGTTTACGAGAATATTGAGTACGGCCTTAAGGTTAGGGGTGTGCCTAAGAGGATTAGGGCTATTGAGGTGCGTAGGATTGCTGAAGATTTAGGCATACTTAACCTACTTAATAGGGGGGTTAAGGGCTTGAGTGGTGGTGAGAGTCAGAAGGTTGCCTTAGCCAGGGCTCTCGTCATTAAGCCTAAGGTACTTCTACTTGATGAACCAATGTCAATGATGGATGTTAGCACAAGGGAGAGCCTAATACCACTCCTAAGGAGTATACCAAGTAAATTCAATACCGTTGTAGTGCATGTTACTCATGATAGGAATGAGGCCTACACCTTAGCCGATAAGATACTTGTACTTAATAATGGGCAGTTGATTGAGGAGAATGAGCCAGAAGCAATATTTACAAGACCCAGTAGGCTCTTCACCGCACAGTTCGTGGGCTTTAGTAATATAATACCCGCAACAGCTGTTAAGTCCCCCCAAGGCTCAATGGTACTTATTGGGAATCACGTCCTATACTCAACGGAGAGGGTTGAGGGTAAGGTTTACGTCTGTATTAGGCCTGAGTGGTTTAGGGAGGGTAATGGGGATGAGGGTAATATCATTAAGGGTGTGGTACTTGAGGTTGAGAGGGCTAGCATGGGCTTTAGGGTAATGATTAATGTTGATGGAGTACCCTTAACTGCGATTACTCAATCAAAGCCAAGTAAGGGGGATTCCCTTAGCCTAACCATACCACCCAACCTAATCCACCTAATACCAGCCACTGAATAAGTACTGTTTTTAATAAGGGTTAAGTGGGGCTTTAATGATGAGGAACTGGTTCATAATAATTCAGGGGCTATTACCCATGATGCTTATATCCGCCTACCAATACAGTTGGAATCTACTCATAACACCATTAATGAGGAGCCTCAATGTTGATTTACCAGCAATTCAAGTAGCCTACTCACTATTTGTCCTATTCTCCACGATTTCACAGGTGCTTGGGGGTTATGTTGCTGATAGGAGGGGGCCTAGGTTAATTGGTGTAACTGGCGGTGTATTAGCTGGCTTAGGTATGATGGCGTCACCGCTTGTTCACGGTGTTAACCAATTCTACGCTTTATGGTCAATGGGGAGTATTGGAGTTGGCTTAATCTACGGCGTATCAATAAACCTAGGAGTTAAGTGGTTTAGTAGGACTAGGGGCTTAGCCACAGGCATCATAAACATGGGTTTTGGGCTTGGGGCAACATTCTTCAACCCCCTAATAACGCTATTGATTATTAAGGGTGAGTACAGGTACCCAATGATACTAATAGGTGTATTAATATTAGTCATAGTCATACCCTTAATGTCAATAGCCAAATATCCCCCAAGTCAAGTTAGGGGCATGCAGCTTACTAAAATACCCCCAGGCTTCTGGCTTGCCTTCCTATCATTCTCATTAATGGGTATCCCACTTCAATTATTCTCATCAAGCCTCTCAGTACTGGGTGAGGGCTACGGCTATATCATAGTGTCCACGGCAGCATCCCTACTCCCCCTATTCAGTGGGATTGGTAGGCCAATAATGGGTTCAATATCGGATAAGTTAAGTAGGAGGAGGACTATTCTTGTAACCGGCACTGTGTTAACAGCCTCAATGCTAACACTGCTTATTCACTCACCCATAGCCTACGTGGTATCAACAATAATTACTGGTGTTTTCGGGGGTTCAGTAATAACGTTATTCGCATCCCTTGTGGGTGATGAATACGGTATAGTTAACTCAACTTTCCTATTCGGCGTGCTCTACAATGGTAAATTCGTGTCGGCCCTAATGGGTAGTGTGGTTTTCGCAGAGCTACTTAGGGCCATTAACTTAACTAATTCACTCATAATTGAAGCCTCCCTGACAGCAGCATCAATATTAATATTCGTAGCCTTCACCAAGGCCCAGCCTAGGAGGCGGATGGCTATTATTTGAAAAACACTTAATAATGCGCCTTCACGGGGTCCTGCATGGACTCTAGTAAGGTATTAAATACAGTTGGCTACATTGCCTTAGCGGTAATACTGGTTTACCTAATACTGAGCATAGCAGGCATCGTTAAGATACCATGGGCCACAGTGGGTGGTTTTAGTATGGAGCCCACCCTGGAGTCCGGTACATTAGTGGTACTATGCCCAGTACCAAGTAACATCACTGCGCTTCTCGGCCACGTGGTCGTTTATGACCATTACGGTGAGTACATAATACATAGAGTTATAGATGTTTATCAATCAGCCGGCACCTACTACGTTATCACTAAGGGTGATGCAAACCAGGTTGCTGATCCATGGAATACGCCTATTAATCAAGTGTATGGGGTAGTGTGCTTAAGCATGCAGTACGTGGGTTTAATAACGCTGGTGCTTAGGAAGCCGCCTACGTTAATGCTGGCTATTGTAACAATGCTAGTTCTTTGGCTTGCGTTAAATGAGGTTGAGAAGAGGGTTAAATGAAGTGAAAACGCATATAAAGGGAGGTTTGGCCTGCCTCCTAATGTCTGAGGCTAGTCAAGGCAGGCAGATAGTGCGTGTTGGGGATACTGACTTAGATGGGTCTAAGGCTGTTGCCTACGCGTTGGCTAAGATTAAGGGTATTGGCGTATCCACTGCCGTTGCCATATGCAGGAACCTGGGTATTAATCCACTGGTTAAGTTAGGGGAATTGAATGAGGAGATGGTTAGGAAGCTTGATTGGGCGGTTAGGAACCTTCACCAAGCAGCCCCAGCCTGGTTCGTTAATAGGCCTAAGGACCCTGAAACAGGCAGGAACATACACCTAATAGGCGCTGACCTAATACTAACGGCTAGGAATGATATAGAGAGGGAGAGGCGCATACTGTCCTGGAGGGGGATTAGGCATAACCTAGGCTTGAAGGTTAGGGGGCAGAGGACTAGGACAACCGGTAGGCTTGGGCCAGTGGCTGGTGTTCAACGTAGGAGAATGCCCACTGGAGCCGGTGGAGGGGAGGGTGGCCAAGGTTAATTGCCCTGAATAACACTTATTAACTTCCCTCATTAAGCCTTCCTAATGCTGAGGATACACTTAATTCAGTACGCCAGTAAACTGGGTGATCCTGAGTATAACATAGGTAGGTTAAGGGAGTACGCTAAAAGTAATTGTAGGGGTGATGGTAATGATGTCTTAATCACCCCTGAATTATACGTACCAGGCTACATGTCCAAGGACCTCCTCCTCCAGATAGCTGAACCACTGGATGGTAAGTCTGTAAGTGAGTTAACTGAAATAGCGAGGGAGGGTAAATGCACAATAGTTACTGGTATTGCTGAGAGGGATAAGGACACTGGGGTTGTTTATAATTCAGCAGTGGCCATTGGGGAGAATGGCTTACTGGCATTCTATAGGAAGAGGCACCTACCCAGTTACGGGGTCTTTGATGAATCAAGGTACTTCGGCATCGGTAGGGGTGATGCACCAGTCTTCCTGTTAAACGGAATTAAGGCTGGGTTAGCCATATGCTACGACGCCTTCTACCCTGAGGTCTCCAGGGCGTTAATGCTTAAGGGTGCTAAGGTTCAATTATACATAAGCGCAGCCCCAGATATGTCGAGGCCCCACTTTGAAACATTCATTAGGGCTAGGGCCATGGAGAACGTATCCTTCGTAATATACGTTAACACCATTGGGCAGTACGATGGCTTAGGCTTCTTCGGGGGAAGCTTCATAGTGGATCCCCTTGGGGAGGTTGTGGCTAAGGCTAAGTACTATGAGGAGGACACTGTGGTTACTGAAATTGACCCAAGCCTAGTGGATAACTACAGGTCAATAAGGCCAATACTGAAGGACTACACTTGGGATGATGTTAGGTATCTGCTTAGGAATTATAAGTCAAGCTACAGGGTGTATTAGCAGTTAAATTAGTTAAAATGATTCGTGGAAAAACTATAAAAATGGTTAACCCCGGCAATTAGTGAAGTTCACTATGGCTTTCATTTTTGAGCTGCCTAAGGAAATAAACGATGCGCTGAGCCTCATCATTAATGAGCTTGGTAATTTACTTAGTGGAATCAACATGCCTCCCAACTTAAGGGAATCAGCAATGCATTACATTCAAAATAAGGGTAAGATGATTAGGCCCCTCCTAACCCTAATAACAACCCACACTCTGAATGGTAATTTAATGGATGCCGTTAACCCAGCCATTGCAGTTGAGCTAGTTCACGTGGCTACCCTGCTTCAGGATGATATAATTGATGGGCACTTAATGAGGAGGGGTTCTGAAACCCCATTTAAGAGGTACGGGACCGAATACACTATATTAGCCAGTGACTTATTAATTGCTAAGGCAATAGAGTACTCGTTGAAGTCTAAGACTAGGAGGATAACTATGGAGTTAACTAATGCGGCATTAAGATTAGCCATAGGGCAATCCTATGAGCTTGAGTATAAGCTGAACAGTAAGGTGGATATGAATATTTACATGAGGATTATTGAGAATAAGACGGCATCACTGATCTCAGCTGCAATAGTGCTGGGTGGTTACGTAGCTGGTGCGGATAATAACACTATTAATTTACTTAGGTCCCTTGGGGAGAAGCTCGGTGCAGCGTATCAGATAAGGGATGATATAATAGATTACCTTAACCTAGATGAGGATAATCCAAAGGGCTTAAGGAGCATTGACGTTAATGTAATTGATGCACTTAAGGCCGAGGGCTTCAGTGATCCACTTAAGGAGGCTTATAGATTATTCATGAACTACATGGGTGAGGCAAGGGCAATTGCCGCATCAGTAAGGGGTGGTGAAGTCTTCGTGAACATTATTGACTTCCTTCAGGATCCCTTAACTAAGCTTATTGAGGGGAATAAGAATTAGGTTTAAGGATTAAGGTATTTTAAGCCTATTAGTACTCAGCAACCTTAGGCGCCCTATTAAGTATCTTAAGTGACTCCTGGGCAGCCACAAGCCTAGCCACTGGAACCCTGTACGGTGATGCACTGAAGTAGTCCAATCCCCTACCCACAGTCTCAGCTAGTATCTTTATTGATTCAGCGTCACCACCATGCTCACCACATATGCCTATCTCTATGTTAGGCTTAACGCTTCTAGCCAAGTCAATGGCTATCTTCATTAACTTAGCTACACCATCACGGTCAATGGTGACGAATGGGTCGTAGGGCAGTATGCCTAGGTTAAGGTACTGGCTCATGAACTTGTTCTCCACATCATCCCTACTGAAGCTGAAGACTGCTTGGGTTAGGTCATTGGTGCCGAAGCTCATGAAGTCGACAACCTTAGCTATCTTATCGGCAGTTAAACTAGCCCTAACGGTCTCCATCATTGTACCTATCTTAAAGTCTATGCGTTCACCGTAATTCTTAAACACATCTTCGGCAACAGGCTTGACGACATTGTTTATCACGTACTCAAGCTCCTTATACTCCGATACCTGCGGTATCATTATCTGGACTTGAACATTCTTACCCCTCCTCTTTAATTCAAGGGCAGCCTCAAGAATAGCCTTAACCTGCGCCATGTATATGTCTGGGAATGTTATACCTAACCTAACACCTCTATGGCCCATCATTGGGTTAGCCTCCATTAAAGCTCTAACCCTAGCCAGTAAAGCCTCCTTCTCAGGATCAGGCCTACCCAATGCCTTAGCTCTAGTAACCTCAGCCACTAATTCTTCAACATTAGGTAAGAACTCATGTAATGGTGGATCAAAGAGCCTCACGGTCACTGGGTAACCCTCCATTATCTCGAAGATTTCCTCAAAGTCCCTCCTCATTAATTCAGCCAATTTATTTAAGGCATCCTTCCTTTCATTGGCGTTAGTGGACAGTATTACGCTTCTAAATAATTCAAGCCTACCTGGAGCCCTGAACATTCTCTCAGTCCTAAGTAAGCCTATACCCTTAGCCCCAAACCTCCTGGCTATTGTAGCATCCTCGGGTGTATCGGCATTAGCCTTGACGCCGAAGACTGAGACTGAGTCAGCCATGTCAAGTAGCTCATAGAATTCAGGCGGTAGCTTTGGTTCAATGGTTGGGACTTGGCCAATGTACACGTTACCAGTGAATCCATCTATAGTAACCCAGTCCCCCTCCTTAATCACCACGTCACCAGCCCTAGCAGTCCTAGTGGAGTAATCTATCTTAAGGCCCTCAGCACCCACCACTGCAGGCCTACCTATTGCCCTAGCCACAACAGCTGCATGGCTTGTTGCACCACCCCTACTAGTCAATATACCCACTGAGGCGTAGAATCCGTGAACATCATCAGGCTTAGTCTCCTCCCTAACCAGTATAACCCTCTTACCTGCCTTAGCCCACTCAACCGCTGAATCCGGATCAAAGACTGCTTGGCCACTGACTGCCCCAGGTGATGCCGCAATACCCTTGGCAACCGGCTTAGGCGCCTTGGCTTCATCAATCCTTGGGTAAAGGACCTGTAGTATGTGCTGCGGCTTAATGGTCATCACAGCCTCCTCCTTAGTCATCCAACCGGACTTAACCATGTCAACGGCAACCTTAATCATGGCCAGCGGATTCATCTTAGCATTCCTAGTCTGTAGGAACCAGAGCTTACCCTTCTCAATGGTGAATTCAACATCCTGCACAGCCTTCTTATACCTCTCAATTCTCTTAACACCCTCGTAAAGCTGCTGGTAAACCTCAGGCATCTCCTTCTTAAGCTCTGAAATGGGCTTAGGGGTCCTAATACCAGCAACAACATCCTCACCTTGAGCATACGGTAAGTACTCACCGTAGAGCTCATCCTCACCTGTGGCTGGGTTCCTTGAGAACACCACACCAGTCGCCGACCTCCAGTCAGCATTACCAAACACCATAGTTACTACTGATGCGGCTGTGCAGTCAGCTATGTCTGGTGTTATCTTATTGGCCTCCCTGTAGAACTTAGCCCTAGGCGAGTTCCAGGACTTAAACACAGCATCTATTGATAACCTTAACTGCTCCCATGGATCATCAATAACCTTACCCACCCTCCTTATGTACACCTGCTTATATAAGTCAACAAGCTCCTTAAGGCCCTGTAGTGGTATTTCAGGGTCCTCCTTAACACCATACTTCTTCTTAATCTCATCAAGCGGCTTATTAAACTCCTCCTCAGGAATGCCTAGGACTATTCTACCGAACATTGCCAGGAACCTCCTATAGGCGTCGTAGGCGGCGTGTTCACTGCCTATGAACTTTATGAAGCCTTGAAGGGTCTTATCATTGAGGCCCACATTAAGTACAGTGTCCATCATACCTGGCATTGATACTGCAGCACCTGACCTAACGCTAACCAGTAATGGCGTGTCATCGCCCCCGAATTTCCTACCAGTCTTAGCCTCAAGGTACCTTACACCTTCAATAACCTCATCCATTAATCCCTCAGGTAGCTTCTCCCCATTCTTATAATACTCCTTGCAGGCCATGGTTGTTATTGTGAAGCCTGGTGGTACAGGTAGGCCCAGCCTAGTCATTAATACGAGGCTTGTTGCCTTACCGCCAAGGAGCTTAACATCATCAGGGTTTGCCTCCTCAAATGTTAATACGTACCTCCTAGCCATTACGCCTCACTTAACTTAATCCTTTTAAACATTACTCTTTTAAAGAGAAGCATATTTTTGAAAGTTGTACTTATTATCAATAACTATAATATATTTATCATGATATTACGGATTTACTTAAACTTACTTCATATTGTATTTTCTAAAGTGAAATACTAAGTAGGTTAATGTTTACCTCTAGATTTAAGTTAACTTTATTTTCATTTAATTTATGTTTAAGTAACTTAATAGGTCCTTATTATCAACAATAACCTTACCATCATTAATAATGTAATTCCTCCTACTTCTTTCAACTAATGCCTTAACAATCTTACCTTCATCAAACACGGACGCGCCTAGTTTACTGAAGAACCTATTAATATTCTTAACATCCCTATATAATAGGTCTATGAAGTTTGGGTGAGATGAATCCACTGCTGAACCCCAATCAATTATGTATAGTTTATTATTCCAATTCAATATATTATACTCACTTAAGTCAGCGTGAATAAGCTTACCAATAATGAAGGCCTTCTCCACATTAAGTACTACATCAATATAAGCTGCCTGAACATCATCTGGGGGTACATCCTTCAGTAATGGTGCTGGTACACCTTCTTCACCAATGAATTCCATAACCAGTATATTATTGTAGAAGGCTATTGGCTTAGGCACAAGCACCCCAGCCTCATAGGCCCTCTTCATGTTCCTAAACTCCTTCCTACACCACATGCTGGCTAACTTAAATGGATTACTGGGTTTACCTCCGAACCTCCTATCACCCATTATGTAGGGGTTCCTGTTAACGAACCTATTGGCCAAAGTGTAGTAGACCTTAAGAGCCAAGTCCTCACCATCATAATCCTTACCCCATATTACCTTAGCCTCCTTACCCTGGGCAATGGGTCCATAAACCTCCAGTATAATCCTCCTATTCATTATTTCATAGAGTGCCCTCAAGGTGTATTCATTAAATACATCGTCAACAAGCTTAAGTTGATCAATATCCTTTATCCTAAACCTCCTCTTCTCAATCCTATCCCTCTCAATCTTAGACTCATCAGGCACAGCTTCTAAGTGTTAATTTCATGTTAATAAGCATTCTCTATGCTGCATGATTAAAGCTTATTAGGGTTAAGTCCAGGAACCACTCAATGAAGGTAGTAATAGTGGGTGGTGGTATAGCTGCGTTATTCACGGCTCACTTCCTGAGGTCCATGGGCTCTGAGGTAGTGGTTATTGGTGAGGAGCCTAAGTATCCACTGGCTTCACTTGTCTTAACTCAATCAATGCCCTACATTGATGATATTCTACTGGCTAGGGAAAGCCTTAACGTGTATAGGATGTTCACTGAACCTAAGCCAGTAACCTCAATAGACATTATGCCTAAGTGGATTAACCTAAACCCCCTTAAGGCTGCTGGGGTTGAGTACAGGATTATTGAGGATGCAGATTGGATTAGGCTCAGTAAGGATGAATTCATAGTGATGACCACGGACTACATGATACCGGTTAGGCGCATAGTGGGTGAATTAAGGAGGAGGATTAATGTGATTAACGCTAAGGCATCCTTAAAGTTAATTAACGGGTCATTAACGGTGGTGGCTAATGGTGAAAGATACCTAGGGGACTCAATAGTACTGGCTGCTGGACCTGGGAATACTGAATTAGCTATGCAGGTGGGCGTTAAACTACCTTTAAAGAATTATCAATGCTATGCCTCAGTTATGACTGGCCCAGTTAAGGTAATGAATCTAAGTATTGGTGATGATGTATTAGGCTGGTACAGTAGGCCATTCATACCAGGCCTATTCATAGCTGGTGATGGGTGCGGTAAACCCAATGAGCGTGCGCCTCTGAATTATGGTTGGCGCATAGCCAGGTTAATCTCCAGTAGGTTCGGTTGGGCTATACCAATATTCACTAAGTCGGGTACATGTGAGGCTTCACCAAGTGGTGGCCCAGTTTACGGTGTGGTTAAGGATAATTTATACGTAATAGGTGGTTTAGATGGCTATGGTTCAATGATTGGCCCGGCTTTGGCTAAGAGGTTGGCTGAATTATTAATTAAAGGTAATGCACCCATGGATGATTACAGGGTTGAAAGGTACATGAATCATGAGGATTGGGATGCGTGCAGTGTTGAGAGGCATAATTGGTTAATAGCAGTTCAAGGTAAGGAGGGTAATGAGTCAGTTAAATCACCTTAAGTATGGATAATATGAACATGATGAATAATACGGCATCTGTAGTTAAGCAGTAAAGGCAGTAGGCGTTCTTCCGGGCCTGTAGGTAAATACCATACATGCCAATCACTAGGCCTATTAATGATAACGCAGTGACGTATAGGTATAGGTGGTTAATTATCAAAAAGGCCATTAAGGCTAAGGTAACCATAGCCCCAACCGCCATAGCTAGCCTAATCCACTTGGGGACGAGGAAACTAAATAATTCACAGTTAAAGACACCAGGTAGGCATGCGTTAATTCTCCTTGAATTCTCATAAGTGTAGTAGGCCATTAATACTGAGCCTGCCGCCGGTAATAATGCTAGGTAGTCCATCACTCCTCTTAATATTTGCTGGATAAATAAAGTAATTATCGGTGTTTAAAATACACACCCACTAATGCACCCGCATTCTCATTAGTTCCTGGGCCCAATTTTAATTAATTGGTTAGTATGTTTTTTAAGCGTGATTTAGGTGACTAACCACTATGGGGTTAAGTAGGCGGGGTGCGTTAACGGGTAAGAAGTATATGGTGATTATATTTAAGGTTAGTGACGATGTTGAGGCTAATCAATACAATAAGGAGTTCATTAGGAACCTACTTAGTGAAAGCGTATCATGGTGGCATAGCTACCTAGGCGTTAATGATAACTTATCCCTAGATAAATGGAGCATTTACCTAATGGAGTGGGCTGATGAGGTCATGATTGCTAGGATACTTAACGCACTGGGTAAGGGTAAGGATTATGTTGAAGGTAAGATATGATCCTCATCAATAGCCACACCTCAATTCACCCACTGGATTATTAAGGAATAGGTGGCGTGGGGTATTTTTAAGTTACCTTAACGATAACATCATCGTACAATTCCTCAAGCTGCCTCACTAGGCTTAAGTTAAGGTAGGAGCCGTCCACAGCCTCAACGTACTCCTCAAGCTCATTAACTGAGGTTACAGTAACCATTACCGTGGAGACTGGGTATGATAAAACATACTTCAAGGCTAATTGACTCAGCTTTACCCCTAATTGGTCGCTAATAGGCTTAACATAATAATCAACAATAGCCTTAGCCCTAATTAACCACTCACGATTCCTCAAGTTCCTATGATCTCCAGGCTTAAAGTTAAGCGTGAAGCTGCTGGTTAATAGATTTGATGCATGTGGTACTCTTGTTATTAACCCAACCTTACCATCACCTAACCTTATCAGTGTCCTAGCGGGCTCCTGTTCAAGAATATTGAAAACAAACATTATTGACTCATACCCAGATTCAATAGCTGCTAAACCCTCATTAAGCACATTCACCTCAGGCCCAAGGGCAACACCAATATGCTCAACATAACCCTCCTTAACCAACTCCAGTAGGGTCTCATGAATATTACTGCTCCTTATAACATCAAGGGGTGGGTTATGTAATTGAAGCAGGTTCACACTCCTCCCTAGCCTCCTAATTGATTGTAGTGCAGCATACCTAATGTAATCAGGTGTGAATAATTGAGTATGCTTGCTTCCCTTACCCTCATAAATATTGTAACCTACCTTAGTGAATACGTACGCGTCATAACCCATTAACTCCTCTCCAAGAATCCTCTCGCTTAACCCATTACCATACACATCAGCGGTATCGAATACGTTAATCCCCAGGTCAAGAGCCCTCCTAATAATGGCCTTGGCTTCATCAATGGTAACTTCACCATACATGCCGCCAATGAACCACGCCCCTAACCCAATCTCAGATACCCTTAACCCAGTTCCCCCAAGCACCCTATACCTCACGCTCTCCTTACCGAATACACCCAGTTATTTACCCTAGTCGGTTAATAAGCTGAACTCACTGGGGTGGTAAGGTTTTTAAGG
>NZ_DAXS01000071.1:28681-30584 GCF_002506515.1 Caldivirga sp. UBA161
ATGCACATTTAATTTAAAAAGTGATCCACTGGAGGTTTGTTATGAGGTTGCTTCTAATACATGCAGGGTCCTTTTCATTTGAGGTTAGGGATAAGGCGGTTGAGAACCCCGAGCCATTAACGGAGGAGTTGAAGAGGGGTAGTGCTGAGAATACTTTAGTTGTATTCACTACGGTTGAGGAGAATGATAATGATTCACCAAGCTTCCTGGAGAGGGTGGCTAATGATGTACTTGACGTTGCAGGTAGGGTTAAGGCTTCATCAGTCTTCCTATACCCATACGCCCACCTAAGCCCCAACCTTGCGCCGCCGCCTAGGGCTATAGCCATACTTAACGCACTATACGAGACCCTTAAGGGTAAGGCCAGTATACCGGTTTACAAGGCTCCCTTCGGCTGGTATAAGGCATTCACGGTGAGTTGCCTTGGGCACCCGCTCTCGGAGTTAAGTAGAACCATAACCCCACAGGAGCCTGCCCCTCAGAGGAAGCCCTATACTAGGGATTACTACGTGATTGTTTCACCTAATGGTTCAGTTCATGACCCGGCTAATTACAGCTTCAGTGAGGGGGATGCTGACTTGAAGGTTCTTGTTGATAAGGAGGTTTTCAAGAGGGAGCTTGAGGGTAAGGAGCAGCCCAGGTACATTGACTACTGCGTTAAGTTTGGCTTCGAGTGGGAGCCTTTATCTGATGTGGGGCACATGAGGTATGGGCCCTATGCCACAGTTATGATAGAGCTGCTTGACGATTACTCATACCAGGTAGCCAAGTCGCTGGGTATACCTGTCTTTAAGGTTAAGGGAACTAATATGTTTAGGCTCTCGGATAAGGCTATCAGTGAGCATGCTGGATTATTTGGGGAAAGAATGTACGTCACTGAGTCTGATGAGGAACTGGTCATGAGGTACGCTGCCTGCTTCCAACAGTTCGCAATGATTAAGGACTGGGTGTTAAGTTATAGGAATTTACCCTTAGGCATGCTTGAGGTTGCTGACAGTTATAGGTATGAGCAGCCTGGTGAGACTGTGCTATGCTTTAGGCTTAGGCGCTTCTACATGCCTGACCTACACATATTCGTTAAGGACCTTAAGGAGGCCATGGACGTTGGGCTTAAGCTACATGCTAAGATATTTGAGGAGATTAGGAAGATTGGGAGGGATTACGTTAGCCTATATAATGTTAGTAAGGAGTTCTTCGACCAGAATAAGGATTACCTAGTGGAGTTGGCTAGGAGGGAGGGTAAGCCAATACTGGTTAGGATCCTTGAGGGTGCTAAATACTACTGGGTGCTTAACGTCGAGTACCATATAATTGATGAGCTTAGGAGGCCTAGGGAAATAGCCACTTTCCAATTCGATATTGGTAACGCCCAAAGGTTTGGGATTAAGTATAGGGATGAGAATAATAACATAAAGTACCCAGTAATAATACATACAGCCATTTTAGGCAGTATTGAGAGGTACGTCTTCGCCCTACTGGATACCGCAGCCATTAATGAGGCTAACGGTAAAGTACCAGTATTACCGACATGGATTGCCCCAGTTCAAGTCAGGGTTATACCAGTGTCCAGTAGTTATAATGAGGGGGCAGTGGAGTTGGCTAGGAGGATTGAGGAGGCTGGCTTCAGGGTTGAGGTTGATGATAGGGATGAGACTGTTAGTAGGAAGATTAGGGATGCTGAAACCCTCTGGATACCATACATTGTAGTCTTCGGTGAACGTGAGGCTAAGACAGGTTCATTAAGCGTGAGGGTTAGGGGCGTGGGTCAGGTTAGCATGAGGATTGAGGAATTATTGAGTAGGCTGGATGCGGAAACTAAGGGTTACCCGAGGAAACCATTAACGGCACCAATGCTGCTCAGCATTAGGCCGCCTTTACCTTAATTTTTATTCTATGTATATTC
>NZ_DAXS01000044.1:0-9753 GCF_002506515.1 Caldivirga sp. UBA161
GCCTCTTTATAACTACTTAAGCAGCTCTTCCTTGGCCTTAATTATCATCTCCTCAACATCCTTAATGTATTCCCTCACTGAATTAGAATCCAACCTATTCTCATGAAAGCCCCATACATGAAGCAGGTAAGCTGATGACCAGCCCCTCCTACTCCAATCATATATTGAAGCCACTGATGATAAGTAATACGTATACCACCTGCCCTCCCTTATGGCTAGTTGATACTCCTTCGTGTTTAATTTCTCAGCAAGCGCCTTTATAATTTCCTCAGCAGCCTTATATGCCTTCTCGCTGGCCTGCATAACGTCACTTGCGTTCAGCCTCTCCTTGGCTTCAGTTATAAACTTCTCAGCAAGTTCAATTCTTAACCGTATCGACTCTGATGGGTCGTTACTCCTATTCCTTATGGCAATTATTATTAGGTCCTCAATGTCGATGCCATGTTCCTCAGCAATCCTAATTAACTCCTCCATAGTATTCAGATACTAGTTTTTATTTTAAACTCTTATGATATGTTCCTAATTGGGAAATTAAATTACGCTACATTATCTTAGTTGATTCCTTAATCATATAAGGCTAATTATTCCCACTGAGGATTAGTTATGTATTTATAAGGTATTATAGGATTAATGCCAGTAACCACTATGATAATGCCTAAGGGATTAGTACCCTTGATCACCTACTGTAGCTGGTGTGGCTGCCTATGAGATTATTAAGAAAGCTGGTTAAGAATACGTGCTGATGCTAAGGAATTCCCTTGAGACTAATGAAGGCGCTCAATGGTATGAGGATTAAGGTAGGTATTGCTGATGTTAGAGCTCATAGGATTGAAAACTTCCTAATGCCTATAAAAGTGCATTAATTAAATAATCCTAATCCAGTATTTAGACGCATCCCTAAGCACGGCACTATACTGCAACCTCTCTAGGAATTCCTGTGGTGTCAATGGAATTACCTCAATAAAATGCTTAAGCCCTAAATCCCACTGAATCTTATTAAGGGCATCAAGCCTATTTAAGAACCCCATTCCCTCAAAATCTTCGGAAACTATAACTAAATCAATATCACTTGTCCTCAACCAATCACCCCTAGCGAAACTACCAAATAAGTAGGCTTCCTTAACTTTAAATTGCTCATTAATCTTCCTTAAGAATAACTCAATGTCTCTAAGGGCCTCCCCCGGTATATTGCTTAGCATACTCAACTATCCTCTTCGCCAATTCTAAAGCTCTTCTGGCCTCAACCTCATCAACAGATTCACTGGGTAATCCACCTGCCGCATCAGGGTAACGCGTAACAGTATAGTACTTATTAAACACGTATAACTGATGCTCAAGATCACTTGGTAGCGTGAAGCCTGATTCCTTAAGCATCCTGTACAACTCCGTAATCGTATGAATCTTAGGTGGTTCCTCCCTACGTACAATAAAAAACAATGCCTTAAGGGCTTCTTCAACAGCTTGCTGAGCATGAAAAGCAACCCTAAACCACCTACTAGCCTTAAGCATTATCTCAGCGTCAATTAAATCATCCTCAGCAGCCCTAATCCAAAGTAATGATTCCCTACGCATTATGCATTAATGCGCTTAGGGTAATTAAAAATAGTTTCAACAATACAGGGTAAGAGCCGCCTCCAAAGCCTAAAGAACCCACTCAATGCTCATTAGCCAATGGCTGAGGAGTAAGGTGAGGCAATGAGGCAGTAAACCCACCCTTAAAGAGGGGATAGTTCACTTTTTCACAACTCTAGGTATTAAGCCTGCCCTTATTGCGTGGTCTACTAGTATTATTGCTGTCATTGCTTCTGCAGCTAGGATTGCCTTTGGGGCTGTGGATACATCATACCTACCTGTGAATGTTATTGATGTTTCAGCCATTTTCTCAAGGTTAACAGTCCTCTGAGGCTTCCTAATGCTTGGCGTTGGTTTGAAGGCTACCCTAAACCTAATTGATTCACCAATACTCATCCCACCAAGTAGGCCACCAACCCTATTAGTCTCAAGTCTTGGTCTGCCATCCTTAAGCACTATTTGATCATTAGCCTCACTACCCCTCATCCTAGCTAATTTAAAGCCTAGGCCGAATTCAATACCCGTGGCGCTTGGTATTGACATAACTGCCTTAGCTAAGTCAGCCTTAAGCTTATCGAAGACTGGTTCACCAAGCCCTGGAGGCACCTCAGTGGTTAATACTTCACCAATACCCCCGACACTATCCCCCTCTGTGGCTGTTTTCACAAGAACTTCGGTTGCCTTCCTAACAGCTTCATCATCAACCATTGGTAGGGGTTTCTCCCAGGACTTAACCACGTCGCTGAATGTGTAATCATCCCTACTTATTGATACACCCCCAAGCTCAATGAGGTGGCTTGAGACATCAACGTTAATAACTTGGTTAAGTATAGCCTTAGCCACAGCCCCCGCCGCAATCCTAGCCACAGTCTCCCTACCACTCGCCCTACCCCCACCCCTAAAGTCGTAGAGCCTACCGAACTTCAGGTACCAGGCTAAGTCAGCGTGGCCTGGCCTTGGCTTCATCCAAATATCCATGTAGTAATCCGACTTAGCCCTCCTATTCCACACCACTATGGCAACTGGAGTACCTGTGGTTAATTCATCCTTAACCCCTGAAAGCACTTGAAAATCCTCATCCTCGCACCTCGGGTTTAAAACAGGTATGTGGCAGAACCTCCTCCTATTAAGCTCACTCCTAATGTAATCCTCACTCAATTGAATGCCGGCTGGAACACCATCTATGACCACGCCCACTGCTGGTCCATGGCTCTCACCGAAGGTGGTTACCCTGAAGGCCACTCCAATACTACTCACAGGTAACGCCTTAGGCTTAAGGGATTTTAACAACTGCGTGGCTGCATTAGGATAATTAGGCAAGTTGAAATACGCCTAATACCCTTAACCATAGTATGTTAGAGGATTAATCACTTCCCCTGGCTTAACCACACTACTTGGCTTAATGACACTATTAGCACCAACCCTAGCGCCTCCACCTATCACCACCCCAATCTTCCTACCTAGTGTTGTTGTTAATGTTACGACACCCGGCTCCACAACGGCCCTTGGGCCTATTAATGAGGCGCCTATGAATGATCCCCTACCCACCGTTGCCCTAGGCCCCACCAATGATTCAGTTACCTCAGCGTTGGCGCCTATTACCGCCCCCTCCTCAATGGAGGTGTGGTTCCTAAGCAATGCCCCAGTACCCACGTAAGCCCCCTTACCAACGTACACTGGCCCCCTTAATGTGCAGTTGTGGTCAAGAACCGCGTCATCATCAATGACCACTAGGCCCTCTATTGATGCCTTCGGCGATATTTTAGCCTTAGTGGATATTGTGGATTCCCTTAAGCCTGAGAGTAGGTTCCTGGTTAAGTCAAGTAGGCTCCAGGGTGAGTTAATTCTAGTGAACCAGCCATTCCATAGATGGACACCAGCCTTAATACTACCCCAGTTTAATTCACCCTTAGCTTCAACCGCATCACGTTCAATAACCATTAGGTTTAGGAATAGGTAACCAGGCCCCATACCACTGCCTAAGCCCATAACCCTGCCCTCACCGTTAACTTGAATCATTACTCCACCGGAAACGTTCTCAACAGCCGTAACTAGCATTGTTGCATCATAGCCCATTGATAGGTGCGTGTTGAGTAAGGCCTCATAGGCCTCCCTCGGAACATAGTACTCTGTTGAGGAGAACACTATTGTGGATCCCCTTGGTGTTTCCTTAATAATTGATGCTAATGTGCTCCAGTAGTCATTACTTAGGCTCCTTAATTCAACCCCCTCAACGTTAACATTATCTTCAACAGCCGCAAGGACCCTGAGTGCGCCGATTGACCTTAAATTATCCGCAACGTGAGTTAGGAGTGGCTTACCCATAACGTTAACCATGGGTTTCGGCTCATTACTTAGGCTCCTTAATTCAACCCCATTAGGTGCGAAGACTACTCCTATTAAGCTCCCCCTCATTGTGTATTAAGCCGCTTAAGTCTTAATAACATTACGCCCCCTCAAGCTACTCCACAGTGACGGTTTTAGCCAGGTTCCTTGGCTTATCAGGGTCATAACCCCTTAATACTGCTGTGTGGTAAGCCAGTAATTGCAGTGGTATGGATTGAATAATGGTGAGTAGGTAAGGTGAGGCATTAGGGGTTTGAATAACCTCCGTGAAGACCTTACCCAACCTAGCGTAGTGCCTCCTCGGTAAGATACCTATTGTGTAGGCCCCCCTAGCCGCCATCTCCATTACGTTGCCCTCAAGGGGATCTAAGTAATCATCATCAATGACCGTGAATACTACTGGAAATTCCTGATTAACTAAGGCTATTGGGCCATGCTTACTTTCACCCGCTGGGTAAGCCTCAGCGTGAATGTAGGCAACCTCCTTCACCTTAAGCGCCCCCTCCATGGCTATGGGTAATCCAATACCCCTACTCAAGTAGTATGCACTGGCCTTAACCGCAAGTTTACTGGCAATGTGCCTAACCCTAGCCTCAGCGTTGATTATCATTGTGTTAACAAGATCAGGCACCTGCTCAAGCTCATTCATCACTAAGCTATAAGCCTCCCTACCCATACCTCCACTGTGTAATGCAGCGTTAGCAGCTAATGCAGTGAGGATCATTAATTGGGTTGTGAAGGTTTTAGTGGCTGCCACACCAATCTCAGGCCCAGCACTGGTGTATAATTGGTAATCACTCTCCCTAGGTATTGTACTATCCACAACGTTTGAAACAGCCAGAACCCTAGCTCCCCTCTCCTTGAAGACTCTTGCAGCCATTAGGGTGTCTATTGTCTCGCCTGATTGAGAAATGGCAACTAGTACATCACCCTCCCTAACCAGCTTAACGTACTTCCTGTACTCGGAGGAATTGAAGGCATGAGTATCTAAGCCTGCTAAACTAGCCAGTAAGTAATCCAGCACCAACCCAGCATGGTATGATGTGCCGCTGGCCGTTATGAAAACCCTCCTAGCCTCAGCAATGGCCTTACCCAACTTACTAACGTAATCCATGTCTAATCCAGCCCAAGTCTCCCTAAGGGCCCTGGGTTGTTCATGAATCTCCTTAAGCATGAAGTGTGGGTAACCCTCCTTACCCGCTGATTCAGGGCTCCAATTAATTACCCTAACCCTATCCTCTACGTTAATTGGTTCACCGTCCCTCTCAATGTAGATGCTGCTTGGTGTTAAGTAACCGTACTCGCCGTCGTGAAGGGTTATGACCCTGTTTGTGTAGCTTAGGAATGCAGGTATGTCACTTGCCAGGAAATTGAAGCCCTCACCCACCCCTATTACTAATGGTGACACGTTCCTAGCGAAGAAAACCTTATCAGGTTCGTGGGAGTATAGTAGGGCTATGGCGTATGAACCCTTAAGCCTTCTAATGGTTTCCCTTAAAGCTACTAGGGCTGGTAAACCAGCCTTAACGTAATCCTCAAACAAGTGTGCTATTACTTCAGTGTCAGTGTCACTGATGAACCTATGCCCCCTTGCTATTAACTGCCCCTTAAGCTCCCTATAATTAGCTATAATACCATTGTGGACAACCGCAACCTCACCAGTGCAGTCAACGTGAGGGTGGGCATTCTCATCACTTGGCTTACCGTGGGTTGCCCACCTGGTGTGGCCAATACCACTTAGGCCATCTAATGCCGTGAAGTTGAACTTAGCGTCAACCTCATGAATCTTCCCCTTACCCTTCCTAATGGTAATCCCCCCAACCCCAGCCACTGCAATGCCTGCTGAATCATAACCCCTATACTCAAGCCTCTCAAGGCACCTCTTAAGCGCTGAACCAAGCCTCTCACCAATGTTACCAGCTACACCTACAATACCGCACACGCGTCCCCTACTTTGCTTATTAATTTAAATTTACCTTAACTAAGCCTAGTTAGTTTAATAAACTCCTAGGCACTTGAACCATGGATGATGAGTGGGAGACCTCGCCGGATTGGTGGCGAATTTGCCGAGTGCTGATGGTCATCATCCTAGGTTTTATTGGGGGAATAATTTTATAAATTAAGCCATTAGTGATCTAACATATGGTAGTATTATTCATGGAGGTTATGGACACTTTAGCAAGCCTAGAGGGCTTTGCCCAGGAAATGGCTTCACTGATTAAGAGGGAAGTGGATATTAAGGCCAGTGAGGATGATGTCGCCACCTTAATAGCCAATGAGTGGTTAAGTAGGTATAATCAATTAGTGGCCTCAGGTAACTATAGGTCGCTTAGAAGCCTTGCTAGGGATGTGATGTTAACGGTCATTAGGAAATACTCCCTAGGCCTAGGTGGTAGGGAGCTTGAGTACTGGGGTGATGCCTTAGCCAACGCCTTCGTTACTGTGGCTAAGATTTACGATGACGTTGAGCCAGCCTTAAATGAGTTAAGTAACCTTGGAGTGCAAATGTACATATTAACTAACCTAGATAATGATATAGCTAAGAAGATTCTACTCAAGAACGGTCTACTAAGATTCTTCAAGGGCGTAATCAGCTCAGACTTAACGAGGGCTGGTAAGCCTAATGCAAGAATATTCAATGCAGCATTATATAGGGCTAAGATTAGTAAGGATGACGCATTAATAGTGAGTGGGCTCATTGAGGACATAATAGGAGGTAAGTTAAGTCAAATAAAGACAGTCTTCGTAAACAGGAGGAAAGTTAACCTAACCGTTAAGCCAGACTACATCATAGGTGATTTAACTGAGTTACCTAAACTACTAGCCAACATGAGTAACCCATAGGCGTGGTTTAATGCCCTTAACGTAGAGTAATGCTGAACATTAATTGAAGCCACCACCCATATAGTGATTACGGAGGGGAATCATTAACTGGGCTTCAGGAACATCGTAATCACTGTGATTGCGGAAATGTACCGGCATAATAATACACCTTCACTTCACTTGCCTGCGGTTCATCAAGAACTACGTCAAATGACACATCATTAACGTTATCAACGGCAACCTTAGGTATGGTTCCATTAACTGCATGGGAGGTTAATAATATGTAGGTTGGCTTCAACCTTAACCCATGTTTAACCGTGACTTTAACTTGACCAGGCGGTATTGTAACATACCCCTTAATACCCCTACCTGGCTCATACATGGAGTACATGTTGTCGAAAACCGAGTACGCATCGCCGGCATATATGGCTGGCCTAGTGGCTCCTGTTAAGGGATGCTTAACTATTGTTAAACCATAAATACCCGCCGTCTTAGGTGGGGTTGCGCTTATCCTAGTTATCCAAGGCATGATCACTATGTTCTCCCAAGCACTATCACTCAGTATACTGCCAAAGGGTGCGGTCACTATGTTTGAGATTGATGGTACACCATTATCATTATCCATGAAGTGCACGGTCCAGGCTTGACCAGACCAGGAGAAGTGGAAATTAAAGTAACTATCCTGAACGCCAACAAGCCTTAAGGCCTCCTCCACAGGCCCCTCGACATCAATACTATACATTGATATTTTAGATAATCCATCACTCCTACTTGTCTTATTTTCAAGAAGTATACCAATACCCTTACCACCAGCATTAAGCATGTTAACCTGAGGCCTTATGAAAACCATGAATCCGAGGGCATTCTCAACAGCCTCAAGGTGAATAACACCCTCAGTGTATAGTGGATTCCCAACAGCGTAAACCTCAGTAATAACTGAGTTGCCCCCATCCCAATTACTGTTATTGTTTATTAAGTGAAGTAGCTTACTGCTTGGGTTAAGTATGCCCTGCACATTACTTATTAGTAAATGCTCAAAGTTCATTATTCTTAACCCATCCTCATTAGGGTAATCAATGAATATGTTACTTATAACTGAGAAGGCGATCCCAAGGGAATCAGGGGAGCCTAGGTTAACAGCGTTTCTAAAGTTCCTGAAGCCTAAGTTAATTAAGGCTACACCCATCACGTTATCACCAATTAATGCATCAAAGGTGCCGTCCCCAGTAAACACTGTACCACCGTAAATAACACTATTAGGCCAGTCAGGTGGAGCTGGGTACACATTGCTCCTCACTGGGTAAACGCCGATAATTGAAACCCCTGGACTTAATGTTAAGGGCCTGGAGAGTGGGTATTGCCCAGCCTTCACGTATATTACTCCTTGAGTATTTTCACTGGTTATGGCGTTTATTGCACTTTGAATAACGCTACTGGCGTCTAGGCCTTCGAAATCCACATTCCCATTATTCCCATTCTTAGCGTAAACCTTACCGTATGAATCCTGGTAAATTATGTAGGATGCTGAGTTCTGGATGGTTGACTCAACATGCCTTAAATGGGACTCTAATTCATTAACCTGCGTTAATGCTTTATTACCCATGTACTCACCCATGGCGCCCAGTAGTAATGCACCACCACTAAGGGCTAATGAGGCTAGGATTCTTCTACGTTCAGGATTAGTGGAGTTAACCATAGATTAATTTATCCCTTTAATACTTTATAACATTAAGTTCATGCTGAGTAATAGCTTTTAATAACCTACCTGTTAAGGTTGCGTTAATGATACTTGCCAGGGGGGAGATACTTAAGCTTATTAAGGATGGTTCCTTAGGTATTGAACCCTTCACTGAGGATGTTGTTAGGGAGAATGGTTTAGACTTAAGGGTTGGTAATGAGTATGCAATATACGCCTTCGAGAATCAGGTGATTGACCCATGTGAACTTGAATCAACTAGGCACTTATTTAGCATTGTGGAGGCTAAGGATGGTAGGATAATAATACCGCCTAGGAGCTTCGCCTTACTAACTACAATGGAGTACGTTAAATTCCCAAGGGACATAATAGGCTTCTGCAACCTACGCTCAACCTTAGCCAGATATGGCCTAGGGGTACCGCCTACGATAATAGATACTGGTTTTGAGGGTAACATAACCATTGAGGTTATTAACAATAGCGGCAACTACCTTGTCCTCAGGCCAGGTATGAGGTTCCTCCACGTAGTCTTAGCTAAAACAATAGGTGAGGCTAAGTATCAGGGTAAGTACCTTGGGCAGAGAGGCGTAACACCACCAAAGGGCCTTAAGGGTGAATGCAGTTAAACACCTACCTCCTCTTGGCTATAGCCAGTATTAGTGGGAAGGATTTCTTAATTTTAAGCGTGAAGTACGGTGATAGGGCATCGTTAATGCATTTAACGGTGCATGAATGGCCATGGGCACTTACTTTATCCCCATCAACCTCAGCAGCAATAAACACACCACCTGGCTTCAGGGAGTCGCGTAAACTAGCCACTGATAACTCATGATTACCCCAGTGATGCATTGTGAAGACGGCCACAGCGGCATCAAAGTAACTGTTCCGTACTGGTAATCTCCAACTACCTCCATTAATGAAGTCTGGCCTCCAAAACCTCTTAGCCCGCTTAACCATGGGTAAACTCACGTCAACACCCACAACAAGGTACCCTAAGCCACTAATCATGTTAGCTAACCTACCTGTACCAGGGCCAATCTCAAGAACCCTAGCAGGACTCTTAACGGTTCCTCTAAGTACCCTAGACACGCTCCAGTATGCCCAATAGAAGGCAAAGTCGAAGTACTTGTAAAACCTAGCTAACTCATCGTTAAACTGCTCAAAGTAACCATAATTCTGGCTAAACCCCATATGTTCATCATTAATATACTACTTTAAAAGGGTTTACCGTTAACTTACCTTGAAGGAACATGCCCATTGATGTATGGTTTCACAATGAAATTAATTTCATCGCCCTCATTGGGTAGTGTTTATAA
>NZ_DAXS01000044.1:9801-9928 GCF_002506515.1 Caldivirga sp. UBA161
TTCGAATCCGGGCCCGGCTACCAACTTTACAATTAAACTCACATAATCATTAACACAAGTCACGATGCGCTGTAACATGGGTGTGGGCACGTACATTACCGAGTAAATCAAATTCCTTAATGGCAGG
>NZ_DAXS01000028.1:0-8684 GCF_002506515.1 Caldivirga sp. UBA161
GTTGTGAGGTTTAGGAATATTATTGTTCATGAATATGGTGCAGTAGATACTGAACGCGTAAGGATTATTATTGAGTCGAGGGGCTACGGCATAGCCCTTGGCATCATTAGGGGCCTTCACAATAAGTTACGGGGTATGGGCATTATTGATCCATGAATTTATTTATACTATATTTGTTCATGTTCATATCCCTTTTAATCTTCTACTTTGTTTTACAAGATTTTTTGAATACTTCGTATTTCGGTATAAGTTTGTGTGAGATAAGATAAGTATGATTATGCCCTTAGGGCTGAGGATGAGGCAATATAAGTGGTGTGATCCCTAAGGCGGCTGCGGTACTTGACTATGAGGCGAATACTTTTACTGGCTGGGCAATGTTTAAGCTACTGAAGAACCCAACACCATTATTCAGATTAAGCAGGAGGCTTAATACACGGCAGTAGTCAGGAGGGTGGAGGAGGGTTAAAGTGTTATGTGGGTCTTGCGGCTAGGGTGGTGGGATGATTGGTGGCTTAAGTGAGGTAGTTGGTGTGGTTGGGGGCCTTGGGCCTAGGAGGTGGTGGCCTTGGCGTAGTAGGGTGGATCCCTGGGCTGTGCTTATTGCTGAATTCCTCCTCATTCAGACTGATGCATTTAAGGTGTCTTTAACATATGAGGGGTTCCTGAGGAGGTTCCCAACACCATGCAGCATCCTTGAGGTGGGGCAGGGTGAGGTTGAGGCTATGCTTAAGCCCCTAGGCCTATATAGGCAGAGGGCTGAGCGCCTTAGGAGGGCTGCCGAGTACATTAGGGATAATTATGATTGCAGGGTACCGTGCAGTTACAGTGAGCTTAGGGGGATTCCAGGCGTTGGGGATTACATTGCTGCTGCCGTAGCCATAGTGGCGTGTGGTGAATCAAAGCCAATCCTAGATACAAACATTGCTAGAGTACTCTCAAGGGCTGTACTTGGTAGGAACCCATCAAGGAGGTACATGAGTGATAAGGAACTTTGGATGCTGGTGAGGCAGGTTAAGTGGAATAAGGAACTACTCTACTCAATAATTGACTTCGCATCAGAAGTATGCACAGCAAGAAACCCAAAATGCACCCAATGCCCAATCAAAAACATATGCAAATACCACACAGGGAAAGTAATGTAGGAGCCAAAAATGGCGCCGCTTGTTTTAGGGTATAAATAGTTTAGGTGAGGGTTAGGATTTGGGTTAATGACCTGAGTAATGCTATTTCATTCGCTGGAGCATTTTTAGCGTTAAAGGAACTGCACTAAGAGGATTATAATTTTTCAGGGTAAGTTTTTAAGCATGATGCATTAGCCATATTTCATGAACTTCGTAGATTATAATGGAGTGTTCTATAGGCTACTATACCCTAGGCCAACAGTGGTGTAGCTGTTTGAAGGGAAAGCTACACATACCAGCGCCTTAAACATAATCCTGATGCAGCAATAAGCCTATTCATATTTAGGGTGCTTAAGGTTAAGGAAGGGTTAGCGGATAAGTGGGGCTTTAACTTACTGAAGACTAATGCACTACTTCATGGGGCTGGTAGGGTTTTCCACGCGATTTATGCCAGGAGGATCTTGGCGAAGGATGCTTAGGATTCATGATTCATTAATTACGCTTAGCCAGGATTAAAAATCAACGATTATGAGTATTACCCCTCCTTCTGAAATACTTTAAAGGTTGTGGCTACTATGGTATAGTATGAGTAGGGATGTTAAGGTTGAGGACTTAAGCCTTGAGGAGAAGGTTCAACTACTTGTTGGCGCACCGTGGCGTTTAAGGAGAATTCATGGTGCAGCTGGTGAAACTAGGCCTGTTAGGGGCTTACCAATGGTGGCTATGGCTGATGGCCCCTCTGGTATTAGGATTGAGCCTAATCCATTCAGGAGGTGGCCTGCCACAGCCTTCCCAGTACCCACAATGCTCGCATCCACTTGGAATCCCGACTTAGTGGAGGCTGTTGGTGAGGCTATGGGTGAGGAGGCTAGGGATTACGGTATAAGCGTGTTCCTTGCGCCTGGCATTAACATTCATAGGCACCCATTATGCGGTAGGAATTTCGAATACTTCTCAGAAGACCCACTCCTAGCTGGTAAAATTGCCTCAGCCTACGTGAGGGGTGTTCAATCTGTTGGCGTTGCGGCCACGCCTAAGCACTTCGCCGCTAATGAGCAGGAGACTAATAGGACCACCATAGATACTATTGTTGATGAGAGGGCTCTTAGGGAAATCTACTTGAAGCCATTTGAAATAGTGGTTAAGGAGGCTAAGCCATGGGCAATAATGAGCTCATACAATAAGCTTAACGGTAAGTACGCTTCCCAGAATGAGTGGCTGCTGACTAAGGTGCTTAGGGAGGAGTGGGGGTTTGATGGTATAGTTATGAGTGATTGGGGTGCTGGTGATAATCCTATTGAGCAGGTTAAGGCTGGTAATGACTTAATAATGCCCGGCAGTGATGAAGCAGTCTCAAGGCTTATTAATGCTGTTAAGGGGGGTGAGTTGAGTGAGGATTACGTTAATAGGAGTGCAGCCAGGGTCCTTGAATTCATTAAGAAGACTTTAGCCTACAGGGGCCATAATCCATCAAACTCCCCTAACCTTAAGGATCACGCTAAATTAGCCTACGAGGCTGCCGCTGAGGGTTTAATTCTACTTAAGAATAATGATGCATTACCACTTAATGCTAATACTAAAATTGCCTTATTCGGTACTGGGCAGGTTGAAACTAATAGGGGTGGTTTAGGTAGTGGGCACACTCACCCAAGGTACTTCATAAATATCCTCGATGGCTTAAGGGGCAGGGGGTTAAGGGTTGATGAGGAGTTATCATCAATATACGCTAATTACGTTAAGGAGAATAGGGGTGAGGATTACCTATGCGCCCTATACTATGAGGAAGCCTACTCAGAGCCTCTACCTCAGGATATTATTAGTGAGGAGCAGGTTAGGAGGTATGCTGAGCGTAATGATGTAGCCATCATAGTTATTACGAGGAATTCAGGAGAGGGTTGGGATAGGAAGCCCATTAAGGGTGACTACTATTTAACTGATGGTGAACGTAGGCTTATTGAAATGGCTTCAAGGCAATTCCACTCACTAGGTAAGAAAATTATAGCCATACTCAACATACCAGCCCCAATAGAGGTAGCCAGTTGGAGGGATTTAGTGGATGCTATACTATTGGTTTGGCTACCTGGGCAGGAGGCTGGTAGGGTCATTGCCGACGCATTAATAGGCGCCATTAATCCATCAGGTAAGCTGCCTGTAACCTTCCCTAAGGATTTAAGTGATGTGCCTGCACTCAAGTCGCCTGAATGCTACCCAGGGATACCTAAGGATAATCCTGGGGCTGTTAGGTATTGTGAGGGAATATACGTGGGTTATAGGTATTATGATAAGTATAATGTTGAGCCAGCCTATGAATTCGGCTACGGCCTATCATACACTAAGTTCGAGTACAGGAACCTAAATGTGGTTAAGGATGGGGAATTAATTAAAGTATCATTCGATGTAATAAATGTAGGTAAATACCCAGGTAAGGAAGCCGCTCAGGTTTACGTTAAGGCTCCACAGGGCTCAATTGATAAACCAGTACAGGAGTTGAAGGCCTTTAGGAAAACCAGGCTATTAAATCCAGGTGAGTCAGAGCATGTTGAGTTAACGATTAATGTAAGGGACTTAGCGAGCTTTAATGAGGGTAGGGGCATGTGGATTGTTGATGCTGGTGAATATGAGGTTAGGGTTGGCGCATCATCAAGGGACATACGCTTAACGGGTAAATTCACAATAAGCAGTGTTATTGAATTTAAACCATGATGAATAAACCTCATTGAAAACGCATGTTCCCTATTATTTAGCATTAAGCTTCAATACGCAGGGTGTGTAGCCCATCTGCTTAATTAATGACGCAATGAATAATGGTGGGTCTTGATTTACCACTAATTTAAAGAAGTGGCTCACACAGTGGCAGTCGCTGGAGCCAAAGCCCTTAGCAGCAACCTCAATGCCCTCATGCCTAAGAAGTGCCTGAGCAATATCATGCTCTATGAAGTATCCATTAACGTAAATTAAGTAGTAGGGCTCAATGTAATCACTAATTAGGACGTAGTCTAAATGCCACTTAAGCTTACCTGCCTTAAGCCTAGCCAACTTAAGGTGCCTACCCACCCTAGCCCTAATACCAATCCTAGCTGAACCAACGTAAGCATAATACCCCTCACTTAACGTAACCCGACCCAGTGAACCAACCTTAACTGAGACTGGTTCTAAGGCTTTAAGGATAAGCACGTACGTACCCTTCTCCATGCTTAATTCATTAAAATTCATTACGCATTGCATTTAAGTGAGGTTTATTTCCCCTAAATTTTTAAATTAATGCAATGGTTAAAGTGTATATTGTTGGGGCTGGCCCAGGGGATCCTGAGTTAATTACCGTTAAGGCAGTTAAACTATTGGAGTTGGCCGACGTGGTGGTTTACGATAGGTTAATACCGGTGGATGTTCTTAAGCATGTTAAGGAGGGGGCTGAGTTAATATATGTTGGTAAGGAGCCTGGTAGGCACTCCATGGAGCAGGATGAGATAAATGAATTACTCCTCAGGAAGGCTCTTGAGGGTAAGGTGATTGTTAGGCTTCATGGCGGTGACCCATTCATATTCGGTAGGGGTTTCGAGGAGTGCCAGTACTTAATTAGGAATGGGGTTGAGTGCGAGGCTGTACCAGGGGTAACCAGCGCCATAGCAGCCCCTGAACAGTACCTAATACCAATACTACTTAGGGGTGTGTCCAGTAGTGTTGCATTTGTGACCGGTAGGGAGGATCCAGGTAAGGGGTTTAGGGAGGTCGACTTCAGGAGGTTAGCTACATCCGTTGGCACAATAGTGATATTAATGGGTGCCTCTGAGGCATGTAGGATAGCTGGGGAGCTTATTCAAGGAGGCTTAGACTCAAGTACACCTGTGGCCGTGGTGACTAGGGCATACATGAGTGGTTCAAGGGTTCAATTCATGACGCTGGGTGAGGTGGCTGGCTGCAGAATCACCGTGGAGAATCCGTCAGTGATAATAGTGGGTAAGTCAGTTAGGCTTAGCCCACTATATAAAGATGCTGTAAGCCATTCAACCTGAGAATGAACAGTGAATTAACCATGAAGCCGCCTAGCAATAGCCTCAAGCCTAATACCCCTATCTATATCTGAAACACGGCTAACCAACTCCTCCCCTGAAACGGATTCAAGGTCCTTATTCTTAGTTTCCTTTAATGGTATGGTTAATAATGCGCCCAGTATTGACACAATCCCGTAGACTACCAGTAATTCCTTAACATGAGCCTCAAGTAATGGGTAAAGAAGTAGGGTGGATAAGGCGGCTCCAGCCTTACCTGCCGCTGCAGATATGCCGTGCCCCATAGCCCTGTGGCTAACTGGGTAAACCTCAGCCGGCACTACGAAGGTTGTGGTATTTGGCCCAAAGTTTATGAAGAAGAATGTTAATACATATAGCATTAGTACTACTTGAGTAGGGGCTAGGAAGCTAATTAAGCCTGCATTATTAATCACAACTAGGGCTGAAACAGTTAAGTAGAGCGCACCCATTATGGCAAACCCCTGAAGCTGCATTAGCCTCCTCCCAACCTTATCTATAAGTAAGGCTGCAGTGAAGTAGCCGGGTAGGCCTACTAGGAACGGTAAGCTGGCTTCAAAGACTTCATGAATTATACGTGACTTCAACGCCGTGTACGTGCTTACTGGTAGGAAGGTGGTTACTATCGGCCCTGAGTATATTCCTGTGCCGTAGTAGGCTATGTCCATTAGGAACCATGTGCCTGCTGTAATAATTAACGTGAACCAGTACCTCCTCAGGAATTCACTCATGTTTAGCTTCCTTGATGATGCTGCTTCATTAATCCTAACACCAAGGAAGCCGGCTGCCTTATTAGCCTCCCTTAAATCCCCCTTAACCAGTAATGCGTATCTGGGTGTTTCAGGTATTTTACGCCTCATATGAATCACCATTAAGGCCGGTATCGCGCCCACAGCCAGCATAATCCTCCAGGCTAATGAGGGTGGTAGTAGGTTAACTGATGCTAAGCCAACTAGGACTGCTGTTAAGGCTCCTATGCCTTGACTTGAGAAAACTAAGGCCACTAACCTCCCCCTATCCTTGACGTTGGCGTACTCACTCATTATTACTGAGGATACTGGGTAATCACCACCAATACCTAAACCCAATATACCCCTAAAGGCTATTAACCAGTAAAGATTCGGCGCTAAAGCTGAGAGTAAGGCACCAGTAGCCATTAATGCTGCCTCAACACCATAAACCCTCCTCCTACCCCAATAATCAGCAAGCCAACCAAAGAGGACTTGGCCAATTATGGCTGTTAATATGGCTGATGATGCAATGAAGCCCTCGGCTGGGATCCCAAGTATAGGCATCTGTGGGTTGAATCCATTAATTTGCATGCTTCTAAATATGTCTAGTACTGCGCCAATTATGAATAAATCATAGGCATCAGTGAAGAAGCCCATGCTTGCCGTGAAAAGCACCTTAAGGTGTCGGGATGTGATACTAATGTTATTAATTCCATTGAATGGGTTAATGCTAGTGTTATACTCAATGCGCTTCATTATTCTCATGCACATGAATTAGGAAAGTCGATATAAATTTTGTCTGCTTAAAATGGGTACTCAATATAGGTGTAAGTAAGCGTACGTTTAACTACATGGGTCAACGTAGTATTAGGTATGCTGATAAGGCAATGGGGGAGCGACGCTAAGGCTTAAATACCTTAATTAATTAAGGTTAAGTATGTCCAGTGTAAGGGCAGTGGATGTTAAGGAGCATGAGAAGTTCAAGGGTGTTTACTGGATTGAGTTCGAGGATGGCTCAACCAGGTTAGCTACAAGGAACTTGACGCCAGGTAAAAGGGTGTATGGTGAGCAGTTAATTAACCTAGGTGGTGTTGAGTATAGGGTTTGGAATCCCTATAGGTCTAAGCTTGGTGCGGCAATAATGAATAAGCTTGAGGTTATGCCCATTGGTGAAGGATCTAAGGTGCTTTACCTTGGTGCAGCAAGTGGTACAACAGTTAGTCACGTGAGTGATATTGTTGGGTTAAGTGGTTTAATTTACAGTGTTGAATTTAGCCCAAGGGTTTTTAGGGAATTCATGCAGAATATTATAGACCAAGGTAGGTTAAACGTAATACCAATACTTGCCGACGCCAGGTACCCTGAGCAATACATTTCACTGGTTAAGGGAGTTGATGTAGCATATATTGATGTAGCTCAGCCATTTCAAGCTAAGATACTTGCAGATAATGCCGATGTGTACCTAGTTAAGGGTGGTTACATAATCTTAGTCATAAAGGCGATGTCAATTGACGTCACCAAGGAACCCTCTGAAACCTTTAAGAGGGAGATAGATACAATTAAGGAGAGGGGATTCGACATAATAAACATGATTCACCTAGAACCCTATGATGTTGCGCATGCGTTAGTTGTTGGTAAGAGGGATTAAGCGGATAACCCTAATTAACCACCATGGTTCAGCACTAGTCTTAATACCCTCAGTAGTGAAGTGTGTATCATAAGCCTCAATACCATTCTCCATTAAATGCGACTTGAGCCTTAATGGGCTTGGAATGAGGCCTAAACCCCTACCCAACTCCGTTACTGTGTAGTATAGGGGTATTGGTAGGTTATCAGGTAATGTTCCCTTAATTATTTCAGCAGCCCTCAATTCATAATCAATATTATTAACTAATGCCAGCGAGTAGTCTAGGAATTCAACATCCCCAATAGTACCAATCCACAGGGGCCCACTAACCATGCACCCACCCTTAACGCCAATCGGATACCTATTAATGAAGCCCCTCCTCAAGGATTCACTACAGTAATAGGCGTAGCCAAGGTTCCTTACAGTCTCTCTGGCAGACCCCCTATCCTTACTCACTATTACACATACCCTATAGTAATGCCTCTCCCAGTACGCTAATAATGGTTTAACCCCAGCATCAATCATTAAGGCTTGCCTAGCAATAAACCCTAATAAACCCCTTAAGCCTATTTCCCTAGATAAGAAGCCCCTAAGCGGCCTAAAACCATACCTCCTAATAGCCTTATTAACGTAACTACCCTGCAGGACCGCTAAGTCAGTGGCTGTGGCGCAGAGTAATCCACCGTGTTTAATTGAAAGTAAGGCGGAATTAATGAATGGGGCTGGTGAACCGTAAGGGTCAATGTCTATTATATCGCACTTATTATTAGCCAGTAGAACGTTAGCATCACTCCTAATTACCTTAACCTGATCCCTTAATCCATTTAACTCAACGTTCCTTAAGGCAACATCAACTGCAGCATTATCCACATCACCGGCAATAACCCTCTCAACCCCAGCCTCCTTAACATACCTAATACTCCTAATGCCTGTACCCGTAAATGGTTCACATAATACGCCATTCCTACCAAGGAGCCTTAAGTAAGCTCTAACAATGATAACTGATATACTCCTATTATTAACCATGGCTGGGTTATAGAATACTGGTGCCCAAGCCGGCTCAATACGCCCACCGGCAATGTACTTGCTTAAGTCCGGCGCATAAAAGGAGACTGCGCCCTCCCTTTGAATTACGTACATTAGTGAAAGGTACGATTACTCTTAATTAAATTCTTCG
>NZ_DAXS01000028.1:8704-33465 GCF_002506515.1 Caldivirga sp. UBA161
TGTAGTTAAAGTAGACGGAATCCTCAATGGTCTCCGCATCAACACCCCTTATCTTAGCAATCTCATTAACAGTATCCTTAATCATGAGGGGAGTTAACTTAATCCCCCTATACTCATATGGCCCATCACTTTCAGTTAACATAAAGCGAAGCGGCACAGCCTCAGCAACTCTCCTTGATTTCTCCTGAACTTTAATGGCGGCGTTAATTGATATGTAGTAGCCTTGCTCCGTTAAGTCACTTATTAAGTCAAGCGGCCCAGTGTACCAGTGGAACATTACTCTATCAACATCAGCCTTAGTGAGCATTTCAAACACTTCCCTCCATGCATCAGGGGAATGAATGTTGAGGACTAAGTCATATTCCCTAGCCATCCTTAGGAACTCATTGAAGAACCTCCTCTGCTTATCAATTGTACTTGGCACGAATTTAAGATCAAGGCCAACCTCCCCAAGGCACCTAACATCATTATTCTTCACTAGATTCTCAATAACCATAACATCACTGAATGGTACCTTATCAGCATTCCATGGATGTATCCCAATGCATGGATTAATATTACTGAATTCCTTAGTTAACTTAAGGACAAGCATTGATGACTTAACATCCTCAGCCACAGAAACAAGAATAATATTACCAAAATTCCTCAACTCATCACTACTGAATTCATATGAGTGGGTATGGGAGTCAACAAGCATTAAGTAATCACTTAGAATCCCTATAGTTCATCCAGGTACTTAAAGCTTTACCGCCATAGTGGAGCAGCATGACTACATGAACCCTTTAATTAAATAATCAATAATAATTAATCACTACACAATAGGTAAATAGGACCTATAAAATTAAAGCTTAATCGAGTCCTCGGAGTAACCACTGCTGGTTATTGTTAATGTATCTATCCCATCTCCTGAGGTTGGGTCCCTTGCTATTGCCTCCTTAATTGCCCTTATGGCTAATTCCTTAGCCTCCTTAACGGTTATGCTGCTTGTGTAACCTGTCTCTATTAGGCCTATTGCAGTCCTAGCACCATTACCTAGGGCTGCGAAGTCATCCTCAATTAATGAACCCCATGAATCAAGTATGAATAATTTAGGCCCCTCATCATCAATACCGCCAACCATGGTTTCAGCTATGTAGGGCATGTACTTATTTTGAAACAGTATAATGCTTAGTAACTTAGCAGTAGCCCTAACTGAGACTGGCCTCTTCATTTCTATCTCCATATTGGCTATATTAGCCCTAATAACCTTAGTTATAGTCTGTATGTCGGCTAAAACACCTGATGAGGCTATTCCAACCCTATTCGTTATTGGGTAAACCTTCTTACCTGACTTACTCATTAGGTAGAAGCCGTATGAAACCCTCTTCTCAGCCGCCAAGACAACACCATCCTTAGCCTTTATACCAACCGTCGTCCCAGTCATTAATTCAATTTCATTAGACATTATAGTACACCGTCCCTTCCCTCCACAGGGGTGTTTTAAACTTTAACTAGGAGGTGGAACGGTTTATTAATGGGAGGTTTAATAACATTTGTGAACTTTAAATCAACGTTACCTTACATTCCCAATGCGGAGGAGGTGGTTAGGCAGTTAATTAGTAAGTATAAGTCCATTGAGGCTAAGTCACCCACTTCACTTCCCGGTGTTGAGAGGCTGAGGCGGCTTGAGGTTGCTAGGGTTAAGGGAACCTCAGGTTGGTTACTTAACTTGTTTAGGAATATTGCATTCAATATGCCCTTCATGAATGACCTACACCCCTTCTACAGGGAGTTAATAAGCATTATAATTAATATTGATGATTATAAGCACTCACTGGGTAAACTCATTAATTCAAGTAAAGCTGTAGGCAGTATAAGTAGGGATGCGGTAAGAATGATTAAGAATGCTCAGGATAAGGATGAGATCGTTAAGGCTAGGAAAATGTACCTATCAAGGGTAATTGATTTAATAAATGACTTAGAACCAGAGTTAAGGGCTCTGAAGGAGGCGGCTATTAAGATAAGTAGGCTACCATCCGTAAGCGTTGAGAAGCCTACAATAGTTATTTCAGGAATGCCTAATACAGGTAAGAGTAGCCTGGTGGCCTGTGTCTCAACTAAGAAGCCTGAGATAGCTGATTATCCATTCACAACTAAGCAAATCATAATAGGCCACGTTAAGGTGTACGGCATGTATGCTGTTCAGGTGATTGATACTCCAGGATTATTAGATAGGCCACTTAGTGAGAGGAATAAGATTGAGCTTCAGGCTATTTTGGCTTTAAGGCATTTAGCAGATTCAATAGTATTCATGATTGACCCAACTCAACACAGCGGCTATACGCTTAATCAGCAGTTAAGCCTACTTAAGGAGGTGGGCCAAAGTTTTAAAGCCAACATAATAGTCGCAATCAATAAGGTTGACTTAGCCACTGAAGAGGAGGTTAGGGCTGTTGAGGACTCCTTAAGAAGCCTAGGATACTCCTATAGGTTAACGTCAGCATTAAAATGCACCGGCACCAGGGAGTTAATTGATGAATTGATTAATGGGCCATTGAGGGATAAGCTCATTACCTACTTAAGGGTAACCCATGAGAGGGCTCTAGGCGCTGAATTAAGGTGAAGCAGTGTTAGTTTCACGAAATTGTTTATAAACACTGGTTTCCTGAACGCATATGCAGCAGGCACCACATCCATTAACGTACAAGTTCGTTAGGTATTGCGTTAATAAGGCTTACTCAAAGTTGTTAGCTGGGTTTAAGGAGAATGACGCTAACATACTTTACTCCATTGAAACAATAGTTAATGAACTTAGGAACGCTGAAGGTGGATTCAGGAGCGCCAATGATGTTGTAAATTTCTTAACAGGGGACTTCCTATCGGAGTACAGGAGGGCGATAAGTACATTAAAGAGCGACTTAACTACCCAATTATTTAGGAACATATTAGCCAACTGCATGGATCTTGATGAGGTTAAGAATGATGCGGAATTAATGAGCGTAATAAGGAGCGTAATGGATAAGATGGCTTCAATTAAACCTGAGGAGAAGTTGGCTGAGGAGGTTAATACAGCATCCTAATTCAGCATTCACGCACACTCAGGCATTTACTTAAGCGCCCTTAACTAAGTGGGTTTATTTCAAGGACTGTTTTAATATCATCATGAGTCCAGGAGTAAGCTTCCTGGTAATTATCGAGGGTTGCCCTCTTAGTAATTAACTTACTAAGCCAATCATTGAACCTACTCTTAGCCTCAGCCATATGCTTTAAGCCTAACTCAAAGTGCTTAATATTAGCGTTCACTGATCCAACTAAAATCTTATTATTGAGGACTGAGTCCGTTAACACGTTGCCTAAGTCATTCATAACACCACCAGGTGGGTAAACTCCAAGGAGCACCATTACTCCATTTGGGGCTAAGTGCCTTAAGCCATCCACAGTGACTTGGGGGGATCCTGTTGCCTCCACTACAATATCAAAGGCGCCCTCTATACTGCTTAAGGCGGCATCCACATACACTCCCCCCAACTCCCTAACTAACCTGGCCTTAAGGCTATCAGGTGGCCTAGTGGCTACTGTGGTTGTTGAAAGGCCCATTAACCTAAGCACCATTGTTGAGAGCAAGCCTATTGGCCCAGCCCCAAGTATTAACGCACTCTTAGGCTTCCAATCAAACCTTGAACCACCTATACTGAATGCCACATCAATACCCTTCTCAACAACGCTTAATGGCTCCGTTAACACAGCCACATCAATCAACTCCTTCGGAACCTTAACAAGGTACTTGGCGTCTGTTACTGAATATTCAGCTGCATGGCCATGAAGCCCCCATATGCCGTGCTCCACATAATGGCCTAGTGGACAGTAGTCAACCGGTAGGCTACAGTCAAGGGGCCTCCTAACCGTTGGTACAACAACATCACCCACCGAAACATTATCTACACCATCCCCAAGCTCCTCCACTACAGCTAACGCCTCATGGCCAAGTATCAAGTATTGGCTGCCAGGCGGTGCTTTACCGTACTTACCCTCAATAATCTCCTTATCAGTACCACATATGCCAACCCTAATTGGCTTAAGTAGTACTTGGCCATGATTCGGCTTAGGCTTATCAACATCCCTTAATCTTAAGGATTCCGGGACGCTGGGAATAACTGTTACTGCCTTCATTAGTATTTAGGTAATTCACTTAACTATTTAACTTTATCCTCAATATGCCTTAATGATTTAGGGATGGTTATCAGGGTATTGAGCCCTCGAAGGGTGGGGGCTCATCAACACCCCTCTCACCCTTTAAGGCTGCCTCAAGTACCTTTATTGCATTTAAGCGTGATAGCATCCTATTATTGTTACCACAGTAGGGTGAGTAGACGCATCTTGGGCAACCATCCCTACAGTTGCATGAAGTCACAATACTGTAGGCCACATCAATAACTTTATCAATCCTCTCCATTAGTAGCCTAGTAACCCCTGAGCCGCCTGGGTATGAGTCATATATTACAATGTGGCCTGTTGGATACGATACACCACCCATGTCTGTTGGTGCCGCGTTAACAATAACCTCACCGGCAGATATTAACACGTGCTCAGCGGCGTGGTAAGCCTTACCCTTCTCCATGAGGTCCCTCAACTCCACTGCAGAGAAGTTGACTGGAGGCATGTTGAGTAGAATACCCTTAGTCCTGAACCTGTACCTTATTGGTTCACTTAATCTGTACTCACCAAGCACTTCATTACTACTCATCCTCTTTACAACGTACCCATACACCTCCTCCTCAATATCAAGGATAGCATACCTTATTGGAATACCCCTGTACCTCGACTCTTCAATAACGTTAACCACAGTGGGGTTACTGTTGTACAGCGCCTTAGTTATTAATTCACCTGAATCCTCAGGAACCACTATAGCTCTCCTATGCTTCACGTCTAATTCAAGAACCCTGTAGGTTAAGCCGCCATGCATGTATATGGCTCCAGGGTAAAGTTCCCTAATGGCCATGGGCATCTCCCTATACCCAATTAACCCACCTCCCTTACGCCTAATAACCACAACATCCCCATTCCCCCTAATCACGTTGAATGAATTAATCACCCTTAACCCATCCTCAGTTAGGAAAACCCTATCACCCCTAATGGACACTAAGCCCTCATTAACCAGCCTACCTATGAGGCCCCTTAAGTAATCATCAAGTTCACTAAACTTAACTGCAGACTCCCTAATCATGGCTAATAAGTGCCTTACAGCAACCTCATCATTATTCGGTTCCATGAACATTGGTTCAGGCGACCTATTGTAGAATTCCTCAGGGTGATTAGCGTAGTAGGTGCTCATTGGGTCATCTCCAAGCACTTGAATAATGTAAGCCCTCTGGCCCCTCCTACCAACCCTTCCAGCCCTTTGAAGGTACTTTATGAAGCTAGGTGGGTTAGTGGCCATTACAGCGAAGTCAGCGTCACCAATATCAATACCCAGCTCCAGAGTTGGTGTAGCCAGTACTACCTGTAGTTCACCGGACTTGAAGGAGTCCTCAACCATCCTCCTCTCATTAGGCCTTAACCCAGCCCTATGCACAGCCACCTTCCCACCAATGCCCATGGAGTCAACCATCCTCTTAATAACCTCCACCATCCAGTGGCTATCAGCGAAGACTATGCACTTCCTACCTAATTCAATACATAACTTAACCAGGTTAGCAACCTCCTGTAACCTCCCCCTCCTAATTGGCCTAAGCATCACGTGAACCAACTCCCCCCTCACCCCCCTAATACCCTCAATGTGAATAACCTCGGAGCCCACTAGGTTACTGAAGTACTGAGTTGGGTTACCTATTGTAGCGGATGCTGCAGCGAATTTAACCCCTGGGTTAAGGCGCCTAATCCTCCTGATTAGGTAATGCATGTGTGATCCAAGGACACCATTATACACGTGAACCTCATCTATGGTGACGTAGTCCACTGCAGCCATGAATCTCCTGAAGGCTGGAACATGAATCATAGCTGTATTCAACATGTCTGGGTTAGTTAGAACCAGGGAGTAATCACCATTATAAACCCCCCTCCTAACCTCCACTGGGGAGTCTGCATCATAGGTGGCAACCCTTAACCCTAATGGCTCAGCCAAGGACCTGAACCTGGATTCCTGGTCCCTAGCCAAGGCCTTAGTTGGGTAGATAATAACCTCCCTCCTGTGGTTAAGGGCCCTGGCCATGATGGGTATTAGGAATGCCTCAGTCTTACCTGTGCCAGTACCTGACGTTATTATTGTATTCCTCCCCCCAGTTATGCTTAAGTATGCCTTATACTGGTATTCGTAAAGCTTACTTATGCCCATTACTCTAAGGGCATTAGCCAACTCAGTTGGCTTCACGTAATCAACATTAAGGCTTGGCTCCACTCTCTCCCCATCCTCAACATAAGCGTATATGACCTGGTGCCCATTATCAGCCAGTAGCCTGGATAAGACCTCATCATTCCTCGCCAATTCAATGATCATTAACCTCCTAGACCTCAAACTAACCCCCCACTTATGTTCAAAAAAGGATTAAACCTGGTTTAATAAGCCTTAGGGATAAGGGAGGATTTAGATGACCTCTTAATTAATGGTACAAGCCTATTAACAACATTGGGCGGCACCTTATATACTGAAGCCGCTATCTCGTGAATAAGCCTATTATTTGGTGCGCACTTCTCTAGGCCCAGCCTTATACAGTAGGCGTACTTCTCAATCCTAACCTCATTCTGGTTACTGAAGCGGCCTAGGGCAATGCCCTCAGCTATCTTAGTGGCTATGTAGAATTTAACGTAGTTAACAAGCCTCTGCCTAAGTGGTTCGAAGGCTTCGTAAAACACCCTGTATGTTTTTGAAATATCGTCCTCAGGCATAAAGCCCAGGACGGCGCCAGTGTACACTAGCCTATATACCCTGAAAACCTTCTCCTCAAGTGAGTCACCTAGGGCTTGGTTATCCTCTATTAGGTTCCTTAAGGTTAACTTAGACTCCTCACCATTATAATTCTTAATAATGCCGTAAGCCTCATCTGATATTAACTCCACTTTAAATATTGAACCGTAATTATCCTTAACCTCACGTTGAGTCACAAGCCCCATTCCATAAATCCCAACAACGTACACTGTGGCTAATTCCTTATCATAAATGTCAATTTTACTTAACCCCCTAAACGGCTCAATATCATGTTCATTATAGTACTTAGTCAACAGGTCAATTAACTCACCCCTTGATGCAACCTCCCCCCTAAGCACCTTATCCCAAAGCTCTACAGCAACGTTAACCCTCTCTTTATACAGGTCCTTAACCTCAACCATACTCCCACTTCCTCCTGTACTAGGGGCTATAGGGGTAAGGCTTAATAAAACTGCCGCAGTGGGTGTTGATTCATTTTAATCAATTTAGCTCAAGATGGTCGTTAAGTTTATAAAGGCTGAACCTATATAGGCTTCGGTGAATTTGTATTGAAGGGACGATACGTAGAGCCTGCATAATAGGTGCCAGCGGCGTCATAGGTGGTGAATTACTTAGGCTGCTGCTTGGCCATAATAATGCTGAAGTCGCTTGTGCAACCTCAAGAAGATTCGCCGGCGAATTCATATATAGGGTGCACCCAAACCTAAGGGGGTTCATTAACCTTAAGTTCACTCAACCCAGTATTGACGCCATACTTAAGAGCGAATCCGACGTAGTCTTCCTAGCATTACCCCACGGTGAATCAGTTAAATGGGTCCCTAAGCTAGTTGAGAATGGTTTATTAGCCATAGACCTAAGCGCTGACTTTAGGCTAAAGAACCCTGAGGATTACGTTAAGTGGTATCATTGGCCTCAGCCACACCCATACCCTGACTTACTTAAGGCAGCAGCCTACGGCCTACCTGAATTACATAGGGATGAGATTAAGGTTGCTAGGGTAATTGCAGTGCCCGGATGCATGGCCACAGCCTCAATAATTTCACTGGCACCTCTGGTTAAGGGGCATTTAATTAACAATGACTTCATAGTTGTTGACGCCAAAATAGCTAGTAGTGGTGCTGGGGCTGAGGGGACTGTGCTTGATTATCATTGGCATAGGACGCATGTGGTTAGGCCCTATCAACCAGTTGGCCATAGGCATACAGCCGAGATAGAGCAGGAGTTAAGCCTATTAGCTGGTAGTCAAGTTAATGTCGCCTTCACACCACATGCAGTCGACATGGTTAGGGGGATTTTCATAACTGGGCACGCTAGGTTGAACGGCAGTATTAATGAACCTGACTTATGGAAGGCCTATAGGGGGATGTATGGTAATGAGAGGTTCATACGCATAGTTAAGGATAAGGCCGGCCTAGCCCACTACCCAAGCGTTAAGTATGTTGTGGGGACTAACATGATTGATGTTGGGTTTGAATTAGACCAGAGGCTTAACCGCATTGTGGTCTTCTCGGCAATAGATAACTTAATTAGGGGTGCTGCGGGGCAGGCTATTCAATCATTCAACATTAATCAAGGGTTCCCGGAGGATGAGGGCCTCAGATTCATTACACCATATCCAGTTTAGGTGATTAATAATGATCCTGGTTAAACTCGGTGGTTCAGTAATATGCGGTGGTGGCTTGGATAATGTTGTTAATGATGTTGAATCAGGTACAATATTGATTCACGGTGGCGGCTGCATGGTTAATAACATAATGGAGAGGATGGGGGTTAAACCAGTTATACTTAAGCACCCCAATGGGTACACCAGTAGGTATACTGATGAGGAGGCGCTTAAGGCTTACATAATGACCATGATGCTCATTAATAAGCTAATTGTAAGTAAGCTTAATGCAAGGGGGATTAGGGCAATAGGCCTAAGTGGGATTGACCTAGGGTTAGTTACAGCTAAGAGGAAGGAGAAGGTTATGATAATTGATGAGAGGGGGAGGACCAGGGTCATTGACGGTGGATTCAGCGGTAGGGTGACTGGAATCAACGTTAATGTAATGAACCTAATGCTCAGTAATTCAGACGCAGTGGTGGTGAGCCCAATAGCCATATCCCAGGAGGGGCTTATGCTTAATGTTGATGGCGATCAAATAGCTGAAAACATGGCATTATCAATGAAGGTTAAGGAATTAGTAATACTGACTAATGTTGATGGAGTGCTGGTTAATGGTAAACCTGTTGATAGGGTTACTAAGGCTAATGCCCAAGAAATACTCCAACACACGACAGGTGGTATGAGGAGGAAGCTTGAGACCGCCCTTAAGCTCACTGAATTGGGTGTTAGAACAATAATAGCTAATGGCTTGAGGGATAAGCCAATACGATCAGCACTAAATGGGTTAGGCACAGTGGTTGAGTAAGCTCATAATGGCTTAGGTATGGATTTTTGACGTTAATATACTTTGCATAGTGCGCATACTTTCTTTTACTTATATAGAAAAATTTATAAACACGTAGAAAGGGTAGGTAACTATGCAGGCGTTTAAAGTAACCTGTAAGGTATGTGGGGCAGAATTCGACCTACCTGAGGATGTAATGGATGGTGAGTTAACAAGCTGCCCAACATGTGGTACAAAGTACATTGTGAAGGTTAGTAAGGATAAGCTTGAACTTGAGGAGTTTAAGGGGGATGTTGAGGATTACGGCGAATAGGTGATTTCTATTGAAGTCCACGTCCTCTACGACATAATTAGACTGGAGGAGAAGCTACTGCTTAATGAATTGAATAAGCGAGGATTAAGCGCTAAACCCATTAGGGCTGAGGCCATTAGCATTAATAGTACTATTAATGCGTTTGGGTTAATTAGGGTGGCAGGTAGGGATAAGGTTTTACCATTATCCTTCACCTACCAGGAGCTGGGACTTGGGTCAATTAACTCATTCGACAGCCTATACATAACACATGATAAATTCCTCACCTTAGTTAAGTTGATTAAGGCTGGTGTACCAGTACCAAAGTCAATACTACTACTGGATAATGAGGAGGAAGTTTTAAGTAAGCTTGGAGTACCATTAGTAATAAAGCCAACTGATGGATCATGGGGTAGGTTAGTTGCCTTAGCTAATACTATTAGGGAGGCCGGCTTAATAATAAGGAGCTACAGTGATAATGTACTGCTGGGTCAAGAGTACGTTAGGAAGCCTAAGCGGGATATTAGGGTTACTGTGGTTGGTGATAGAGCTGTGGCGGCAATCTATAGGTATAGTGATGACTGGAGAACCAACACTGCTAGGGGTGGTTCAGCAGCCCCAGTTAAGATTGATCCTGAGCTTGAGGATATTTCAGTCAAGGCAAGTAGAGCCACTGGCTCCGTGTACTCAGGCGTGGATGTTGTTGAGTCTGATAGGGGCTACCTCATCCTTGAGGTTAATGGAGTGCCTGAATTCAAGAACGTGCAGAGGGTTACTGGCATTAATGTTGCTGGTGAAATAGCTGAGGAGGTGGCTAGATTAATCATCTCCTAATCCACTCACTAACAGCCTCAGCCAACTTAAAACTAACCTTAACGCCGCTAACCTTGCTTATTGCCTTAAATTCAGGAATCCCATTAACCTCACTTATATAGTACCCATCCCTACCTATTAGCACATCAACGCCTGCATAGAATGCACCCACAGCCTCAGTGGCCTTAATTGCATACTCCTCCAATTCCCCATTAACCTTAATAGGCATTGCTAACCCACCCCTGGCCACATTACTCCTCCAATCACCTTGAGGCGGCTTCCTCATCATTGAAGCCACCACTGCACCATTAATTACGAAAATCCTTAAGTCACTACCATCACCAATCCTCTCCTGAAGGAGAACCGGTAAGTGATCCTTAGCATGCTTTATAAGTAGCTTAGCCTCACCATTACTCACAATGGCCGTTAACCTACCCCATGAACCTGAGGCTGGCTTAATAATGCGCCCACCACTGGCTACACCATTAATAATCGGCTCAAAAACCACGTATGTGTCTGGGACAGGTAAGCCTATCCCCTTAAGTAACGCTGTGGTAATTGCCTTATTCCAGGTTAATGAGAGTGTTAGGTACTTGTTTATTGATAAGCCACCTGAGTTCTCAATAATGCCTGCCATTGTTATTGCAGTCTTATGATTAAGGTTCCTCACCAGGAAGACTCCTTTAAAATCCTCAATGTGGAGTGGCTTTATGGATTGTAGGGTATTGACTTTAATGCCTAATTCATTAAATGCCTTAATTAACTCAACCTCCTCCTCCCTTAAGTAATCGTAAGTTATGGTTAACTCCACTTAAGGTCACCTAAACTTAATTCACCATCCCACGGCTTAACATTGAGTTCACCACCATTCCAATACCATTTAAACGCCCTAGCCAACTCAAGCCCCAGCGTTGAGTCTAGGATAATTGGAGTAAATGTGTCTGCAGCAAGCCTACGGGTTACATAATCCTTATCCTCAGTGGCTCCTCCAGTAATTAGGATATCAACCTTACCAAGCTTCAATAATTCCCGCGACTTCTCCTCCTCAATTATCTCCACCTCCTGATTAAGCATCCCCTTAACCTCCTCAATATTCTTAACGTGGTCCTCATCGTAGGTGTACACTAGGGCGTTACTGCTAGGTATCCTTGATGGTGTTGTGGATAACCATGATTTAAGGAGCGCCTCCTCTAAGGTGGCTCCACTTGATGCAACCTCCCCGGTACTATACATGACTGGGCCAAGCCTTGGGTATGCACCCCTTATCCTTGACCATGAGAATTGAGCTGACTTAACCCACCATTCCTTAGGCTTAATTAACCTATAACCCTCTACACCTAATTCACTTATTGCTGCCCTTAAGGCTAGTTTAGCTAAGTTAACTCCAGTGGCCTTACTACTGAGGGGCATTGACCTACTTGCCCTAATGTTAGCCTCAATTACATATACCTTATCCCTTATTATGAATTGAACATTTAACGGGCCCTTAACACCTAATTCCGAAGCTATTAAGTGGGTTACCTTAGCCATTTCATTAACCTGCCCATTACTTAACTTATAACTTGACCCATTGGGTACAAGGACCATTGTACTATCCCCGGAGTGTACGCCGGGTGGTTCAACGTGCTCTATGGGGATTAGTATGGTTCCCTTACCATCACTAACACCGTCAGTCTCAGCCTCAACACCACCCTTTAAAAACTTTGACACCAACACTGGGTGCTCTGGGCTTATTTTAGCAGCCTTCTCAATAAAACTAGTTAACTCACCCCTATTCCTAGCCACACCCATGTATGTTCCACCGAGAACATAACTAGGCCTCACTATGACTGGGTAATCAAGCCACCTCTCCACTAAGCCAATTAACTCACTCATACTGCTTGCATAGGCCCAGGGTGGTTGAGCAATACCTAATTTATCAAGTAGCTTAGAGAATTTAACCCTATCCTCGGCTAAATCAATGGAGCCTGAGTCAGTGCCAAGTATCTTAGAGTCCCCTATCCATGTACGCGCCTTACTATAGAGCCTCTGCCCAATCTGCCCACCAGCCCATAATACCACTAATTTAGGATTCTCCTTAACTATAATCCACCTAAGCGCCTCAGGTGTTAACTCCTCGAAGAATAATTTATCCGCGAAATCCCAGTCCGTGCTTACCGTTTCAGGGTTATAATTAACTACACCAACCCTGTACCCCAACTCCTTAAGGCCAAGCACAGTATTAACCACTGCCCAATCAAACTCCACACTGACACCTATCCTGAACACACCTGCACCAATAACTAATGCATCAACACCTGGCCCAGTATTATCATCAAATTGCCCACCACTGGTTAAGTATAGGTAGTTTGTTGATGCAGGCCATTCGCCGGCGAGGGTATCTATTTGCTTAACAACCTTAACAACACCTTTACTTAAATGAGCCCCAATGCCCCTCAACTGCTCCTCACTGAAGCCTAGGGCATAAACCTCACTAACCGGTACTTCACCACCACTCTTAATTAATTCGTAAGTATCCACGACATTCTTAATCGCGTTTATGAAGAACTTATCGACGCCAGTCCATTCCGAAATCTCATCAATGCTGTAACCATCCTTAAGTAGCCTAGCCGCATATAGGAACCAGTATGGCTTCCTCTCCTTAACCATTTTAACAGCCTCCTCAAGGGTTGACTCATTGTATATGCGCCCACCCACTAGGCCTGGCTCACCAATATCCAGCATCCTCACTGCCTTCTGCCAAGCCTCCTCAAGGGTCCTGCCAATGCCCATTACCTCACCTATACTCATCATCTCTGGCCCAAGGGGCTCATTAACATTAAACCTCTCATTCTCCCACCTGGGTATCTTAACTACAATGTAGTCTAGGCTTGGTTCAAAAGCCGTTATTGTCCTCCCAGTTACCTTATTTAGGAGCTCACTTAACCTATAGCCTAAGGCAAGCTTAGCGGCAATGTAGGCTAGGGGGTATCCTGAGGCTTTGCTGGCTAGGGCACTTGACCTACTCATCCTTGGGTTTGTTTCAACCACATACATTTCAGGGCCCTTATTATTAATGGCCACCTGCACATTACATTCACCTATTAGCCCAATGGATTCAGCAACCTTAATGGAGATTAACCTCGACCTCTGATACTCATCATTAGTTAACGTTAAGCATGGAGCCACCACCACTGAGTCACCAGTATGAATACCCATTGGGTCAATATTCTCCATGCACACCACGGCCACTGAGTCGCCGTGGGAGTCCCTCATCACCTCAAACTCAATCTCCTTCCAGCCGCCAATGTACTTCTCAATTAACACCTCCTTGATTTCACTTTGGGCAAGTGCCTTATGCATCCTACTAGCCAACTCCTCACTACTCCTAGCCACGAATGCCCCTGCGCCACCTAGGTTGAATGAGACCCTAACCAATACAGGATACCCAATCTCCTTAGCCCCCCTTAACGCCTCGTCAATATTATGCGCAGTTATTGATTTAAGCACAGGTAGGCCCCTGCTTAGCATTAGATTCTTGAATAGGTCCCTACTTAATGCACTCCTAATACCCTCTATTGGTGTACCCAGTACCTTAACACCATACTTACTTAATATTCCTGCATCATTAAGGTTAACGCACGCCGATAATGCGGTCTGACCCCCGAAGCCGCATGCTATTGCATCAGGCCTCTCCTCCTCAATAACCTTCTCAAGGAATTGAACCTTAATTGGAGTGAAGTAAACCCTATCTGCGAAGACATTGGTGGTTTGGACAGTGGCGACATTTGGATTAACCAGTATTGTTCTAATACCCTCCTCCCTAAACGCCTTCAACGCTTGAATACCGGAGTAATCGAATTCAGCAGCCTCAGCAACCTTAATTGCACCACTACCAATTATTAGGATGCTCCTCACATCCAACTTGATTCACCCTTAACAACACTAATGAACTTATCGAAAACCCACCTAGTATCCACTGGACCCGGCCTAGCCTCCGGGTGGAATTGAGTAGTTAATATTGGTAATCTCTCATGGTAGAGGCCCTCCACTGTACCATCATCGGGTTGAATAGCCCAAACCTTAAGCCCAGTGCCACTTAGGGTTGATGGATCCACTGCATAGCCATGATTATGCGTTGTTACGTATACCCTATTCCTAACCAAGTCAATGATGGGCTTATTAATTGCCCTATGCCCATACTTCATTTTAAATAACCTAGCCCCCATTCCAAGGGCCAACACTTGGTGGCCTAGGCATATGCCGAGGGTTGGTTTACGATCCTTAACAATGCCATCCACCAGTTCCATTAATTCAGTTAAAAGCATGGGGTTACCCGGGCCATTACTTATTAATACGCCATCACACTCATCAAGTGCCCTCTTCCACATTAGGCATGGATAACGGATAACCTCAACACCCCTACTAACCAATTCCCTAACTATACCCAGCTTAACGCCGCAGTCAATGATGCCTATGCATGGGTCCTCACCCCCATAGATGATTGGCCTCTTGGGTGAGACCAGTTTAATGAAGTTAATGGAATCGTAGGGTGGGGCTTTATTAATCATGTCTACTCCCCTCTCAGGATCATCAACTATAGCGCCCATTATGACTCCCTGCTCCCTAAGCCTTAATGTTAATGCCCTAGTGTCAACTCTGAAGATTCCTGGAACACCCTGGCTCTTAAGCCACTCATCTAGGCTCATTACTGATGTGTAGTGGCTTGGCTTAGTTAAGTCAAAGATTACGACGCCGTTAACTTGAATTGAATCACTTTCCCACTGGTCCTGTGAAACCCCGTAATTACCTATTAATGGGTTTGTGAAGACCAGTATTTGACCCCTATAGGATGGGTCAGTTAAGGACTCTGGGTAGCCGACATTAGCCGTGGTGAAGACCACTTCACCTACGGTTTCCGAATCTGCACCAAAAGCATAACCCCTGTAAACACTACCATCAGCAAGCACTAGGTAGCGTTCCTTATACTTCATGCTCGTCCCATCATATCAACAAACCCTACTAGTAATCCTACTTATAAGCTTTACTACTAAAGTTGCTGATTTACATTGATTTCACTTAAGTGAAGTGAGTAAGGTTATGATGGTGAATTAAGTGCTGCGCGGACATAATTATTGTTAGGCATAACTTTTTTAAGACCCAACATGAAATTAGAACCTAATGTTGAGTGAACTTATTCAGGAACCACCAGTAGTGGTTAATATTAAGGATAGGTTATCCTCAATAATACCCAAGATTAGGGAGTTAAGGATTCACACTGTACCAGTGGTTAATGATTCAAGTAAATTAGTTGGTATAGTAGAATACAGGGATTTATTAAGAAGGAAAGCACCCCTTGGGTCAAGGGTATCCTCAGTAATGCTTCCACCGCATTCAATAACCCCTAACACTAATATTGATACTGCCGTGAAGAGGTTCTATGAGACTAGGCTTAGGGAGTATCCAGTTATTGATAATAATGGTAAGTTAATAGGCATATTAACGAGGAGTAGGCTACTCACAGCCATAAAGGATCAATTACCAGCCAATATTAAGGTTGAGGATTACATGACTAAGCCGGTCCTCACAATAACCCCAAGTGACAATGTTGCCAAGGCTAGGTGGCTAATGATTAAGCATGGTATTAGTAGGTTACCTGTGGTTGACGGTAATAAGTTGGCTGGAATAGTATCATTAACAGACTTAATTGAGAAAATATACTACGTCTCAATGCCAAGGAGGGCTAGGAGGGGTGACTACTCGGGGGAGGAGGAGTTCCTGGCTGCACCAGTGAGCAGTATAATGACTACTCAAGTATACTCAATAAGCTTTGATAAGCCATTAACTAAGGCTGTGGATTTAATGGTCAGTAAGGGTGTTACAGGCTTAGTGGTAGTGGATGGTGATGGGGTTGCTGGTGTACTATCAGGTAGCGATATACTTAAGGCTTACATGGATTCTAGGAAAATCATACTCCCCATTCAAGCTAGGATAGAGATTAACGATGATGCTAAACCATTAATAGAGAAGGTGATTAATAATCACTTGGAGAAGATTAATAAGCTTGTTAATGTGGTTGACTTTAAGGTTGACATAAGGTCAAGGGATTCCGGGAAGAGGTATGAGGTAACAGTGAGGCTTAAGGATGATAAGGAGCTCCATACGGCCACGGCTGAGGATAGGGATCCAGTGAGCGCCATTAGGGAGGCTATGGATAAGATAATGCAGAGTATAATTAAGGGTGTCTCAAAGGCTAGAGACACCAAGAGGAGGGGTAAAACCCAAGAGTAAACCACCTAATAAACCCTAGGCATTATTAATGTGCACTGGATTTAACTTAATTGGGCTCAGCACTTACATTTCGTTTCCTGGTAACATAGTTATTGAATCACCCTTGAGATTAACGCTATTACTAATGTTAAGCACCATTTAAGTATGTAATTGCACCTTTTGCTAAGGAAGATTAAGGTTGCTGATAACATCGGCGTTTTTAGCAAGTTTAAGTGGTACGGCTACTGCGGTTAATATGAATGGAGTACTTGCCTACTTAAGCTACCACTTAATCCTACCACCACCTTCAGCCTACAGTACTATTGCTGCTTCCATAAACCTCGGCAATCTAACCTCAGGAATGAGTAGTGTAGCTAAGGCTACAGCATACTTATACGTTAATTCTCCAGAATACTTCGGCATGGAGCTGCATGATGATTTAAATGATGTGCTTAGTAACTTCACCGTTATCATAAGTATCACTAATCAAACTATAGCACTTAACCTGCATAGAGATGAGTATAAGGTTTACTTGGCGCCAGGCAACTACACCGCATCAATATAATCTACTACACGGTTAAGATAAAAACGGAAGGATCATCAAATGCTGTTAATAAGCCCTTAATAATAATAAAGCCCATTGGCGAGCAGGAGCGTGAAGGTAACTATACAACGACTAGTAGTCCAAGTAGTGGTAATCAGGGATCTGAGGATTAATTATAATGACTCAAATTAACCTTAACCTACCTGTTAATTTACTGAACCTGTAATCAAAGTAACTTAACTTAGATTAGCTAGGGCATAATGCAGGTATTTGTATATGGTATAACCCTTGTTATGTAAGTGCTGGGTGGTGTGTTCATGCTTATGGGTAATGCCGGTAAGCTCACTATACTGCTTGATTAGGAAATTACCATGATGTTCCATGGGATTTGAACCCAGATAATTTGGATAACCTCATAGGCACATGGGTATAAGGCTGTGACTACAATATCTTCAAAGGCGTTTGGGAATCCTACATCATCGCCACTCTGATTAATATTAAACATCCACATAATATTAGGCACATACACGATTGCACCAGGTATACTTATGGATGCTGGTGGATTAAGTGAACCACTAATTACTTATAGCTTTACTAATGCAGAAAGTACCAGTGACTGATGGAAACCCCTCTATACCCATACTAAGGAATATATCATAATTATTCACGATAATTAAGTATTCAATGAAGCATGGGGCTGCAGCATTAATGGTGCCATTAATCATGTTTTAAGCTTATGGTAGGATCCACTATGCTGCCTATGAATTATGGTAGTTGATTTAAATACCTGGTATTATACCCTTAACTCTAAATCGCCTTGTAAGAAATACCACTAGTTCATGTGTACTCACTGGTAATTGGGTATGTTGGTTTAATACCCTATCTTCAACATATTGTTTGAGGCTAATGACCATGAGTAGGCTAACATGAATTCAATAATGCCTTCACCACTACCATTGGCGTAGATTCCAATAATATCATTCTTGATTATGGCTTTAGCTAACTTGTGGATTATTGGGCTAGTTAAATTAATGGTAATCTTACCTCCTGGATAATAATTATGCTAGGCTTAATAATAGGTAAATCAATGATAACACTATATTCTGTAATTCAAGTAATCCACTAACATTAACTAACCTACTAACAAAGCATTAAACCCAAACCAATAAGTCTCTGAACCAGCAACATAAGCAGGCATATTAATAATCACTGACCCTCTAGTACCCATAGCGTTACTATCTAGGTATTAACTATTGAAAGTCGCCTTGATGGCTTCAAGGGGATTATTATGAAAAAGATGCCAAGTATTAAGAAGGCCAATAATTGAAATAGCAAGGAGCCGCATTAATCTCATACTCACTATCACACATCCATTATCTACATAATCTTTATATTTTTCATACTTACTCTAGCTAGCATTTCACTCAAATGTATTAATACAATTGCATTAAAATGCCTTAGCTATTAGGGGGTCGCTTGGTTTATACATTTCATTTTCCTTTGTAAGGAATGATGCATCAACTAGGTTCTGTAGTAATTCAGTTACCTTCTTATCATCAATACGGTAACCCTCCCTAGCCTCTAAGAATCTCTTAACACCACTCCATAGGCATCCACTTTTACATAAACTCATTATTGCATAATAACGCTCCCTAGCCTCCTCCCTACCCTTAAGGAAATTTTCGAACTCTTGCCTAATAAGCTGTATAGCATACTCAAGGGTTCTCTTAATAGCCTCCTCATGGCTTCTAAACTGCATGTAGTTGAAGCCGTAGTACGTTAACCAACCAGGTATACCACCCAGCTCATCATATACGTCCTCAAGCATATCCTCACCCACGGGGGAAATGCCTATTTCCCTAAATCCCGCCCTTAGGAATTCAATTGATTGTTCCCTTGTAAAGGGATTAACATGTACCTCAAACATAGCTCTTCCAAATAATGGTGAATTAGGGTCCTTGAGCTTCAGGAACCTGTAAACCATGCCAATCTGTGATCCAGTGAATATGAAGTTCAGTTTAAGGTTATCGTAAGCATAGGCCAGTGGATATATTATATTATATCCCTTAAGCTTCCTAAGCTCTTGGGACTCATCAAACACTATAATAACCCTACGGCCCTCACGCTCGCTAATATCAGATAACTTATCAAGTAAGTCCCCAAACATGACCCTATCCCTACCCCAGTTAAACCTAACCTCAAAGCCAGGTCCCGATAGGGTTACTCCACGAATACCATGAATCAGCCTCCTCAAACCCTCCTGCCAGGAGTTTAACGCCTTCTCAAATTCACTCAATAAATGCCTATACGTCATATATGGGCTCCCCTCATATTTTCTTAAATCAAGGTACACCCAAATCGCATCCCCTTCCTCACTCATAAGTACCTTAATTAACGATGACTTACCACTCCTCCTTATGCCAAGTAATAGGGTAATTGGGTAATTAAGCCCAAGCTTAAGCCTATTCAATTCGTCATCCCTATCAAATAAGTCCCTCCTCCTCTCCTTAGGCTTCGGATCAAAGAGCACTGGCTACCTACCCAGTAACTGGGTAGGTAGTGAGTTATAAGCCTTTCATTAAATTAATAACGTAACAATGAAAACTCGGAGAAGTAAATTTCATGCTGATGAAAATGATAAAGGGAAGTGGTGGCCTTGCCATTTATGCTGGGGTGTAGTTTTTAATTAGTTTTATGATTCATGTTGTGGGGTGTGGGGAGGCTTGCTTTTGTGGGTGTATTGAGAATATGTGTTCAGCATGGGGCTACTTATCCACAAGCCATGGTGAAGGGTGGGTAATGGGTTGAAGGCACAACCCATGATCCACCATTGGACAAGTAGAGGCGGCTAAAGTCCATCAGCAGTGAGGCAATGAGGATGAAGGCGATAAAACACAAAAACAATAAACCACCCAAAGGGCAGGAAGAGGATTCAGATAAATAAGCTTAGGTGTTGCTTAATAAGTATTCCATGATTATGTAAAAGGTTTCGCGATAAGCGCTAAAAACTGCTGTGGAATTCCAATAACTATGAGGTTCAGGTTCCTGAATGGCGTCACAGTGGAGTTAATCAAAGCAGACATAACTGAGGTGGAGGCTGATGCCATTGTTAATGCTGCAAACTCATATCTGGAGCATGGTGGTGGTGTTGCTGGGGCAATTGTTAGGAGGGGTGGTTGGGTTATTCAGGAGGAGTCTAGGGAGTGGGTTAGGAGGCATGGCCCAGTACCAGTTGGTGGTGTGGCTGTAACCAGTGCAGGTAGGTTGAAGGCTAAGTACGTGATACATGCTGTTGGTCCAAGATGCGGCATTGAGCCTATTGAGAAGCTTGATGATGCAGTCGCTAACTCATTGAGGAAGGCTGATGAATTAAACCTAGTGAGCATAGCCTTCCCAGCCATTAGTACGGGTATTTTCGGTTGCCCATATGATGGGGCTGCGAGGATGATGGCTAGGGCTATAAGGCGTGAAGCATTGGGTTTGAGGAGTGTTAGGAGGATAATAATATGCCTATATGATGATGAGGCATTTAACGTGTTTAACAGGTTATTTAATGATGAGCTTCGGGAATTCAAAGCCTCTTAAATACTCTTTTAACCAAATAATGGAACCCTACTTTTCTTCGGTGGCTTAGGCACAGCCACCCAGAGAGCGCCAGATATGAAGGCTAGTATAAGTACTATTAGTAATGCATGCTCAAGGGCACCAACATCACCGTATATTGGCTTATAGTACTGAGCCAGTAAACCAGTTACTAGTGAACCAAGTACATTACCTCCAGTTACTGCGCCATTCCATATTATTGAAGTCGCCCAACTAACCTGCTCCCTTGGGAATAAGTCGCCGAGCACTGCCATTATTAATGGGAAGTTACTGAGGACAAAGAGCATGGCAAAGAATGCGGCAATTAGGTTCCCTGTATATATGAAGACTATGAAGAGTACGGCAAAGGCGAAGGTTGAGAATGAAGACATGAACCTCCTACCAAACTTATCGCTTAACCAACCAAGTATTGGCTGCCCAATTATGGCTGAGGCAAGGAGCATTGAAAGAATTTCCCCATACGTCACGCTTAACTTTATGCCAAGTACCTTATTTATGTATATGCCTAAGAACGTCTGAATACCCTGGCCTGCAGTGTTCCTTAGCAACGTGATTATAAAGAGCAGAATTATTAACATTATAGATGCCTTAAGCGTCATGGAGCTACTAGGTGGATCACCCCCGCTTACACTCTTCCTGTAAGCATGAACATCAAACCTATATGCACCATATAGTAGTACTGAAAGCCCAATAATAAATGTAGCAAGGGCTAACACCCATAAATTATAAGCAGCACTAACTGACCCTGCGAATATGAGTAATGAACCTATTAGTGGGTAAAGCGTTCTACCAAGGCTACCGAATGCACCATTTATGCCTAATGCGGAACCAGCTGCTCCACCATATGTTGCCGACAATAGGGCGCTACCAATTGGATGATAATAAGCCGCGCCAACCCCTGCTAATACTACGCCTACGTATACTAGGGGTAGGTCATGGGTTAGGAAGCCTATTGATGTTAAACCAATTGCGAATGCCCATAGGAACATGCCTAACGCCATGGCTTTCATGTGTCCGCCAAGCCACTTAATGCTTAATGGTACTAATGGGCTTGCTAATGCTGATAATGCCGCATATAGGGCTGATAATAAGCCTATTACCGCATAGTTAATGCCCATTTCACTGAGTATTGGGAGTATTATACCTGGTATTAGCCACATGTTACCATCATTAATGAAGTGCCCTATTGACGTTAATGCAAGTATAGTAGCCCTGTCTTTACCTTTTCCTTCCTGTATCATAAACGTTCGGGTTACCCTAATGTTTTATAAACCTATCGCGCCGGCTAATTAGCCCTTAGTGAATTCTGAGTATCAAATCAAAATTACTGATCAATGACCTGTAAGGTGCGTAGAAATACGTTACTAAGCTCTAAACACTGCCCTAAGGGGAAGTGATTGCTTCAATACGATGTAACATTTAAATATTCACCAGGGTGAATCAACTCAATGCTGTATTATGACATTGAGCCAACAGGGATACCTGGACTGGATGAAGTTATTGGTGGTGGCTTAATTAGGGGTAGGACCTACCTGGTTACTGGGGAGACTGGCGTGGGTAAGACACTATTCTCCCTCTCATTCCTCCTCAATGGCTATAGGCTTGGGGAACCGGGAATATATGTTTCAGTTGATGAAACTTATGAACAATTCGCTAATGGTGCATTGAGGTTTGGTTGGGATATTAATGCCTTAACCAGGACCGGTTTCTTCAGGATACTGGTACCTGAAATGGATATACTAGATACCATTAGGGAAAAGGATCCATCAGTGGTTGCTAGAATGATGGTTGACTCCATTGCCGATTACGCAGCCTCAATTGGTGCTAAGAGGCTTGTCATAGATCCAATTGCCCCATTAGTGGCCATGGAGAAGGATGTTCAGGTACTTAGGGAGTATATTAGGGAATTAGTTATGGGTATTGAGAGGAAGATCCAAGCTACATCAATAATAACCACTGAGGTACCTGCTGGTTCAAGGGCCATATCCAGATATGGTGTTGAGGAGTTCTTGGCCACAGGAGTCTTCATACTTGGGTTAGCTAGAACCAATAATGGCTTCAAGAGGTACTTATTCATCAGGAAGATGAGGTGGCAGCCTGTTCAACCAGCAGTCTACGAATTCACAATAGAAAGCGGCGTTGGGGTGGTGGTTAAGGGGCCATTAAAGGGAGTATACATACCATACATGTCCCAGGCACCCATAGTACTTGAGGAGGAGGTTTAAGTGAGGATCCTGGTAACTGGTGTCGCTAAGTCAGGTAAGTCAACAATCCTAGGAATACTATCTGAATTAGGCTATGGGGCAATTAATGCATCAAACCTATTACTGAGCAGCAGCTGCGTTAAGTGGAATGAAGATTACCAGTCATATGATATTACTGATAAGGACTGCGCAGCAGGCTTAATTAATAAGGCCATCTTAAATTGCCATGGGAACTGCGCCCTAGAAACCATAGCCTACGAGTTAGTGGACCCTGGTTACGTGGACTTAGTCGTGGTTGTTAGGCGCGACCCAATTCAACTATATGAGGAGTACAGTAGGTTGAGGTGGCCTTGCGTAAAGATTTTTAATAACACTATTAGTGAGGTCACTGGTTCTCATGTTAATGACATTGAATCGCTGTTTAACGGTAAGGTTAGGCAATTAATTTTCACGAGTAATATTAGTGAATTGAGGAGTAAAGTACTCATGGTGATTAATAATGGATTAAGTGAACAAGTGGATTGGTTAATGAAGTATAGTGATGATGAAAGGTTTCACTCAATATTAATGAGTATTGAAGACTGCTTCACCGCTTAACAACAATTGACTTCACCTGCCTATTCCCATACCTAAACTTAACAATACTTCCAGTAACCTCAATACCCTCACTGCTTCTGGTAGTCTCTATTAGATTAGTCTCATACGCCTCACTGGGCTTAAATGGTAACTCCAATTCACCGATACCCCTACTATTAGCTATTTCACTAATCCTAAATACCAGGGCCTTTGAATCATCCTCACTCACCTTCACTGCCTCAAGCATTAGGTTGCTTGGCCTAAGCTTAATGAGGCTTGCCTCACCAGGCTTACCCTTAATAACTAATATTGGTGCGTTAAGCTCCCATGCAGCCCTATGGACCTCGGTTAAGTCACCTCCATGAGGCATTAAGCTGTAGGTGAAGGTAACCTCCTCAAGGTCAGTGGAGGGATCTGGGAATATTGGTGTCTTAGCAAGGGTAATGCCCACACTAGAGCCCTTAACACTAACGGCGTACTTACCATCATTAAGGAGCGCCACGCCGAAGCAACATTCACTGAGGCTAACCCACTTATGCATTGGAACCTCAAAGCGGGCTAAATCCCATGAAGTGTTAGTTACCGTGGGCCTCTTAATGGGTGTGTAGGGTGCATCGAAGTAGGCCTCATCAGTGTTTAAGTCTAAGTGGAACCAGGCCTTATACAGTAATTCCCTATCCACAAGCTTAATGGTTGTCTTGAAGTCAAGCCTCCTTGAATCGGCATAAAGCCTAACCTCCTGAATAATACTACTACGCCTAAAGTCATACTTAAACCTGACTGAAGCCATTAATGGGCCCCTTGATTCAACACTGGACTCTGAGGCATTCAAGGTGAAGCTGGTTTCCTCATAACCCTTCTCAATATCCCATGCGTCACTCCAACCTGGTATATTCTCATAAGCCACCAACACATTACTTGGCTCCTTAATCAACTCCCTACCACTCCCCTTATCAATCATGCTAAGGAGCCTACCACTCCTACTAAGCTTAACCCTAATGAACTTATTCTCCATAGTATAATAATCGGAATCCTCAATAATCCTTACTGGTTCACTTGGCTCAACATGCCTAACAGTAGCGTAGCCTACGCTGGGTACCTTAACTCTGACTAGGTATCCTTCATTAATTCTTTGACTACCCTCAACCGGCTCATTAACCACTATATAATCAATCCTGTCCCATGGTAG
>NZ_DAXS01000060.1 GCF_002506515.1 Caldivirga sp. UBA161
CTTCATAATGTTTAAAGCCACCTTAAGAAGGCCCAGTAACATGAATTTAACAAGGATTAAAATCATTATTCTCATAATTTTACCATTATTGGTAACTAACCTTTATATTTATATGATAATAGATGTGAATCCATGGATTAAGAAGCTTGCACTAACCGTAGATTTATTGTATTTTAGAAAAGTGTCATAATTTGTATTATGTAAAAAGTAATTATTATATTTATAAACCTTTGATACCAACATGGGTAATGTATATTCTCCTCATTAGGTTTATTATTCATGTTAAACTACGTAAAAAAATAAATATATAATGTAATGATTATACGAAACTTTTATAAGTCCAATGCTATTACCCTTTCCATGAGTGGGAATTCTCAAAAACCTGTAAGGCTAAGAAAACACCTAACATTAGTTGACCTTTTATTTATAGGTATAGCTGGGTCAATAGGTGGTGCTATATTCTATGGCGCTCAGAAGGTTGCTGCTAATGCCGGTCCAGCTGGAATACTTGCATATACCCTAGCGCCAATACTATATATATTTGTAGCATTAACTTACTTGGACATAGCCATGGACTTTCCAGAGGCTGGTGGTCCATCTAGGTTTGCAATATACAGTCATGGCCAAGCCACAAGCTTGATAAATGGTATGGCTGACTTAATATGGTATCTCTTCATACCACCACTAGAGTCTTACGTTTTTGTGGCTTTAGTAATTCACGAATTCTTCCCGCAAGTACTTAATCCGGCCACAGGCAACTTAACTCTAATAGGAGGTATTATAGCATTAATTATTATACTACTTATGGTTCCCTTAAACTACTATGGTATAGAGGTTTTTACAGCCTCCAGTAGGGTGGCGGGTTCAATTAAGTATGTGCTTTATGCCTTAATGGCTGTAATTTTCGCAATGGTTACATTGAAGTATAATCCGTATGCCTTAAGGAATTTTACCCAATACGGCGGCTTCATGCCTTATGGCGTAACTGGGTTATTTGCCGCAATGCCCATAGCAATGTTCTCATTTGGAGGTTCTAGGACAATACCGGACTTCGCTGAGGAGATTAAGAATAAGAGAAATTTGATCTATGGACTCATATTCACAGTCATAGGAGAAGCAGCCATTTACATAACCTTCTCTGTACTTTTCATACTCAGCACTGACTGGAAAGCCTTAGGCCTCCCAGAGGGTGATTGGGCTTCACTGCTTAATATTGCTAGAAATCCATACTACATATTGGCTTCAGCATACCACTTACCAATAATGTATGCGCTCCCCATGATTTACTTAACAGTTGCCTTATTTATGGTTGGCTTCGTATACATGGGTGCAGGCACTAGAGTTATGTTAGCTGTTGCGCGGTCGAAATTCGTTAGCCAAAGAATGGGTGAGATACATCCAAAGTACTCGGTGCCATATTGGGCATTAATAGTATTTGGTTTAGTGGGTGCGTTAATATCATTCCTCTTCGCGCCAGTTCCGGGATTATACGCTATAGTTAGCTACACTACTGTTGCAGGTTACATAGGTTTCGCCACGAATCCCATAGCAATGATGGTCCTTAGGCTACAGGGGGCTTCAAAATACCAGGTTCCGGCAGGTTGGTTTGTCTCAATGGTTGCTTTTGCAGTGTCATCATTGATAGTATTTTGGAGTGGGTGGCCTGCTGTACCGTATTCTGTAGCATTGATTACTGCTGCAACATTGATATTTGGATTACTCTACAGGGTTAAGGAGGGTTGGCTTGAGGCTACTTGGTACATTGGCTTCATAGCATTCCTAACATTAATGACTTACATTGGTTCAGATGGCGCATTGAATTTAATACCATACACCTGGGCGACAGTAATAACGGTGGTAGTTGCATTAGCTGTATTTTACCCATTGGGTATTAAGCTTGGCCTTAGGCAGAGGAATTTTGAAGTTCACATTAAGGATCTTGGTGGTGTTTAAGCTTATTAAAGCTTAGTTAATGTAGGTAATAATGGATGTTGTTAAGGAGGGCGACTATGTCTTACTATGGCATAGTAATGAAATTAAGATTATTACTGTTGCTAAAAGAGGATTAGTTATTGGTACTGTTAGAGGTATTTTAAGGTTTGATGACATTATCGGTAAGCCCTACGGTTCAAGGGTGGTTACTAACCTTGGCCATATGTTCTATATTACTAAACCAGATATTACAGACATATTACTTAAGATGCCTAGGGTTACTCAACCAATATACCCTAAGGATACCTCTGCATTATTAATAATGCTTAATGTTAAGCCAGGCAGTAGGATACTTGAAGCAGGCCTCGGCAGTGGGTATACGGCATCATTGTTGGCTATGCATTTGAAGCCGCTGGGTCAATTAGTATCAGTTGAGAGGAATGGTAGATACATAGCTACAGCTAGGAGGACGTTAAGAGTAATGGGGGTTGATGATGTTGTTGATGTTATTCACGGTGATATTGCTGAATTAACTCTACCTGAGTATTACTTTGATTCCGCCCTACTGGATATGGGTGATCCATGGAGGGCAATACCTAATGTTGTAAAGGCTCTGGGGCATGGTGGTAATTTAGCGGTCTACGTACCTACCATTAATCAGGTGGAGAAGGTTATTAGGAGTATGGTTGATTCAAGCCTCATAGATGTTAAGATGATTGAGGTTAATTGGAGGGAGTGGAAGACTACAATTAATGAAGTTAGGCCTAAGACGTGGAACTTGTCTCATACAGGCTTCATAATAGTAGCCAAGAAGCCTTAATTCACATTAAATCCTTAATGCAATGATGAGGCTTTAGCCACATCACTTAACGTTAATTTTTGCGTTAATGCCCTCACTACTATTACTTAGCTTCCTTAACCCACCCCTATGTACAGCATCAACAATGTCCTTAAGCACTACAGCTGGGGACTCCTCAATGACAGTCCCAGTTATTATTACGTCAGCCCCCGCTAAGGCTATTGAGTAGGCTGCCTCAGGGCTCCTTATGCCTCCCCCAACCATCAGTATCTTATTCCTCACAGCCCTCTTAACCTTAGCCACTACGCTGGATGGTACTGGTTCCCTAGCTCCGGATCCTGCCTCAAGGTAAATTGCCGAGAAGCCCATGTAGTATGCAGCCAATGCGTACGCTACTATTACATCCTCCATGTGAAATGGTATTGGCTTAGCGTAACTGGCGAAGCCCGCTGCTCCACCTTCCCCAATTATTATGTATGCCATTGGTATTGGTTCAAGGTTACTGTAGTGTTTAGCCATAAGTACCGCTGCCTGCACTTGGGCCCCAATAATGTAGTATGGATCAGTTGAGTTTAGCACGGAGAGGAATAGTACTGCATCAGCCTTCTTACTTAACCCAGCCACACTGCCTGGAAATAGTATTATAGGTAGTTTAACCTCCTGCTTAACCGCATTAATGTAGTTATCCAGTGTATCCTCATTAACACCGTAGCTGCCGCCAATCATTAATGCATCTGACCCAGCCTTCTCAGCGCCCTTAGCAAGCTCAATAAACTTATCCACTGTTACCTTATCAGGATCAAGTAGCGAGAAGTGTAGTGCACCTTTTTCTGCAAGCTTACTCATCAAGGATTCAAATACGGCCATTAATCATTTTCAGTCAGTGGGAGTTTTAAGTTATTACTCTTCAATGTCAGTGTCAGGCTCTGGAGCATCGAGGTACTCTATGCCTTCATCACTATCTATTATGCCTTGATTCTGTTGATTAGTATTAGTGGTATTAACCTTAACCTCAACCTGCCTAGTGGGCTTTAATTCACCTGCGAAATACTTGTCAACGAACTTATTGTAGTAATCCACGGGTAGTAAGCCATTAACCCTATCGAACACTGCCTCAAGCCCGCAGACACCGCATGTAACCTTAACCTTATTCTCCTTCTTAACCACAGAAACATTAACTGCCACTGACCCACAGTAGGGGCATTGAAACACGGTTGGTAACCTCTTCTTAGGTCTTACCAGCAGTTTACGGGTCTTCCTCCTCTTACCCATGGTTCAAAAAGCATAAAGCCGCTTAAAATACTTTCCCTCAGATAATTCAATGCAATTATAAGTAGTTGTTCATTAGCAATTATCCATTAAAGGAATGCGCCTTTAATATTTAAGTCACCTCCTCTCCAGTTTACCGATTTCCTCCATGATGCGCCTATGCTCCTCCCTAATCTGCTCAATCTCCTCCCTAAGCCTCTGATACTCCACACCCCTCTCAAGCTGATCCCTAATTCTCTTAGCGACCTCCCTAGCTAACCTCCTGATCCTTCCATCAAGATCCCTTGACGCTAATTCATCAAGTATAGGTAATAATGCTGGGTGCTTAACCTCATCTGCAGTTGCAACTACAGCGAACCTAACCCTGAATTGATCATCTCTAGCCAACTCAATTAACCTATCAATGGCCTCCCTCCTATCAATGAATTTACCAAGAGCCATCACTGCAGTAGCCCTAACTAACGTTGGCTTACTGGGCTCAGTATAATTAAGCACTATCTTAAACGCACTATCAGTACCTAATTCACCTAATCCCCTTAACGCACCCTGCGTTATCACGTAGTTAAAGCCCCCATAATCAAGAGCCTTACTTAACTCACCCTCAAGATCCCTAATTCTTAACTTACCTAGGCTCACTAAGGCAGCGTATCTGACGTAATCAGACTCCTTACTATCATTAGCAATACTTAGTAGGGCTTTAGCCACTTCAGCATCACCCTTGAAGTTACCTAAGGCATCAATAATGCTCCTCCTAACCCTAGGGTGCGTGACCCGTTTAAGTAACCTCAGTAACTCTGACTTAGCAAGCTCACCCCCTATCTTACCCAATGCATTAGCCGCCTCAACGGCAACACCCCAGAATGGATCCTTCTCAATAGTTAACGCTAAGGCTTCAACAGCCCTTGGGCTTGCGTTCTTAGCCAGTGCATTAATAGCTTCAATCCTGCACATTACATCATCATCACTTAATTCACTTATTGCCTCCTCAAGTGGCTTATCAAACTGGGTTACCTTAAACACCTTAAACTTGGGGTCAATGCAAATGTACTTTGGTTTACTGGGTGCATTTAAGTGAAGTATATGTTCCTTATCCTCAATGTTCAGTAACCTAACCTCACTATTACCCTCGTAAACGACCTTAACTTCAAGTGGTATTTTATAGATGGGGTATGAGTCATCACCTTGAGTCTGACTTACACTTAACCTAATTGCTGACTCATCAGGGAGCCAACTCCATGAAACCTTAAGAACTGGGTGGCCAGCTGAGTAGACGTATTGTTTAAAGAACCAGGTTAAGTCCTCACCGTAAGCCTCTTCCATGGCTTTTCTGAG
>NZ_DAXS01000037.1 GCF_002506515.1 Caldivirga sp. UBA161
TCTTGGCTTATTGAGTTTAATGTACCAGAATGCGCACTACCTCTAAATAGCCCGAATGCCCATATTGCCACTGCCACGGCTAGTGCTATGGCTACCGCTATCAGTATTATTGTTGCTATTACGTTGGATATACCCTTCCTATTAGCCATACTCATCGGTAATTATTTTAACCGCTATATTTTTAAGTATTACTCTAAGCTTTACTCATGTCATACATAGGTATTGGATTTTAATTACACTAATAATACGTTAAAGTATATATAAAAATTAACATTGAGCCTACCGCTAAATTAATGTTACGTTAATTAACGTATGCTGCGGCTAATCATTGGCTTACGGGTATTATGTACGTTAATTTCCCATTCCTATACACTAAAATAGCCCTCCCACCCCACTGCACGTTCCTAGCCTCCCCCCTATTCTTACCCTTATTAATCAGTAACTGCGTTAACTCCTCCAGCTCACCAATTGTTGAAACAACCTTAACCATAGCCCCCTCACTCTCCCTACCCACCTTAACCCTAATAACCTGCCCATTCTTAAGCAGGTTCACTGCAACCCTAGTTAAGGATACTAGTGATGCTGTTACTTCATTAATAGGCCCCCTATCTATTATTGAGGGGGCATTACCGCCATTGAATAACCTAACCTCAATAACATCAGCCCCACCCCTAATTCCCTTAACCCCAGCCTCAGTTGCCAGTAGGCCCCCTGCCTCAATCCCCCTCCCCTCACTCCTACTCCTCATTAATTCCCTCACTAGGGATGCCGTTAAGCCTGCCACGTAGCCTAGATCCATGATTATTACGTAAACCCCAATTGAGGCTAAGGCCCCAAGCACCACGGCTAGGCCTAGGGCTAGTACGGCTATGGCTATTAGGAGTAGGGCTGATATTAATAATGGTGGCCTCTTAAGGCCTATTACTATGGCTAGGGCCACGCCCATTGCCATTGATATTAATTCACCTAGGGGCATTGTGTTAATTTTCCTTACCCATTATTAAGCGTTAGCCCTTGAAATGCCTAGGAGTAGCCTATATAATTTAACCACGGTCCTAAGGGTTCTTATTGAGGATGCCTTAAGCCCCAATCCACCCCTTAATTCACTAATCCACTTACCACACTCCCCCTCACTTAACCCAAGCCTACTACATACGCAGCTCCAGTCGCTGCATTGGGCTATAGCATCCATTACCTCCTCCATACCCCTTTGATTACTCATTAATGCTGTTAATGCGTCTGTAAGCTCCTCAATTAAGCCGTATATGGCTGACTCAACGGCTGTCCTTAATTCATCAGGCTTAAGGACAATGGACTCCTCAAGTTCAATAACCCTAACCCCAAGCTCCTCTGCAAGGGCCCTACTGGAATCATTACTAAAACCCCTGGCTACTATTAGGGGCTTAGCGTTAATTAACTTAGCATTAGTGTAGGCCTGCCTAACCCCACTCACGTCAACCTTACCTGACTTAACCTCAACGGAATACTTATTACCGCACTCATCCTCAACTATTAAATCAACTTCACCAACCTCAACACCATTACTAGTAACCTTAACCCTCCTATCCATTACCCTGAAACCAAGCCTACTGAGTAATTCAGCAACATAATCCTCAAACCTAACCCCACTGCTCACTACCACTCAGTAGGACGCTGGTTGAAATACTTAACCATATGAAGAGTATAAACGTTTAAAGGCTTTCAAGATTACTATTGATAATATTAACCCAATTAGGGGCTAATCCTCTTCATTTTAATAGGAGCCTTTTTATAGTTGATTACGCTGAAGTGGCGCCCTCATACTGTGTGGGCTATGCCATTGGGGTTGAGGAAGCCGCATAACTAACCCACCGTAAAGCCAGTGGCTGAGGGATAAACCCCCACACTCAATCATAGATGAAAACAAAAGCATAGAGGGCAAACGGGAGTTAATATTTAGGATTATAGAGGCATTAGGCTTAAACACAGCTTCTAATCTTTACGGCATTAACAACACCCGTAGACTTCGGTGATGAAGATATTTACCCCCTTGGTTCAGTAACCATGGGGCATTAATGCCTAATTAACTGAATACATATGCTTAAGCTCCTGTATCTTTCCCGCCATAAATAATGAAACCTTCAGCTGTAGCTCATTTTTTATGTAACATGTTCTATTCCTGTTGATTGAATGATAATGTGGGAGGAATATTGTTTTAGCGGGCCCGCCGGGACTTGAACCCGGGTCCTACGGCTCCGGAGGCCGCCGCTCTAATCCATGCTGAGCTACGGGCCCTTAGGCAAGTCAATGCTGCTGTTATTTTAGTGTTTCCTAGTAGGAATCATGGTTGATTTCCCTAATGTATAGTTATGCCTTAAATCTGGCTGCATATGATTTAAGGTTAATGTATCCCATGTAAATCATATACATCATGGCGGCGTACATGGCTATGGTGACTAATACAGGCGGTGAGGCGTAGAGTGTGCTTATGCCACCTATTATTAGCCATAGGCTGTTTAGTATTGGTGCAAAGAATGTTGCCATGAATGCTACCACGACTGCTGATGCTATGATTAATATCATGCTATCCCTTAATGCGTACTTAAACTCCCTACGCATAACACTCTGCTTAATCATATATGAGTACACTGATAATGCTATTGATGCCACCGCTATGATTATGACTGGGATAACGTTAAGTACATATATTAATGGTATGTTTCCAGCAGTCTTAGTTGGAACTGTGAGCACCAGTGATGCTGATACGAAGGCTATTAGGGCTATGATACCGGTGAAGAAGCCATATAGGTAGTAGCTTGCCGCCTTATCTAATGGGGGCCTCTCCTCAGCCTTAACTTGGGTTGGCTGAATTGGCTGGCTAATTGGCTGATTCCAAGGCTGCGGTGACTGTTGGGCGTAGTACTGTAGTTGATTCAATGGTATTGGCTGCACCTCAGTCTGGTTAACTATAATTATGTCGCCAATGGAACTAACCTTATCCACTGGTACAGCCACATAGCCTGTTGGCCCAATAATCCTCAGGTATACGGTACCCTCGTAATCATATTCATCATACACTATGCCCAATGCCTTACCGCTCACTGTGTATGCGTACTTCCTCGCTGCCGCACCGGGCGCCATGGGTACTGGTTCCCTTGGGTAGATGGAGTTATCAACTATTACTATGTCGCCGATTGCCTTAACTAAGTCTATTAATATTGGGGCTTGAACAACATTGGACCTAACTAATATGTAGAGTTTCCCATCCTGCCCAGTGTAAATGTTGTATGCATGCCCAATGAACCAGCCATTTTCCGTGTACACCTGCCTACCTAATATTAATGAAGGTTCCTGGTTCTTCTGCACAATTGCCGTTATTCAAAGTGTAGTTAAATATTTTCCGCATAGTTAATTAAGAGGCCTACTGTTTAATGTTCTCTGAGGCGTACACGTATATGCCATCTAATATACCTGGTGCCGACTCCCTGCCGTGTGGACTGGGCCTATTCTTACCCCTGAGTGTTGTGGCTAACTCAATGTTGGCTGCAAATTGGCTAACCAACTCCTTATCAATACCCTCCACCACTATGTCATCCTTAACCACCTGAACCTTAATGCCCTGTGGTATTTGGAGAATTATCTTAGACCTCCTACCTAGGAAATTCTCTATTACCACACTATTACCCTGAACCTTAACGCTTATTGGGAAGTGGGCGTAAACCACCTTAAGCTTATACCTCCAGCCCTTAGTTACGCCAATTACCATATTCCTAATGTGCCCAGCAACAGTGAATACCGTTGACTTAGCCTTCCTATCCAATGCAAAGCCCTCCACTGTAACCTTCCCATCCCTTAAACTCACCAGTACTGGTAATCCCTTAAACTCCTTTACCACTGAACCCAAGGGCCCCTTAACCGTTATCCTGTAGTTCAATTCCCCTCCCTCAACGTTAACCTCCACCCCCTCAGGTACCTCAATGACCTCTGATAAGTAAGGCACCTTAGCCATTACGTTAGGTGGCCACTAGGCCTTAATAAGCTTAATGCTATCCACTAATGAGCATTACCATTATGGTAAAGGCATAAGTAGTAATTATTCCTCAAGGCGATATAACTGTCCCAGTAATCCCCTTAATTAATTCAATTGCCTTACCTAACCTACCTATATAAGCCCTCCTACCACCACCCTCAATGAACCTAATTACTGCCTCCACCTTAGGGCCCATGTTACCTTCAGGGAATTGGCCCTCATTATAGTACCTCCTCAATTCACTAACGCTTACTGAGGTTAATGGTTCTTGGTTAGGCTTACCGTAGTTTAAGTAGACGTAATCGACATCACTGAGTATCATTAATTCATCAGCGCCAATACTATTTGCAAGCAATTGAGCGGCCAGATCCTTATCAATAACAGCCTCAACGCCCTCATGATTAATGACTGGTACACCACCGCCGCCAACTGCAATAATTATGTTACCATTATTAATTAATTGCTTAATTACATCAGCCTCAATTATGGATACTGGCCTTGGTGATGGGACAACCCTCCTCCAACCACCCCTAGGATCCCTTCTGAAAACCCAATCCTTAACTCTACTTAACTCAACAGCCTCAGCCTCACTGTAGGCTGGCCCAATGAACTTGGTGGGGTTCCTGAAGGCTTCATCATTACTATTAACCATGACCCTGGTCACAATCGCCGCCGCCCTGGCATCCAATCCCCTTCGCTTAGCCTCACCCTCAATTGCGTTTGCGAGAAGATACCCCATCCAACCCTCTGTGGCTGCAACAGCCATGTCTAGGCTTAATGAATCACTAATCCTCTCGGCTATTAAGCCAACCTGGGGGCCATTACCATGAGTAACAATTACCCTATATCCTAATTGAACCATATTAATGATATCAACCGCAGCCTCCCTAACAGCCTCCAACTGATCCTTAGGTGAACCCACCCTTGAGCCAGTCTTAGCGAACGCATTCCCACCTAGTGCAATAACCAGCATCATGCCTTATGCATTACGCTCAAGTATTTATATATTTCCCTTAATTAGAAGTAGAGTAAGTAGTAGTTCATATTCTAAGTAGTTTAAGTAATGAACCACGGATGTAGTTAACACTACCCTCAAACACATTATCAATATTATCCAGGAAATTCATAATCATATCATATGTTATTAGCTTAATCGCCTCCTCCCTACTTAACCCCCTCATCCTGAAGTAAAGCTCCTGATCCTCATCTAGGGAGGCGTCTGATGCAGAATGCCTAGCACCATTAACATCACCTGTATCAACCATTATCACTGGTACTGACATACCCACTGCATTACTTGAACCTATAAATACCTTACCCTCTATGTTAGTGTACGACCACTTACCATGATCACTAATCCTCCCAAAACCCCTATGTATTACTGTGGCTGAATCCAGGGCAATAGCCTTAGTGATTGAGTTGCTGCTGGAGCCTTCACCATAATGCGTTAGGTTCACCATATAGTCAATCCTAGATGAATATAAGCCAACTTCAAGTGAATTAACATTAACTATTGACTCCCTCCCCTTCAATATGTAGTCTTCCCTATGGTGAGTCATCTTCCCATTAACCACTATTGAGTATGAGTTAACCTTAGCCCTAACCCCCTCATTAACCCTAATTAAATTGAAGGCTGGATCCACATTAACTGAATATATGAGTAAATTGACAATAGCACCATCATTTACATTCAATTCTACAATATTGGTTCCGCAGCCTCCATTCCCAATAATGCTTAGGAAAATATTCGCTAAAGCACCTTCATTAACATTTATTATTATGTGGTTAGAATTCATCTCGCTACCTCCACCACTGTAACTCATCATTACCCTAATGTTAGATGATTCACCTAATGTTAATGAGTACATCTCCCTTATGTTAATGAAGTGCCTTGCAATTATCCTTGACTCAGATGGATCTATACTGGTTACAGCATTATTACTAGTTAATTCATTACCCTTAATTAGTGTACCATTATGTATAACCATGTCGTACTCATTAAATGAAATTGATGGGGGTAGCGTATTTCCATTGTTTGATTCAACACAATTATCGAAGAGGCTCCACTGCGTATAGTACTTGACCGTTGGTGAATCCTTAATTAACTGGTACGGTATCCTGCCAGCTAGCTCCCTTGCCTTAACCTTAATCTCTTCAGGCACTAACATGGATTAAGCCACCTTACCGTATTTACTGAATTCAAGGCTAATTACCCTGTTTAAAACCATGGCGTACTCAAATGGTAAGCCCTCAGTTACATCACTTATGAATCCAAGAACCACTAGGCCTTTAGCCTCCTCTTCGCTTAGTCCGCGGCTCCTTAGGTAGAATAACTTATCCTCACTTATCCTACCTGTGTAGGCTTCATGGGTTACTACGGCCGTATCCTCAAACACCTGCTCATGAGGGATAGTGTAAGCCTTAGACTTATCATCAAGTATTAGTGAATCGCAGGCAACATGAGACTTAACGTACTTGGCACCCTTCCTAACATATACTACTCCCTTATATACTGCCGTTCCGCCGTTGGCTGATATTGACTTATTCACTATTTTAGAGTAGGTGTTTGGTGCGTCATGTATTACCTTAGCCCCGTTCTCCTTAACGTGCCTATTACCATTGGCAATAGTTATACCCGTTATCTCAGTTCCAGCCCCCTCACCCTTGAGTATTGTGGATGGGTAGACGAAACTGGCAACACTACCTATACTGGCCTCAACCCACTCAACCTTAGCATTCCCCTCGGCTATTGCCCTCTTATTATTGAAGTTTATTACATTCTTACTCCAATTCTGCACCGTGGTGAACCTTATCCTAGCCCCCTCATGTGCATATAACTCAACCATACCATCATGGAAACTATACCTGCTAAGCCTTGGGGCTGAGCAGCCTTCAATGTAGTGTATGTAACTACCCTTATCGGCTATAACCAATGTGTGTTCAAATTGGCCCTCACCTGCATTACTAATTAGGAAGAAAGCCTCGATGGGTGCTTCAATCCTAACACCCGGGGGTACGTAGACGAATACACCACCGCTCCAAAGTGCTCCATGTAGTGCAGCGAACTTATGTTCAGGTGGGAATATTTTCATGAAGTACTGCTTAATTAAGTCGGGATACTTCTGTACAGCCTCCTCCATTGGCATTACCACTACGCCCTTTTCAGCTAATTGCTTCTTAATGTTGAAGTATATGATTTCAGAGTCCAATTGCGCACCAAGGCCTAGTAATGCCCTAGCCTCTATTTCAGGTATGTTTGCTGATTCATAGTAGCTCCTAATTTCGGGTGGTATTTCATCCCAGCTGCTGGCCCTATTAACATCGGGCTTGGCGTAGGTTAAGTATTCCTCAAGGTTAATGCTCTCCAGGACCCAGTTGGGTAACCAGTTTGGTGCAGGTAGCTTATTGAATAATTCAAGGTTCCTCAACCTAAACCTCCTCATCCAATCAGGCTCATTCTTAATCTTAGATATTTCCTCAATAACATCACTGGTTATTTTACCCTTAATCTCAATACTCCTCCTAACTGGCGTATCCCTACTTAAAACCTCCTCTGGGGTTAAACCCCCCTCAATGAGGTTACGTAAATCCTGCTTCATTTTTACCTCACCTTAAGGAAGTTCTCGTAGCCGATCTTCTCAATCTCCTCCACTAACTCTAACCCACCTTCAGCAATTATCCTCCCCTTACTTAAAACCAGTACCTTAGTGGGTTTAAGTGTGTGTAGGATTCTAGCACTATGGGTGGTTAACACTATGCCTGTTCCTGAGTTAACTAAGTTAAGTAAAACCTTTCCAACGGCGTAAACTCCATCAACGTCCAGCCCTGAGTCGGGTTCATCAATTAAGGCTATCTTAGGCTTAGCCATGAGTAGCTGAAGCACCTCACTCCTCTTCATCTCCCCACCGCTGAAGCCATGGTTCACACCCCTACTTAAGTGGGCTGGGGTTAATCCAACCTCCTGAACACCCTTAATTAGGTTATTTACAAGGCTTGGTGGGGCTGGGTCAGTTAACTTTCTACCATTCATTTTATTAACCATAGCAGTTATTAATGTTGATAACCTAACCTCAGGTACTGCAATTGGCGTTTGGAAGGCAACCATTATACCCTTCATTACCCTCTCCTCAGGGAGTAGTGGGGTTAAGTCGTCATTATCCAGTAATACCCTGCCCTTAATTACATTATACTTAGGGTGGCCGGCAATAGTCATGAATAATGTTGTCTTACCACTACCATTAGGCCCCATTAATGCTAAAACCTCCCCACTCTTGACGCTGAATGATACATCCTCTATAATCACCTTACCATCAACTGAAACCGTTAAGTTTTCAACCTTTAACTCAGCCATACTTGATACCTCAGCATACCCCCACGTGACACCTATTTAAAACTTTTCGTGGGAGTCACAAGCAACATATTTACAATTATGCATTTACATTATTAAACATAACATTAAGGCGTTGGGCTCATACGAACCCTGGAATCAGAAGGGGATAATTTATTAAAGATGCCCCAACCCCAGCACGGGCCTTTCCCACGGCCTCGCGGACCGCAGTACTCAGCACCGCGGTGGGGCGTTTCACTTCCAGGTTCTGATGAGTCTGGGTGGGTCCACCCCACCTATGGCCGGGTTATGGGGCAGTTACCATAGTGGTGTGGGGCTTTTAAGCATTACTAATCATTTAAGCATCACCCCTTAACTGGTTAATGTGCAGAAACGCTTTTATAGCGCCCTCAAAACCCAACTTTCCGTGGGCAAGATTAAACCTAGTAGGACTAGGGAGTTCGGTAAAGGTTCCCTTAGATGCGTTAGGTGTGGTACTCATGAGGCTATAATAAGGAAGTATGGATTAATGCTGTGCAGGAGGTGCTTTAGGGAGGTGGCGCCACAGCTTGGGTTCAAGAAATACTACTAAGGCTACTCTTAAATCGCCAAGACCAGTGGAACCACTATGGGAACCAGTATTGTGAGTAGTAGGCCGTTTGATATTGAGGCTACTGAGTAATCCTTACCTAAGGCAGACACGTAGACTGGTAATGTATCGTCCATTGATGTTGCCCCACCAATACTTATCAGGGCCTGTGGAGTACCCGGTATGAAGGGGACTAGGATGAAGGTTAATTGCTCCCTGAGGAAGTTTGATAGGAAGGCTAGTAAACCATAATACGGCCCTGCATATAACGCAACCACGGGTCCAGTGAACGTGTACCAACCCATACCTAGGGCTATGGCTAGGGATACATTCAATCTAATGCTGAAGGCGTAAGATAGGATTAAGCCTGAGAGTAAGCCACCTAGGAGGGCGCTCACCCCAGCCTGTATCCCAATCCTTCCCCCAGCTATCAATGATTTAACATTCATCACCCTACTTGAGGATAAGCCAATAACCCCAGCTAAGGCTATTAACTCAACTTCAATAATATTACCTACATCCACTACGTGGAGGAGTACTCCAGTTAACCAGCCAATTGCTAAAGTTACTATGAATATTAACGGAGTCTTACTCATGAGCCTTAATGAACCATTACGCCTCCTCTCCCCTATCATAATCCCTACAGTATAGGATAATGCCACGGTTAATAATGAGTAAATTAATGAGTAGGCTATTAGGGAGCCGGCCTTACTAATGCTTGTCAACTGCCCACCACCCCATAGACTTATTGTGAATATTAGTATTATGACAATGGGCATTACCGCCTTATCCGAGGCCTCACTAATGGATGCTGGGGTTAACTTACCGATTACAATTGAGGCTGCAAACACAGCTATGAATATGAACCCGGCAATATCCATTGAAGCCTAGTTAAGTAGGCCTTTTATAAACTGTACCTAAAGGGTTGAGCCTCATAGTCATATATCCCATGCATGCCTCAGGGTAATTCCTAATCATAGTTAGGGATAAGGGGGTATGTATTAAATCTCATGGGCTACGTATATTTTAAAATGGCATGTAAGCTTAATGACTGAATGCTTATAAATCAGTTAATCAACATGCAGTATTAATGAGTAGGTTAAACATTATCATGATAGTGTACGTTGCTGCGGTGGTGTTGCTGATTTTCATATACTTCACTAGCATTGGCTTCTCAACCTTCATAGCCTTCGATAAGGGGTTCTCAACTCAATTAACATTAACCTTACCCTTGAGTTCAATAGTCATAAACGATAACCCTAATGGAGTGGTCTTCGTAACAATATCCCTCAATAAACTGTTTCACCTGCTTTTCGAAGCATCAATAGTATCTGCAATAGTAGGGTTAATTATACTGGCTGTAACTAAGTTAATATACGGTAAGGAGGCTAATAATGTATTCAACGGTAATAATACCTTATTTAAGTTACTTATACCAAGCTCACTGCTGGCCTTAGGATTACTGCTCGTGATTCCATTACCCATAAGCATATATTTTAATAATGGTTACGTAATAATAGTATCAAACATAGGAATAGCCTTCAGTGGAGTATTCCTGCTGCTGTCAGCCTTGTCAATACTCTCCATAGTTAAAACATATGGTAAATACGGTGAATTAACGGAATTAGCCGTTGAAATAGAGTTAACTGAGAGTGATACAATGCCCATGGATTACGGTGAAGTCACCGAAGCCTCTTAACTAATCTTAATAATGCATAATGCTGATACGGCGTTCTGATTCTGAAGAGAGTAAAGGAGATTAAGGGCAAATGGCTTAGATGAATCATATGAAGCTATTGTAACCGTACCCACGTAATATGGCCTACTGGGGAGAATCACAGTATCAGTAACAGTTAGGCTATCAATTATATTTATTGGATTAACTAACTCAACACCTCCATTACCATAATTATTAACGGTTATATTAGATGTTAGCACTATGATCCCATTCTGCAGCTTAATTGACCCCAATGTGGCTAAAATTGGGTTACCTTGAGTTACCGGTATATCTATTATCAACATGACTGGATTACCGTAACCTAGTATTTTATTAGCTACATTTAATGATGCATTGATTAGTATATTAACCTGGCCTAAACCATTACCATTATTTATTATTAACATGCTGCATGAGGACCCAAGATTTGCAGAACCATACTCATAAACGTAGCCGCCTGAGGTTAAGTAATTAACCGTATTATTGAGTACTAGTAATGTTTTACTGTAATTACTAAGCATAATCATTAATTCAGTGTAGTTACTCTTCAATGAATTATACTTCATGCTTAACTCTGTGTAGTTCCTATATAGGCTTGCAGTGTAGTTTAATAATGCATCAGTCTTATTCTTATAGCTGCTGGTAAGTATTGTTAATGTTGAATTGCATATGTTTAGGGAATTGGTTAATGACTTAATTGTATTACTTGATTTGGTTAAATTAATATATAAGTTATTGATTACATTAGTGTAATTAATTATCCTAGCATTAAGTACTCTTGTTGTGTTGATGCATTCATTATATTTAGAATTAACATTATTGTACATTTGCGTTGTTAAATTGTATTTAGCAAGGAGTATACTGTATTGCCCTGTTAAGTTCATGAGGCTGCTCCTTAATGTACTAAAGTTTGCGTTTAATAGTGAGTATTTCAGTTCTAGTTCACCGTACATGAGCTTCAATGATGTGTAATTAGACATTAGGCTAATGTAACTGCTCTTAATACTTACGTAGTCCCTACTAATGTTACCAATGGCCAGTAGGAGCTCAACAATGATTATTAAAGCTAATGCCATTACTATGGCTGAATGTATACTTATCCTCATTATACTGCCTTCAAGCTTAAGCATTATTAAGCATTTTTCTAAGCCATAGTGGGCCCGCCGGGACTTGAACCCGGGATCTCCCGCGAACTGATGCCACGCATCGTCAGGCGGGCATCCTAACCAAGCTAGACTACGGGCCCTTTAAACACCGAGTCCATTATGGTTTATAAGCTTTTCCATGAATCAACAATACTTAATGATTATGTTACTGGGTTTAGGTTATTCTTACTTTGAGGTGCTTTGACTACTGTTCTCGCTTGGCTTATTATTTGGTTCAGTCTGCGTATTAGCCTCTGTTGATTGGGTTGATGATGCTGGCGTAACGGCTGCTGAGGCTGCCACCGGTAATTGCCTTTGCGGCTTCTGCTGCCCTCTTAGTATTGGCTTCTTACTCTTCCTCTCATCCTCAGACCTAACTTTAATTATTCCAAGGTAAATTGCACAGTTGACGCAGTAGGTCTTAGTAATGTAGTATCTCGGCACTATTGCCCCCTGCTTCTCAAGCTCCTTAGCTAAGTCGGAGGGTATTGGTGAGTAAGGTACAGTTACCCTAACAGCCTTTGACCTGGGTATCATTTTTCCGCAATTATCACAGTAAACTATTGACTCTTTACCCTTATCCCCCTTATGTCTCCCCCTGTTTTTCCTCTTCTTAGGCACGAATATCACCATTAAGATTCCAGTATTTAAGTCTTTCCTTAAACTTACCCTGCAATGTTACCTAATAAATCAGGTTGAACATTGAATTTAACTCAACTTCATTCAATTGAGTTAAGTTATTTAAACCGAGCGTACTTCACACTGTAGCATGAGTAATGTTTTCAGGGATCTTAAGTACGTTGAGGTCTCATTTAAGTGCACGCTCTGCGGATTATGCTGCATAAACACTAGGATGGAACTACTGCCTGAGGATATTGAGAGGATTGAGCAATTGGGCTATAGCCTCAACTACTTCGCGGAATTTGATGAAGAGTATGGGGTATGGAGGCTTAGGAATATTAATAATCACTGCGTGTTCTTTGATGAGGCCAGTAAAAGGTGCAAGATATATGAGAATAGGCCGGTGGGTTGTAGGCTTTACCCGCTTAACTACGATGATGATTACGGTGTCGTGGTTGATAAATACTGCCCCCAATGGGGTACCGTACCCATGAGTGAGGTAAGTAGGCTTAAGCCTATTGTTGAATTATTTGTTAGAAGGATTAAGGAAACTGATGAATACGTTAGGGTTAAGAGGGCTGGTATTAGGATTCACTTAAGAATTCATTAATACCCAATTATCGTTAATGTACTCCCCCTCTGAAGCTTCACGGGATTATCCAGGATTATTGAGACGTGGCCATCCTCAATATTCACTATTGCCTTAACCTCGGCACCATTGTAGAAAACCCTAATGGACTTACCCATGAAGCCGCCGAGCATTATTTTACTAACCTCCACCTCACCAACCCTACCAATCAACTTAACCTCATTATCACTGTAATCCAGTGTAATAACTGATCCAGGTGCAAGCACAGGCCCTCTGATGGGTGTCTTAATGCTGGGGCTTATTGTGATTGACTTATCCCTCCCAATATACCTGAATCCAGCTATGGCATTGGGTATATCAAGTGATACCAGTGGCCTAAAGTAATGGCCATCGCACTCAACATGATTCCAGTATAATCCATAATCAACATACCTATCATGAACACTGCGCAGTATTTCTAAGCCCTCATTAACCAACCCCTCCCATATCATGTGTATTGCAACAGGTATCTCTATACCAGTCCAAGGTGTGTCCATTTGCCCACTAACACTGTATGGTATTCCAGTACCGTTAAAGTATTTTAAGTCACCAACCAATGATGGCCTGGGCTTACCTGGGTATGATGCGTTAATTAAGCCTTCACCCTTCTTAAAATTATTCCTATATATTGCCCTCAGCATTGAGACTACCTTACCCTTATCTACTGCGTAATCTAGGCCTAAGAGAACCTTGAGGTACCATTCCCCAGTTAAGCCAGCTGTCATTACTGCATTATCCCTAAGGCCACTCACAGGGTCGAACCATAAGTCGAAGTACTCGCCATTCCACAGGTATTTAATAAAGTTGCTTAAGGCACTGTTGAAGACTTCACTTAACTTATTGGCGTAGGCCTCATCACCAGCATCATTAGTAATATTTAACGCCGCCTTTAATGCAGCTACCCAGAGATCCGAGGTGAATGACGCAATACCCAGCAGGCTCATTGCATCAAACGTATTAACCGTCGTGTAGAAGTACATTGGCCCACTGAAAAGCAGCCTCATTAATTCCCTCTCCCTCCAATCCCTCCCAAGCACACTAGCCACCTGTGAGGATCCCTCATAACCAGATGGTGGAGTATGGTAGGGTAAGTTTAGCTTGGCGTCATTATGCTGCCTTAACATAGCCTCAATAACAGTCTTTATGCTCCCCCAAATATCCTTAAGGAATGATGAATCCCCAGTCCAGTAATAGTTTAGTAGGCTTATTAGTATGAATTCAGGCATTAAATCATTCCTATCATACCCGTCAACACTGCCCTCACTGGCCCTAAAGGCATGAGGTACCCTACCTGTTGGATCTAACCCAGTCTTCTCAACTATCGCCCTTACCGTACTCCTAAACTTCTCAACATCATGCTGTATAGTAGGGTCCTTGGTTAAGGCCTCCCTGTATAGCCTCATGTTTTCAGGGAAGGCTAATGCAAAAACCTCATAGAAGGGTGACATCCCAGGTTTAAGAATGAACTCTGAGAACTGGCGACTAACCTTAACAGCCAGGTTAGGGTAGAGTAGGGCAATACCGACAATACCCCATAGGGCAACGTCAAGCGTGGTTAAGCCACAGCACCCTGGCCCACCCTCCCAAACAGCGAAGTAACCATCCTTAGTTAGCCAAGTTGACTTAGGTAATGTTGTTAATTGAGATGCCGCTAGGTCAATTATCCATTCATCGTAGTTAGCATCATACAGTGAATTCACAAACTCCTTAACCTCACTATAAAGCCTATTGAAGTTCTTAACCGAGTAGTCCAGAACCTCCTTAACATTCTTAAATAAGTTCTCATAATAGTGGCCAACTAATTTACCATCATTATCAATGTGGTTAGGGTAATGCCAAGCAATAATGAGTACTATTGATGCTGATTCACCAGGCTTAAGCCTAACACTCTTAGTTAGTGCTGAGTATAAGTCAACGCCATATGCCTCATCACTAGCAATACCACTTAATAAGCCATCACCCCTAAAATCAACCATTAACCTCCTTAACGCATTAATGAACTCACCCCTATTCCTTTGATTCAACCTAAGCGCCACTGCTGAGTCGAATCCACCCATGAAAGCTAGTGCTAATTCACCATTAAACATACCGTGAGTCTTCGGGATACCCAACCCACTGAGGCTTACCCCACTGTAGCCCTCACCCTCAATTAACTTATTAACCACTCCAATACTTTCATTAATCCTATGTGGATTCCTCATAATGCCCATTAGCGATAGCTCCACGGTAACCCTACCCCTATTCACTAGGTTGAATTTAAGGAAGGCAGCTGGTATTGCTGAGTCATTAACGTTACCTGGTATTAATGATCCAAAGGCCTCCAATTCCACCCCTATACCATACTCCTCCAGTGAAGGGTCTATGAACCTGAGAATAGCCATAGGTGGCTTACCCGTGAATTCAATTTCCCTAACAGGCCTAAACCAAGGCATGTGGTATGGGTGAACCACGGCGCTTGGCCCGCACCCCCTGTAGGTTAAGTCTTGGTCAGTCTCAACCCAGAAGCCTGTCTTAAGTAGCCTAACCACTGGTTCAGAGCCCTCGGGGGCTATCCTAATCATGAAGGCTAAGTCAGAGTCATTAACATAGAACTCCGGTTCACCGTAATTACTCCACCTCCTATTATTGAATATTAACCATTCCTTAAAGGATCCATCAGGCCAAATCTCAATTGAACCCGTACCTAAGCCGCCGAGCGGTATTCCTGAGGAGAACCTTGAAGAGTAAACCCTCATGCGTTAGAGCGCAGGGCGGTTATTTTAATGCATTGCCCATGCCCCCTCACTTGAATTTAACGGATATCCTGTATTCATTCACCTTATCCTTAGCCTTCTCCCTCAACTCCCTATGCCTACTTAGGAATGCCTTAACCTTATCGTAAAGCATTAGTTTACATTCACCGCAGAGTAACCTACCACCCCTGCAGTCCTCGTAAATCCTCTTAACGGCTTCATCATTATCATCAATGAGAGTATGATACTTGAAGACTGGGCATATGTCTGGGTTACCACCTAGCCTACGTTGAAGCTCAACTGTTGGCTGGCCGCCGGTGAAGGCATTCATAATCTTCCTCTTAACCTCCTTCTCATCATCATTAACGTAGAGCGCTGAGTCTGGGTTGGATGCGCTCATCTTATCCTCACCTGTTAATCCTGGGAGGAATTTACTGTATAGTGTGGCTGGCTTGGGGTAGTTGAGGGATTCAGCAATATCCCTGGCAAGCCTGAAGTAGGGGTCCTGGTCTATGGCCGTTGGTATTAGTACTGGGGTTTCCCTACCGAATAATTCAGTTGGTAGGAAGGCTACCGCTATTTCAATGGCTGGGAAGAAGGATGCACCAATGTTATTTGAGTCAGTGAAGCCGAAGGTATTCTTAACGGTGGATAAGGTGAGCTTCTTAGCAGCCTTAACGGCTATTTTATAAAGGTACTTAATGTCATCTGTATCCACAATTATGTGTAGCCTATCAGGCGTGAAACCAAGGGCTATTAGGCTAAGGGCATTATCGTAAGCCAACCTATTAGTATCCTCAAGCGTATAACCCTCCCTAACCAGGAACTTCTCATCATCAGTAAGCTCAAAGAAGTAATGCACATTAAACTTATCCACAAACCACTTAGTCAGCATCCAAGGCACTAGGTGGCCCACATGAAGGTCACCACTTGGACCCCTACCATTATATATTGCCCATGATTCACCTAACTTAGCCCTATTTAATACCTCCCTAAACCCCCTATGTGCGTAGAAGAATCCCCTCCTGATTAAGTAATGTACGTCACCCCCTGTTAAATCCTTAAGTAGGCTTAAGTCATCTTCAGTTAATAATTGGACGCCGAACTCCTTAGCTAGCCTTAGGTAATCCACCTTACCCTTAACCTCCCATGGAGTGACAGCATACTCCTGACCCAGATAAGAATCACCGAAGGCACCCACTATTAGGTGTATAAAAGCATTTCATTCATTGAAATATTAAATGTGGAGGATTAAGGTTAATTATTCCCCCATAAGTGTAGTGTCTTTAGTAACTTAATAAAGCACAGGTAGTGTTAAATTAAGTAAATCGGGCTTAATATTTTTAAACACTTAACGTAACGTTAGGCATTATGAGTAATGAAGTTGTGATAGTGGGGTATGTGAGGACTCCCATAGGCAAGTTCGGTGGTTCACTTAAGAGTGTTAAATCCCCCCACTTGGCTGCTGAGTCGATAAGGGCATTATTAAGGAGGACTAAGGTTGATTCAAGTATGATTGATGAGGTTATATTTGGTTCAACACTACAGGGTGGGATGGGGCAGAATATTTCCCGCTACGCAGCATTACTGGCTGGTTTACCGAACTCAGTCAGTGCCTATACGGTTAATAGGGTTTGTTCATCGGGTATGCAGGCAATTATTGATGCTTATAGGGAGTTGGTGCTTGGTGATGCGTCATTAGTTATTGCCGGGGGAGTTGACTCAATGAGTACTCAACCAATAGCCTTACCCAGTGAGTATAGGTGGGGTGTTAAGCACTTCATAGTTAAGACAATTCAGCCAATAGATCTAATGGTTTACGATGGTTTAATGGATCCAGCAACAATGATGGTAATGGGGCAGGAGGCTGATTTGGTGGCTAAGGAGAATGAACTAACTAGGGATGAGTTAGATAACTACGCCTACATGAGCCACATGAGGGCTGTTAAGGCCACTGAGGGTAAGCTCTTTAAGGAGATTGAACCAATAGATACTACAATAGAGGGTGAGAGGATTAAGCTTGATCATGATGAGGGCATTAGGCCTGATACAAGCCTAGAGAAGCTTAAGGCCCTTAAACCAGCCTTCACCCCCAATGGATTCCATACAGCAGGTAATTCATCACAGTTGAGTGATGGGGCTGCGGCATTACTGTTAACAACAATGGATAAGGCTAAGGAAATGGGATTAAGGCCAGTAGCTAAAATCCTCGGCTACGCCTGGTACATGATTGAACCAAGGAGGTTCACTGAGGCTCCAACCTACGTTATAGATAAGGTGCTTAGGAAGCTTAACCTAAGCATTAACTCAATTGACTACTTTGAGGTTAATGAAGCCTTCGCGGTGGTTAATGTCCTGGTTAATAAGAGGCTTGGTGTACCGTACGATAAAATGAACATATTCGGCGGTGCAATAGCCATTGGCCATCCCCTAGGCGCCAGTGGGGCTAGGATTGTGACAACATTGTTAACAGGCCTTGAATATACTGGTGGTAGGATTGGGGTCGCTGCCCTATGCCATGGTACTGGGGGAGCTACCGCGCTTGTTGTTGAGAGGTTATGAATTAAAATTAACCCCTTACGGGTATGTAATTAACCTTATTACCATCAATGCTTATTATAATACCCCTAAGTACACCAAACTGATACTCACTACCAGCGTTGAAGACCAGTATCTTAGCTCCATTAACCTTAATTGCATCAACGCCACCTGACTCATGAATGTGGCCATGCAGGCCCATTAATGGCTTATACTCCTCAATAATCCTCCTAACGCTTGTACTACCTACATGGGTTAAAACAGCCTCCCCACCCCTTCTAACAACCTTAAAGTCACTGGTCAGCATTGGCGCCTGGTCTATTACCGTACCATGGGGTGGTGCATGAACAACTAGTATTGTCCTTGAGTACTCACCCTTATCCAGCTTATTCATTAATTTACTTAACCTCTCATACATCTCCCCCTCACTTAACTCCCTGTGCGTGTTCCATGGGGTTATATTTGAGTACCCGAAGCCAACTAGCATGTGGCTGTTTAGGTTAACCACATTCTCATCGAAGGGAATAATGCTACTCCACTGCCTACTATTAACGCCATTAATTACGTCAATTGGATCATCATTACCAGGTATTATATACATTTTAACTCCCTGCTGCCTATACTTCTCATCAATCACGTTAAGGTACTCCACTATATCATTTGTTAGGGTTTCATTGAAGACCTTGTTTAAGTAATCCTTATCATTCCTCATCCTCTCATACTCCTCCTCAGTAACAACCCTAACATGGTAGCCTGAACCCCTTAACTCCTTAATCTTGCCCTCAGCTTCACTACCCTTAAGCAACTTATCCTCACTAATTAATGGTATTTTATATGAATCATTAATCCTAATCACCGGTACCAGAACTTTACCCGCCAGGTCACCTGCGAAGATAACTGCATCAACCTTATAATACTTTACAGCATTAGCTAGCTTCCTGTAGGCGGTCTCGGATCCATGGAGGTCTGATACGAGTAGTAGCTTTAGTTTACTCACAAGTCCCCTTCAAGGGTTTGTTTAAAAACCTATCTATGGATTTTGCAATTTATTTTAAAAATTTAAGATATTTCATTGAATTTAATGATTGCGGGAGTTTTAAAAACCCAACACATGAACCCCACTGTGGTTCAGCAGTTATCGAAGACTACTAGGGTTGAGGAATTGGCGCCCGGCATAGAGATAATTGAGGAGTGCCCTAGGGATATTAAGGCCCTTGATGGTAGCCTAATTCTACTCTTCGGTAAGTGGAATGTGAACGACGTCGTTATTAGGGATCCAGGCTTAAGGAGGTACATGTGCCTTAAACCAATGCTACTACCGCATACTGAGGGTAAGTATCAGAATAGGAAGTTCGGTAAGGCAATGATACCTATAATTGAGAGGATGATGAATCAACTCATGAAGCCGGGGAGGAATGCCGGTAAGAAGCAGAAGGCCTATAAGATACTTAAGACCGCCTTCGACATAATATACGTAGCCACAGGCAAGAATCCTGTTCAAGTATTCGTTGACGCGGTAATCAATGTTGCACCTAGGGAGGAGATTACGAGGGTGATATATGGTGGTATAGCGTACCCAGTCTCAGTTGATGTTGGCCCAACGAGGAGGCTTGACTTGGCAATAAGGTGGATTGCAGAGGGGGCTAGGGCATGCTCATTCAATAATCCAAGGCCAATAGAGGAGTGTTTAGCCAATGAGATAATGGCGGCAGCTAACAATGATCCAGCAAGCTACGCCCTCAGGAGGAGGGATGAGATGGAGAGGGTTGCGGCAACTGCAAGATGATCCTAAGCTTTATTACTCTTCAATTAAACTTTTATTAAATGGATTTAAGAACCCTAACCCAACTGAACTTCTTGGGGACTAATTCAGCAGGTAATTCAACGCCCACAAGCTCAATGTTTACAGTGTCCTGGAACCATGGGGTAGCCCTACCAAGGGCCCTAGGCATATAATTCCTAATTCTCATACCTCTACTTGCAGCTGCATGTACTATAACAGTATTATCAATATTTAAACCCCTATAGCTCGCATTACTCTCAAGGTTCTTTAAGACTTGGAGGAAGGAGTCAGCAACCTTAACAGGCCACTTAGCCACCGGCCAGCCATCCCAGGGGGCATTATGGTGAGCCTGCTTCTTAGTGAACTCCTTAATGGGTACTGGGGCCTTCAAGTCCTTAACCTTCTCCATGTAGTCCTCAGCCTGCTTAATCGTTAGGAATCTAATGGCTCTAGCGGTTTCAATAGCCTTTTTCCAACTAATCCTAAACTCAAAACCCCTAGCCTTAGCTATCTGGTCAGCACTAATGGTTACATTATACCTCCTCTTAACCAGCTCAATGACATCCTCATCCTCTATAGACCAATACCTCATTAATCAAACCCATGCATTAAAGAATATTTAAGCATTTCTAAATGCTTAACCACTAGCCAACTCAAGAAATTAAGTAATCTTCTGAGCCATACTCCAATAACAAGTATGATAATGAAGCCTAAGCCATTATTCCAAATGGCCATTAAGTGAAANNTGCTGCATGGTAGGAGCCATTACTTAATTCCCACTTCCCATTAATGCCTGGTGGAGGTATTGTGCGGCTCTGAGGGAGAGGCATAGGGAGCTTGATATTGGGAGGAAGCTGGTTAAGCTTAATTATTACTGAGGCTTTGAGGGGGTTGCAATAGTCCTGGAGGACTTACCAAGAATGCGCCGGAGCATATGGTGAAGGACGTGGGGGGATCGCAGCTTAGGCTTAGAATATACCACTCAGCCCCCTCCTACCTCAAAAAGGCTATTATTGAGGAGGCTGGGGATGCAACTCCCATGCCATTGGACTCGAAGGAGCCTCATGACCCACTTACCATCAAGCCAGTGGCTGAGGGCTAAGCCCCATTACTTAATCATTAATGAACATAAAATAATTGAAATAAAAAGCATAGGGCAAACGGAATAAAGTATCAATGTATTAAATTCGGTAAGTTATTCACCTTAACGTAATGCTGATTAAGGGTTAGGTTGGCTGCAATAATAATGAGCATTGCGCTTACTGTAACAAATTACGTGGGTATAGTTGCATTTGCTGTGTCAGGTTCAATAAAGGCTATTAGGAAGGGTATGGATTTACTGGGCATAGTCGTGCTTGGGTTCACAACGGCCTTAGGTGGGGGTATTATATCTAATATTATTCTTGGGATTCACCCACCTATTAATTTAACTTACCTACCATACCCCCTCACTGCAATTTCAGCTAGCTTAGCAACATTCATATTCTATAAGGCCTTCAGCAACGCTGGTAAGCCACTCATGTATGCTGATGCAGTGGGCCTTGGTGCCTTCTCGGCCTCTGGGGCTTCCTTGGCTTATTCAGTTTCACATAATCCACTACTAGTTGTGCTTGTGGGTTCAATAACGGCTGTTGGTGGTGGTGTTATTAGGGATCTCTTGTCTAATGAGGTACCTGTTATTTTAACTAGGGAATTCTACGCGTCGGCAGCTATACTTGGTTCGCTTGTTTACTTCCTGCTTAGATTCATTGGCGTTAATGACGCATCAGCGGCATTGGCATCAATGACTGTTACTATTATCCTCAGGTTCATGGCGTTAAGGCTTAAGTGGGAGTTACCCAGGAGGGTTATTAATGAGGGCATTGCCAAAGCTTAATGGGTATAAAATCTTATAAATCCACCCTGTTTTAGGTTGAGTAATGAGTAGTTACATTAGGCCTATTGAGGAGGCTTATAGGGGTGTTAAGCAGAGGGCTAAGGGGCGTAGGTTTAATCAGACGGTGGACTTGATTATTAAGCTGAGGGATGTTGATGTTAAGAAGCCTGAAAACAGGATCAACGTAACGGTTCCGTTACCTAATCCATTGAGTAAGCAGGCTAAGGTATGTGTAATAGCCAGCGGCGCCACAATAACTGCAGCCAGGGATGCTGGGGCTGACTTAGTGATAACTAGGGATGACTTAAGCAAGTATGGTGATAAGAAGAGTGTGAGGAGGTTGGCTCAGCAGTATGACTTCTTCCTGGCTTCACCAGACTTAATGGTTCAGATAGGTAGGGTAATGGGGCCTATACTGGGGCCTAGGGGTAAGATGCCTGATGTGATACCGCCCAATGCAGATGTTAAGGCCCTAATAGATAGGTATAGGAGGAGTGTTAGAGTTAGGCTTAGGGATCAGCCTCAAATAATGGTTAAGGTGGGTACCGAGGACATGGATCCATCTAAAGTGGCTGAAAACGCATTAACAGTACTTGAGGAGGTGGCTAGGAAGTATGGTTGGGATAAGATTAAGGAAGTTGAATTAAAGCTAACAATGAGCCCACCAATTAAGGTAAACATATCTACCCAATAACCCCCAATTTTACTAATGGGTTAAATAATTAAAGTAGTGCCCTACACTACACCTATGAGGATTGAGAGCCCGGCCTTTAGGAACGAGGACATGATCCCAGTTAAATACACGTGTGATGGGGATGATGTTTCACCAACCTTAAGGTGGTTTGACCCCCCACCCAACGTGAAGAGTTTCGCGCTAATAATGGAGGACCCGGACGCACCCATGGGAACCTTCACGCATTGGATACTGTATAATATTCCACCAAGCCTAAGTGAACTCCCTGAGAATATTCCAAAGAAACCTGAGGTTCAAGGCATAGGCATGCAGGGTGTTAATGACTTCAGTAGGGTTGGCTACGGTGGGCCATGCCCACCCAGGGCCCACTCCCCCCATAGGTACTACTTCAGGTTGTATGCCTTAGACACTATGCTTAACCTTAAACCAGGCGCAAGCCTTAATGAGGTTAGGGGGGCGATGGCTGGGCACATCATAGCTGAGGCATACTTAATGGGTAGGTACGGTAGGAGGAGGTGAATAAACTGGGTGCTTGGGTTCATTTACCTTAAATCAATGCCCATATTGTTGAATGCTTTAAGGTTGGAAATCTTTAAAAGGGTTGCATTAAGCGGCATATAGAATGGTTAGCGTTAAGGATGTACCGCAGGATAAGCTGGTGGAGAGGGTGGCTAAGTACCTTAAGGATAATGTGCCTCAAGTTAAGCCCCCCCAGTGGGCGATCTACGTTAAGACTGGTAGGAATAAGGATAGGCCGCCTCAAAATGATGATTGGTGGTACCTTAGGGCAGCGGCAGTGTTGAGGAGGGTTTACTTAAATGGCCCCGTGGGCTTGGGGAGCCTTAGGTCATCATTCAGCTACAGGGCTAAGTTAGGGCCAAAGGCTAGGAGTGAGAGGACTGCTAAGGCTGGTGGAGCTGTGATTAGGAATATACTTCATCAACTTGAGGCCGCCGGCTTAATTGAGAGGACTAATGTAGGAAGAGTCATTACGCCTAAGGGTAGGTCACTGATGGATAAGTTAGCCTCAGAGCTCTTCAAGGAGCTTAAGATTAACATTAAGGTCTTCCCACAGTAGCATCACCACTGCATTTTAATGTACAGTTGAACCTGGACAGTAACTCAACCAGGGCCTTAATGGCATTATTAAATTCCCTCAACCCCTCCTCAGTAACCCTATAGTACTTCTTACCATCCTTATCGAAGCTCTCAAGCAAACCATCCCTCTCCATCTTATATAAGACCACGTAAACTGATACAGTGGTTACGTTTATCATGTACTTACCCTTAATCTCCTTAACTATCTCATAACCAGTCCTTGGCCCATTAATCAAGGCATTAATCACATAGATCCATAGGTTCTCCTTAGTTATCTTACTTATGAACCTGGTTAGGGCCTTACCCACGTTACCCTATCCTTGGTTAAGCTTTTAACTTATCCACAGTACGATGCCTAATGATTGGTAGAATTAAGGACACACTGGAGCATGTCCTAGAGAGGATTGCACCCATACTACCTAAGAACCCAAACCTATTAACGTTAATCGGCCTACTGGTATCATTACTATCAATACCCATCGCCCTAATTAAACAATACCCAGTACTACTACCCATTATTATACTGGCTTCAGGATTCTTCGACGCGGTGGATGGATTATCAGCGAGATTCAATAAGATGGTGTCTAATTCAGGCGCATTCCTGGACTCAGCCCTAGATAGGTTCGAGGATTCAGCAATAATAATAGCAGTTGCAGTATTAAGTGGACTTAAAACCACAATAATGATGGAGGCCTACGTGGCTGTTGTGGGCTCATTATTAACAAGCTACATGAGGGCTAGAGCAGAATCCCTCGGCTTAAGAATGCTTGGAGTAGGCTTCTTCGAGAGGCCGGAACGCCTAATATACCTATTCACATTAACATTAATCTACGCATTAATTAAGAGCAACGCAGTATTAACCTACGGCATGGGCCTATTCGCACTAATAACCCTAACCACAGCCATCCAACGCACCATAGTAGCATACAGGCTACTTAAAGAAAACAAACACCAACAATAACCACTCATCACCACCTCAGTGCTCCAGACCACTATCACTGGGGCAACCCCTCACATGGATTCAACATAACAGCATATTAAACTTAACCCACATTAAAAGACAAGGATTAAACAGCATAAACGCATGAATACATAAGGTAAAAGTGAGAAAGGGCAAACA
>NZ_DAXS01000001.1:0-8974 GCF_002506515.1 Caldivirga sp. UBA161
ATTACCCAAAATAACAGCAATAATGATTACTAGGAATGAACCAATGGTCAGTAGGTAGTCTCTTGAACCTGAACCTATTGCTAAGACGTAGCCTAACCCAGGTATTGCGAAGGTTGATTCAATAAATATACTGCTACCAAACATTAAACCGTATGAGTATAGTAATGCGGTTAACTGTGGTAGTAGGGCATTCTTACCAATGTAAGTTAGGGTAATCCTCTTCTCAGGTAGGTTCCTAGCCTTAGCCACAAGCACGTAATCCTCCTTGGTGATGCTTATGGCTAAACTCCTAGTGCCAAAGACCCATCCTGGGAATATGACTAAGTAATAGGTTAAGAGGGGTAGGGCTAGGTGACGCATAACATCTAGGATGAACTTCGCTGTGAAGCCTGGGGTAACGTTTGAGGAGTAGGCTCCAGCTATGGGGGCTATCTTCAGGAGCACGCCGAATATTATTATTAGTATTAAGGCTAGGACGTAGGCTGGTATTGACTGGAAGAAGGATAATGTACCGTTTATTAGGCCATCCACTATACCTGTCTTGGATGCTGCGTAAAGCCCCAATATATAGCCTGTGGCGAAGGCTAATGTTAAGGATACTGCAACCAGTAGTATTGTCCAGGGGGCGGCTGTGGCTATAATTTTAGCCACTGGTGCCCTGTATATTAGTGAGTAGCCTAAGTTACCGTGGAATACACTCCACATGTAGCCAGCCCAACTGACTATTGGGTTAACGTTAGGGTTATAGCCGGCTAATGCTGCTGCCATTATCTTAGCTTGCTCATAAGGAATACCCTTCTGCAGTAGGCCCACTAGGATTATTTGGTATGGGTTGCCTGGCATTGCGTGTATTAGGAAGAAGGATATGCTTATTGCGAAGACTAACTCAGCGAAGACAATAGCTATACTCTTAGCGGCCCATATTGAGGTATTTATTACGTCTCTCCTAGCCATAAAATATTTTCAGCTACCTCTCCTATATAAGTTTTTCCCATAATGCACCATTAAGCGAATACCATGAGTCATATTTAACTCAATTTTACTCAGGTAAATAAGTATCACCTACTATATGCTGACAAATAACCGTACTATTAAGTACGCTGATAACTAACCTACCCCTATATTAACATAGTATCAAATATGGTTTAAAAGGTAAGCCTCTATTAAGGTTAATTAATATTAATTACCATATTGAGCCTAGGTATGGCTATTGAGCCGAATTAGTATTCGGCTAAGCCATGGGTTAATTACTTGCAAAAAATTAATATATTAGCCTCAATAAGAGCCTTCTATGAGTCATACTTCTCATGTTTTAAGGAGGTACTTACCAATATTAGCCTTCATTTCTGTTTTAACAATGTACATTGAAATGGCTGTACTCCCCTCAATATACAGGATTGAAAGTGAGTTCAGTGTTTCAGCATCTGAAGTTTCATGGGTTTTATCCGCTGAAACCCTAGGTGGTTTAGCCTTAGCACCTGCCATAGGTAAGTTGGCTGATGAGTACGGTAGGAAGAGGGTACTCATGATTATCCTAATAATATACGCAGCGTCAGTGCTCCTAACCAGTATTTCACCAAACTTCTTCACCCTTGTGGCTTTCAGGGCCCTGCAGGGTATTGGCTTGGGAATAAATCCAATAGCCTACACAATATTGAGGGAAAGGTTGCCTAGGGAACAGTTACCCATGGCTCAAGGTATTATAGCATCCACCTTCGCAATAGGTGCTGCAGTTGCACTACCCATAGGCGCATTCATAGCTCAATACTATGATTGGCAAACAGTATATTGGACTGCATTACCCCTCCTAATTGCTGCGATACTAATTGCCTATAGGGTGTTGCCTGATTCAGTAGGTAGTATGAGAAAAGAGCCTATTGATTTAATTGGATTATTTTCCCTATCCTTAAGCTTCCTTATAATTGGGTTAGCATTAACGTACGCCCACCAGGTTGGTTGGACGTCACCAGTGACGTTAGGTGGAATAGTAATGGGTTTAATAGTGTTTAGCCTATTCCTAAACCACTCCAGGAGGATTCCCAATCCAATAATTAGCCTGGAGGATTTCTCAAACCCTAATGTGGCTGTTCCCCTTCTCGCATCATTCGTATCTGGGTTTGGGTTATTTCTACTTTTCCAAGCCTTAGTATACTTATTTGAGTTACCTAGACCGGTAGGCTTCGGCATGGATATATTATCCACAGGTATTACCCTAGCCCCCATAAGCATAATAATGCTGATTATTGGGCCAGCCTTCGGAGCATTATCAAGTAAAGTGGGTGTTAAGCCCATATTAATAATTGCACCATTAATTGCAGCCCTCGGTTCACTGCTTCTGGCTATAATGTCGCTGGATTACTCTTTAACGGTAGCTGATGTTATGATTATCCTAGTAATCACGTTAATTGGCATTGGTGGTATGATGGTGACTAGAATAACCATACTCATGATGTCTGCATCAGAGAAGAGGCTTGCCACCATAACTGGAACCAATACTACAATGAGATTAATGGGCAACACCCTTGGCCCAGTGTTTGCAAGTTCAATACTTGATACGTATAAGCAAGGCGTGTTAATGGGTATGTTAGGTAACTTACCGATACTGTATATGGTTCCGTCAAGATTATCCTTCTACTACATATTCATATCATCAGCAGTATCATCAATAATAACCGCGTTAATCGCGTTGAGGGTGAGGGAGACTGTGAGGGGTGTGGGTAAGGTTAAAGTAAGTACCCTAGTGCAGGGATAGAGACAAGTATTGAGGATACCATAAGCGTTAACCATAATCCATACCCCCTATTCTTAACCACCTGGTAGCCGTCAAGGGGTGGTATTGGAAGGGAGTTGAATAAGGCCAGGATAGAGTTGAGGATATATGTTAAGCGTAGGGCCAGTAATAATGCAGTATTATTAACCATGAGCAGGGCTAATACGTAGAATAACGCAGCCATTATTACATTAGCCCCTGGTCCAGCTAAGGCTATGAGGGCCCTGTACTTACTATTCTCCTTACCCAGTATGTTGGGTCCAATAGCCACAGCCCCTGGAGCACCCATCATGAATGGTGACCTAGCGGCTAAGCCTATTAAGGCCGTTACGAGAAGCATTACTAAGCCGTATCTAACAAGCCTAAAGCACGCAATGTAACCAAGCCTCCTGGCCACGTACCTATGCATTAACTCGTGGGCCATGAATGCAGTTATAGCAACCAGTAGTGAGGCTAGGGAAATAGGCCCCAGTAGGCTTAAGTTAGCTAACCAATACTGTGAGAAGAGCATAAATGATGCTGCGAATACTGCTAAGCCTGAGATAACCATGTCCCTATGTTCAAGTAGGCATAGGCTCACTGAACCCCCCTTGAGGCGTTGAAGCCTTATTAATATGGTTAACTCCCTAAATTAACCTAGTTACCTTAACTAAGTATTGCTTAGCCAATTCCTCAGCCCATTGAGGCAACTTCACGCTACTTAATGCTGCATCAACCAACTGCTCCACTTGACCACACTCATACTCATCATTAATCTGCTCCCTGCAGAGTTTAACAAGGTACTTGCACCTGGCTTCAAAGAGGCTACGGCTCATCTTAACCTTAACGCAATCGTGATTATAAGTGTACCCCAACTTAAGGTCCCTTAAGTGTAGGTAAAGGTGAGCTGCAGCTCTACCTAGGTCCATTGGCCCAGGCTTAACGTAAACACCCTCCTTAACCGCATAACAGCTTCCCTTACCCATGTATATGTTAACCACATGCTAATTAACTTATTACCCTTAAAACACTTACTCAATGACCCATGAAGCATGCATTAAAGCGACTTAATTTTAATTTAGGATTAATTATAATCATTAAATGNNTTTAAAGGCTACTTTTTGCTGCCTCTGTATATCTTCTGGTTCCTGGGAGCTAAGAGTAAGGGGGCTACTCTTGGTGAGGGGTAGGGGTAATTGGGTTGGAGGCCCAGCCCATAGCCACATTGGACGAGCTGTGAGGCAATGAGGATGAAGGCAGTAAACCAACCAAAGGCAAACCCAACCCTAAAGGGCAGGGAGGAGNNAGCCTTCAGTAACGGTAAGTTAATATACTATATCTTCGCCACCAGTGAGTGAGTATGAAGAGTGTAAGGAGGCTAAACCCAGTGGTGAAGAGGGTTCCGGTTGACCCAATTAAGTACTATGACTCAGTGGGTGAATTAATGCTTGACTTCATGGTTAATAGGATTACTCAAGTCATAGTTCAGCAGTCCAGTGGTGTTAGGTTGGTTAGGAGTATTGAGGGTAAGCCAATAGTGGTAAATAGTATTAATGATTTGAAATCCTTAGTTGCTCAAGGTGGGTTAGACTTCATGGCTTCCGTTAAGCCAATAGGCTCAAGTAATGTTGATGTTCTAGTCGCTGACATTAAGGTTAAGCAGGTAATGTTCAATACACCTGAGGGTTACTTAATCATGCACATAGCCTCCAATGCAGTTAGGCTGGGTTTTGAAGCTGTGGGTATTAGTAGCGTGTTAATGTACTTTGACGGTATGAATGGCTTCAAGGTTTTCGCTAGGCTTCATCAACAGAGCGCTATTGATTTGAAGAACGCCTCTAGGTTACTTAAAATTATAATGGACGCCGCTGAGAGGGCTATGAAGAGGTTCAGTAAGTTTAGTGGGTTAATGAGTAACGTGACCTTAGGTGTTAATACCTTGAGTAAGGTTAAGGCCTTTAGGGTACCATTATCAATACACTGGTCAACTAAATTATCTGCAATACCCATACCACACTCCTGCGTTAAGAACTTCTCCCTAATGGATGCGGAGCCTATTAAAACCATGAGTAATCCCAGTGCGTACTCATTCATGAGGAATCTTAAACCCAATTCAATGGACTTAACTCAACTACTGGCTGATGAGGATTACGTATTAACGTATAGGATTAAGGCATATATACTTAGTAGTATTAGGCTTGAATGCTGAATGTGAGTTATACTTAATAACTCCTAACTGTAATTAACCTACATGAGGATTAGGGCAGTGACCTTATTCACGGATGACTTAGCCTCATTACCTAACCTATTGAATAGGGTTAATGCAGGTATTAGCGTAGTCTCTTCTAAGTATGGTGTAAGTATTGTAACTAAGAGGGTTACGTTACCATTTGTAGATAACATTAATGCTGCTAAGGAGCAGCTTAGAATACTTAAATCCATAGCTGCCAGGAGGGGTTACGTTTACTCAGGCTTAAGCCTAATGACTCCCCTAGACCCCTTCACTGTAGTTAAGTTGATTACTGAGTATGATACGTACTCCATGGTTTGGATGCCTGAGTATGATGATGAACTAGCCAACTTCTACATTAACCTACTTAAATCAATGGCCTCTGAGGAACCCTTAGCGGCTAGGAAAGTGGCGATACTCCTAGGTGATTTAATTGAAACCCCATACTACCCAGCATCAGTTAACGTTAAGGGTGGTACCGGGTTATCAATAGCAATACTATACGCCTCAGACCTACTGGAGGGCGGAGACCTGCAGAGGAAGTTAAAGGACCTGGTGGGTAAGGCTAATGCGATAGGTGAAGAATTGAGTGAATTAGCTGGCGTGGAGTACAGGGGTATTGATGCTTCACTATCCCCCTGGGGTCAGGACTCTGTGGTTAAGGTAATTGAGAAGGTGGGTGGGTTAAGGTTTGGTGAATTAGGAACCATGGCAGCAATCGGCTTCATTAATAGGTTAATAAGTGAATTACCCTTTAATAAGACTGGCTTTAATGAGGTTATGTTACCGTTGGGGGAGGATAATGAGTTAAAGGAGAGGTTCAATGATGGTTTAGTTGACTTATTTAAATTAATATCATACACCCAGGTTTGCGTGGCAGGTATTGACATGGTTCCAGTACCGGTTAGTGAACTTGAGTTAAGTAGGAACCTACTCCTCGATTTAACTGAGGTGGTTAGAGTTAAGGGTCGTTCACTGGGCGTTAGGCTTATCCCAGCCAGGGGGACTAGTATGGATTTGGGGGAGGACTTCGGTAAATCCCCGGTCATTAGCCTGTTAACAGGTAGGGTTCTTAAATAATGCTACATAGGTTATATACCTTATTATAGGATACTTTATTAAGCACCACTGAGGTAGCCAAGTATGCCTAACTGGTACTGGGATGTTAAGCCAAGTGACGCCCCAAGAATAATAGTGGAGCCCCCTGGGCCCAGGGCTTTAAGTATCGTTAAGAATGATGAGTCATTGATAATGCAGTCCTTTGGGCGGTGGTACCCCCTGGTGATTAAGAGGGGGGTTGGCCCAATCATTGAGGATGTTGATGGTAACTTATACGTAGATTTTAACTCAGGCATTGCAGTTATGAATGTTGGGCATTCCCACCCAAGGATTATTAAGGCTATAAGGGATCAGGCCAGTGAATTCACCCACTATAGCTTAACTGACTTCTACTATGAGTTAGCGGTTAAGCACGCTTCAATGCTCATTGAGATAACTCCAATAAGTGGTGGGAAGCGCGTGTTCTATGCTAATTCAGGCACTGAGGCTATAGAGGGATCCCTTAAGATAGCTAGGGGTTTTTTCAAGAATCAGAGGCCTTACGTTATGGCTTTCCTAGGCGCGTTTCACGGTAGGACCTACGGCTCAATGTCCTTAACCGCCAGTAAGCCTATTCAGCGATTTGGGTTTAACCCAATGATGCCTAATGTTATTCATGCTCCATACCCATACCCATACAGGTGCCCCTTCGGTAAAGGGCTGAGTGAGGAGGAGTGTGGTGAACAGGCCTTATCATTTATTGAGGATTGGGTATTTGGTAGGCTAGTTGACCCAAGTGAAGTGGCTGCAGTCTTCATTGAACCCATTCAAGGTGAAGGCGGTTATGTTGTACCACCCATTAACTTCATGAGGGGATTAAGGAAGATTACTGAGAAGTATGGCATAATGCTTGTGGCTGATGAGGTTCAATCAGGCTTCGGTAGGACTGGTAAATGGTTTGCAGTGGAGCATTTCGGTATTGAGCCTGACTTAATAGCCATGGCTAAGGCCATAGCAGCCGGCTTACCATTAGGCGCCATTGTTGGTAAGGCTAACTTAATGAGGCTGCCTAAGGGTTCCCACGCCAATACATTCGGCGGTAACCCAGTGGCCTTAGCTGCAGGTATTGAGGTGATTAACGTTATTAAAGATGAGGACCTGCTTGCAAATGCCTCAAGGGTTGGGGATTACATTATGAGGAGGTTTAGGGAGGAGGCTAGTTCAAGTAGGTTAATCGGTGATGTTAGGGGGCTTGGGTTAATGATTGGCGTTGAGTTAGTTAAGGATAAGGTAAGTAAGGAACCAGCCATTAAGGAATTAGGGGAAGTATTGATGAGGTCATTTAAGAGGGGGGTAGCCGTAATAGGTTCAGGTAAGTCAACGATAAGGATCGCACCACCCCTTAACATACCCATTGAATTAGCGGAGAAGGCAGTTGACATAATTATTGAATCAATAAGGAGCGTTGAAAGGGAAACCTTCCCCTCTTAACACTTTAAGGCACATTTAATCCTTAGAGCTGGTGCACTTAATAACTACCTTAGGTTTAGTTAATGCTATTGCGTAGGCGTCAGCTACATCGTCCATTAGGCCATTCGCGGATACCCAGTTCCTTAACCTGGAGGATTCAAGCTCATCAATAACCAGTACATTATCTGTTATTGAACATAAGTCGCTGATACTTATCCCAAGGAATCTACGTGCCGGGGGTGAATCACCTATAGCCACTCCACTAAGCCTACCATTAATCAGCTTAATTAACTTAATTAGCTTAACTGGGGTTAATATATTGCCGATTAAGGGGGTATTATCATAAACTAAAACAACACCAGTCCTTTCCGTACCATAGTCAATACCCATTTTAATAAGTTCATAATTAAGCATATTAACCATAACGTTGGTTAAAATACCCATAAGCTCCACAGGCTCAACATACCTACCCACCCTCACGCAATTACCTGAACAATCAGCATCAACGTAGTAATCCAGTATGCATACCTCATTACCCACAGCCCTAATTACCCTGGAGTCCGCATACTTAACACTAATGGGGCCCGTTACAATACTACTCAACTCATTGAACACGCTTCTCCTACCTATGAACGAGACCTCCAGCACTAAGCTCTTATTATGCAGTGTTAATTTTAAACATTTTTACTAAATAACGCATAAACCTGAAGTTAAGTTTAATACATCTTAGCTAAAGCGTATAGGTGCAATGGCTTGTTAATAATTGAAAAACTGATTTTTAATGATTTGAATTAAGGGCTTTAAGTTTACCTTCTTCTCATTAATATTATAGCAACAACAGCCGCAATAACAACAACCACCACTACAGCCACCACAGCATATATGATATACGATGGCGTAACAACCTTAGTCACAGTACTTGGGGTAGTTGTTGAAGAAGTAGTTGTAACCGTAGTTACGGCTGAAGGCGACTTAAATGACACATGCGTTAATAATGCGGTCCAAGCCTCTGTCTGAATACTAGGTATGTTATCCCATATTGACGTATCATTAATAGGCCAGTTAACGTACTGAGTATTTAGGAAGAATATTTCAGTGTTCCTATCAATCTGTATGAATGGTACGTAGTGGTTCCATGCCCACATTGATATTGCGTAGCATGAGAATGTCTTAGCTGGGCTTATGAAGTACTTATAACATACCTGTAGTGGACTAACTTGAGTTCCATTAGGCAAAGTAATGACCATATTCCAATGCGTTGCGTTAAATGGGTATCCTTGATAGTAGGCTGCTGGTATTGGGCCCTCTGGGAAGAATGATGGTAAACCAGGCTCAGGCGCTCCATCGTAGTATAAGAATATTAAATCATACTGCCCCTTCTGAATTATAGTACTGAATTCTGAGCTTGGGTAAACAGTTACAGTGGTTGGTATTCCGAAGCTTGTTAATGCATTAGCAATACTGTTAACCAAAGCCAACTGCGGTGG
>NZ_DAXS01000001.1:9074-11104 GCF_002506515.1 Caldivirga sp. UBA161
GTGTAGTTGATTAGTGGTGATCCTTGACTAGCCCAATAACTTATGACCTGCTGCACTAGGCTTGGATACTTATCATTCATAATGCCCACTTGAGGTGTCGGTGATGGTAATATGAATTGCGGCCCGTATGCTGCTTGGGCTAATTGAGTCCAATTAACAGCATAATAAATAGCCTGCCTAACCTGAGGCATAGCCAACCACGGATTAAGGAAATTAAAGTAAAGCGCATCACCACCCCACCATGGGTAAACGTACATCTTCATATTAGGGTTACTTAAAATAGTTGCCACTATTGATGGAGATAGTGAACCAGGGCCAGTGGTCCAGATACTGATTTTACCGGAAGCCAAAGCAGCGTAAACCTGGGTCATGGATGAGTACTGCCACTGAACTATGTAATCAACCTTAATGTCTTTAGCATTATACCAGTATGGGTTCTTACAGAGAAGAATGTATTCAGGCGTAATATCGCAGACGTAGAATGGGCCTGTTGTAGGTGTGTTAGGTGGTAGCGTTGCAGTGAATAATTCATTAATTAACGGTGTTAACACCTTCCTAGCTTGAGCCTGCTCGGTGGCGTTACCGAAGTTAAAGAGCCATACCCAACTGTAGTTGGCTAAGGCAGCCTTCATTAATGGTTCCCATGCATTCCAAGTCCAATCTAATGCCACACCACCCCAATTAAGTGCCCAGAATATGTCATAAGCCTCAGCAGCTGGGCTTGTTGGTGGTGCATAGTAGCCTTGAGGCATCTTGAATATGCACGTGTAATTATTCACTATACTAACGTTACCCCACATATTATGTATTAGGCCATTAGCAATATTATTGGCCAAAAGATCCCAACATGTGACTGGCTGACCATTACTCATCCCACTATGCCTTAGGGTTATATAGATAGCCAACGTACCATTTGGAAGCTCCTGAAGAGTCCAATTCTCAGCCAAAATAGGAACCTCCTCACCAGTGGTATAGTTTATTGCAGCCACATGCGATTGAACAACACCATACCAAGCAATACCACCGTGGAATATATTTGGATTATAAAGCGACATACTAGTTAAAGGTGGACTCCTTATAGTGAATACGTATATCGTATTGTATGGTGTAATATTATACTGTTGGGCATTAATTATTGGACCTACTGTAGTGTGCCTGAAATCAACTTGACCCACTAAACCCACTACTAGAACTACTGTAGTGATTACTAAGACCCACCTGAACCAAGTATGTTTTGTAGCCATGTATTGCCAATAGTATACTGCTTTATAAACCTTACTCTAAATTGATTAACGTTAATATAAATATTAATCATTATAATATATAACTCACTTCCTTAACCTTGGGTTTATTACTTCATCTATACCGTAGGCTAACTCGATGAGAGCCACCATGTACAGCGTCACAAAGACAACTGGCACTATTAGTATTGGTAATGCTCTTCCACCATAGTATGCACCATAGGCTAATGCTTGGCTTATTAATGCACCCCAATTGTAGTTTTGGAATGGTAGTAGGCCTAGGAAGTATAGGCCCACTGAGGCATATACCGCCCCCTCCATGTTCAGTATGAAGTTTATCCAAACATAAGGCATTATTTTTGGTGTTATCTCCTTAAACAGTATGTAGCTGCCGGATAATCCCAACACCCTTGAGACCTCAATGTACGGTAACTCCCTCATTGAAAGTATCTGCGACCTAACAGAAAGCGCCAAGCCGGTCCACCCTGTTATACTTAATATGCCTGATAATATGAGTGGATTATTAGTGTGTATCATTGTTGCCATTATCATGACTAGGAGTAGGCTTGGAATAGTCATGAGTACTTGACTAATGAAGGATAAGGTAGCGTCTACGTAACCACCCTTAAACCCAGCCACTATACCAGCTAGTAAACCCAATACAGTTGTATATAATGCAGTGAGTAGGCTAACCTCAAGGACGAAGGGTGCGCCATTAATAATATCAACAAGGAGGGGTACACCAACATTATCTGTCCCAAACCAATAAACAGGTGGCCAAAGCCTAGG
>NZ_DAXS01000001.1:11142-21094 GCF_002506515.1 Caldivirga sp. UBA161
TAGCCATTAATATATAGAACATAAGCGTGAGTAAGCCAAACCTAGCTGACTTATTAACCCAAATAAGCCTCAAAATATTAAATACACTCTTAATGGCTCCTTCAACCCTACTGTAACTGACCTCCATCATCCTTGCCTCACCCTTGGGTCTATTAGTGAGTATGTTAAGTCAGCAATAACCATACCTAATATTACCGCTAATATGAGTATAAGTAGAATACCCATTCCAAGGGCCCAGTCGCCATTACCAAGTGATGATGAGAACAATGCACCAACACCTGGATATGAGAAAACAGTCTCAACGAATACTGCTCCACCGAATGATGTGCCTAGTGCTATTATTATTCCTGTGTATAGTGGTAGTAGTGCGTTTCTTCCTACGTATCTTCTCTGTATCCAGCTGCTTGGTAGTCCTCTTGCTTCAGCGTAGTTTACGTAGTCTTCACCCAGTACTGAGATGATGTTACCCCTCATGCTTAAGGCCCAATGACCAAAGGAGGAGAAGGCAAGCGTGAAGATGGGTAAAGCAGCATGATAAAGAACACTAATAATAAAAGGCAAATTAAAGCCTGGAGTACCAGAGTATGCTCCGTGGGTTGGGAAAATATGATACTCGAAGCCTAGGAAGTAAACCAGTAATGCCGCATAAATGTAAACTGGTATTGATCTTTTTACTGTTATGAATTGCGTAACAGCCTGATCACCAGTAGAACCCCTATGATAAGCCATATACTGACCAAGATAAACACCCACAAAGAAAGCAATCAAATTAGCAGAAACAACAATAAACAAAGTCCAGGGAAGGTACCTGGCTATTAACGTTAATACGGGTAAACCATATACCACTGACCAACCCCAGTCACCCCTGAATGTGTTCACTATGTATTTAGCGAAACCTACGGCTGGATTACCGTGAATCATGAAGGCTGAGGCCCATTGAACAATGTACTCGTAATTCCCCCTACTCATTAATGCAGGCCCAGTGCCGCCTACACCGCTGGTGCCGCCACCGAGCATACCCAATTGGGATAGTATGTAGTTTATTGGGTTAACTGGAGCGTATTCGAAAAGCACGTAACTTATGAATAATGCAACAAACCAGGTAGCTACTGCTAATCCTATCCTTCTAATTAACCAATTAGCCTTCATAATTAATTAATTTGTAAAATCTTTATATACTTTTTCTTTAAATGCATGCAAACTTGAGTGCCTTTACGTTTAAGTCACTGAACCCTTACTTCACTAATCTTAACTGGCCTACCCTCCCTCCATGACTTATATGCAGCTGCAACCACTTCAAGAGCCCTTAAGCCATCAAGCCCACTGGCCCTGGGTGTTAGGTTGCTTTCAATAATCCTAATGAAGTCCTCGATCATATTCCTATCCGCATCTGGGCCGTAGGATACCCAGTGGAATCCCTTATCATCGGCTAGGGATATGTTTTGGTTGAAGGCATTAATGGTTAATACGCCGCGCTCCGCCAGTATCCTCATGTAGACGTCACCCCATATTGGCCACGTCTCATGCCTAGACCAGCTTGAGTCAATTGATACAGGCGTGCCGTCACTCAGCTTAGCCAGTATTAGGGCATTATCCTCAACCTTAAGTTGAGGCCTAATGTTCCTACCCACGAAGGCTGAAACCTCCTCAAACTCCTTACCAGTGAACCACCTTATTAAGTCGGCTACGTGAACTATGTGATCCATCATTGCTCCACCACCCGCTAACTCAGGGTCAACGAACCAGTCGAAGGGGCATGTGCCATGGTTAGTCGCTGTTATTGACTTAATTCCCCCAAATTCACTAACCCTACTCTTAGCCTCCACCACTGCATCATGATACCTCATTACGAAGGCTACCTGAAGCTTAACGCCACGCCTATCAGCCTCATTAACCATGGTTACTGCATCACTCACTAATGTTGTTATGGGCTTCTCAACAATAACGTGTACCCCAGCCTTAATGAGGGGTAGGGCGTAGGTTATGTGCCTAGCGTTCTCTGAAGCAACCACAGCTGCATCAAAGCCACCCTCAGCCATTAACTTCTCGAAGTCGCTGTAAACCACCTTGGGTTTAAAGGCCTCCTGAACCCTCCTTAATCTATCAGCGTTATTATCGAAGACAGCTACTAGGCTTGCCTTACCCTCAGCCTCAAGCTCCTTAATAGCCCTGGTGTAGCTCCATGCATGCATGTGTGCGTATGAGACTACCGCAAAGCGGAGCACCATGGTCACTTCACCTCACTTGGGTTAACTACCCTACCCTCCATAATACTCTTATTAATTGATAAGGCAAGCCTAAGCGCCTCAACAGCATCATGAGGCTCAATGGGTGGTTTAACACCCTTATTAACCCAGTTTAGGAATGCAATCCACTCCAGGTAGTAGGCGTCCTTCATCATTGGGCTGTACCTATAGTATGAGTTATTAATGTAAGCCTCAACAGTGGCTGTGGATTGATTATCAACAGCCATTAAGCCGTTAGTGCCGGATACTTCGAAGTATGTTGTGAATGGGTAATTCCTAGGCATAGCCCACGAACCCTCAACGTAGGCCACAGCCCCATTATCGAACTCCAGGGTAGCCATGAAGTGGTCTATTGATGTGGCTGATTCACTGGAGTATATGCCCCCTATTGCGTAAACCCTCTTAACACCACCAAAGGTCCACCTCAAGTAATCTAAGTCATGTATGCTCATGTCCACTGCAACCCCACCACTCAATTCCTGGAACCTGAACCAGCGCCCTGGATGTGAACTAAGCCTATATGCCCTAATAACCCTAGGTTCACCAACCCTACCAGCCATTATTAATTCCCTAGCCCTAACGTACTCAGGCCAGAATCTTAGGCAGTGGGCTACCATCAACTTAATGCCCCCAGCCTCATAGGCCTTAACCAATTCCTCCCCATCCTTAACTGTTAGGGTTATGGGCTTCTCAAGCATTACATCCTTACCAGCCTTAATAGCCTCCTCGGCAATGGCCTTATGCGTATACGTTGGTGTGGCTATAAGCACAATATCTATGCTTGAATCATTAATAATACTCCTCCAGTCATCAGTCACCTTAGGTATGTTAAACCTCCTGGCCAATAGGAGCGCATCCTCATAAGGTATCCCGAATATTGCAGATAATTCAATGCCATCAATCCTGCTTAAGACCGGTAAGTGAAGCTCCCTAGCTGCGAAACCTGAACCAAGGATACCCACCTTGAGAACCATTAATTATTGAAACCCTTTAAATTTAAATGCATTACTATATATAGCTTAAGTAAATTATTATATAGCATTAGCAGAATCATTAATTATAAGACCATAAATACCTATATGAATAATTTAATACGTCATGGTTCATTCCCTACTCCTACCATTAATCACTTCAATATCCCTAGCTTGAATTGGGAACGCATACTCATCGTAAGCCACCTCACCATGCATTTCCCTATCACCAACACTCAGTGTGATTGGTGATGCCCTAAGTGGCGTAACCTTACTTATGAGCTTTAGTATTAGGAGGGTCATAAATCCACTGTAGGCTGCAACCACAAGGGCTGCCACAATTTGAATTATTAACTGGTATGTATTCCCATATAATGCACCTGATAACCCAGGCACTATTAAAGCCGCCACATGAGGATCAGCAAATACGCCCGTTAATACGCCACCCAGGAAGCCTGGTATTGCATGTGTTGAAAACACGCCAGTGGCATCATCAATGTTCCTAATTGGCTTAAGCCTATATTGGATTAGGTTTAGGGAAGCCCAGGCTGCGGCGCCTGAGGCTAAGCCTATTATCAGCGCACCAAGCCCATTAACATAGCCGGCAGCCGGAGTTATTCCAACTAAACCAGCCACGGCCCCTGATGCGGCGCCGGTTAGGCTTGGTTTATCATTAACGGTTACATCAAGTATTAGCCATGTTAATAAGGCTATTGCGGCAGCTAGGTTAGTGTTTAATACGGCTATTGAAGCATCAATGGTTACACCGTATGGGTCGCCACCGTTGAATCCATTCCAACCAAGCCAAAGTAGGCCTAGGCCAGTGGCTACTTGAGTTAAATTATGCGGGCTAAGCTTCCTCTCACCATCAAGCCTTGGCCCAATCATCATTGCCGCAACCACGGCAGCTACACCAGCATCAAGGTGTATCACGTAACCCCCAGAGAAGTCCACTGCACCCAATTGAGCTAACCAACCACCACCCCATAGCCAGTACGCTAATGGTCCATAAACTAAGGCTGACCATAATGGTACGAAGAGCATCCAAGCCTTAAAATTCATCCTCTCTATTAAGGCACCAACTATTAAGGCTGGTGTTATTGCAGCGAACACGAACTGGAAGTATACTAGGGTGGGGAGTGATATGTTTGGTTGTTGATTGGCTAATGGTATATCAGCCTGTGAGGTAAGTATACCGCTGGTGAGTACGGGGGTTGGTTTACCTAATATACCAAACCCCTTAATGGCTAATAGGGGTGGCCCAAAGGACATCTCGTACTCAAAGAGAATCCATAGAACCAGCACTATTGAGAAGGCGTAGAGGACCATCATCATTGTGTTTATGACGTACTTCCTCCTGGTTAAACCACCGTAGAACAGCATTAAACCAGGTACACTCATTAAGCCAACTAATGTGGCCGCTGTAAGCTCCCAGGCGTTACTGCCTGGGCTAAGCCAATTGGGTACTGATGATGAGGGGTATCCACTTAACTGCTGCAATTGCGCCCTAACCATTAAAGAGCCTGCAGCCGCCGTACAGATGGTGAATAATATATATACCATATTTATTATCCGCCTCATTCTATTTATATAACCTATCACTGAGGCTTGCATAAGTAGTTGCTATTGATTCATTTATAAGTTTTACTCGTCAATATAGTAGTCTAGGTAGATTCAGGCCTAAGCAAATAGACTATTTAATGGCTTGGAAACACTTATTAACTGCCTAGCCACCAAGTTACTGGAGTGATGAATTGAACCCACACGTATTAGTGAAGACGCCTAAGTCGGCTGATTACTACGGTGGTGTGTATCCTGAATAATCCATAGTACTCCAGTAAGAAGTGTAGCTAGTGCCAGTACTAGTGCTGCTAAGGCCACTGTTAAACCTAGGCCAAGGTGGCTTATTGAGAAGCCACCGAGTAGGTTACCCACCGCTATACCCACTGCTGTCGGTATATTGTAGATACCCATTATTAACCCCTCAGACCCCTCCTCAATCCTGTATCCAACATATGCGTATATTGATGGCACTAGGGCTGAGGCCAGGAGGATTGAGGGTACTAGGGGTATGATGGCGCTACTGATGCTTATTACTCCAGACACTGCTAAGTAAGCCATACCTATTACTAGGGTTAAGCCAATTAAACCAATCATAATGACCCTCATGACCCCTATCCTATCAGCCAATGCACCGAACATCATCATGCCGAAGGCTAATACTAACGCTGCTGCAACGTATATTAGGGCAACGTAGGCTCCACTAATGTTAAGATGGCTAGTTAAGCCTGTGGGTAGGGTGAAGGCTATCCCAAGCATAATCATTATGCCCAACCAAAGTGGGAGGAGGGTTAACTCACTATGCTTCAGCCCCCGCTTCCTATGCACCTTAATGCCACGTTTACCCTTAAGCATTAATGCGAGCGGTAGTGTTGCTAAAAATACTACTGAGGCAATTAGCATGGATACCCGGGCCGCCTCAATACTATTGTTGATTAACCTCTGCATTAAGCCACTTATACCAATACCTACTATGTAGCCTGCGAAGTATGTTGAGAAGAAACCACCGTACCCTAAGCCCAACTTAATCCTCCTATACGCTACTAGTGTTAATAATGGTACGGTCATTAATGCTGCAGCAACACCCATTATACCATGAAGGATGGTTAACGTAACCCAATCATTACTCACCGTGAATAAGACTGATGAAGCAAACATGATCAATACTCCAATTGAAACCAAGTAATTGGCCTTAAACCTACCCACCACTAAGCCCACTGGTATTGATGCCAAGGCTTCAGCTATTGGATAAGCAGATAATACCACACCCACTAATGCTGAGAAGTGGCTTGGAATATAGTAAGGTATTGCTATTACCATTATACCGTATCCAATTCTCGACACAGTATTAATCATGAGCACTTCATCACCACTCATACTGCAATAGGGTGAATTACCTTACTCTTTAAAAATGAATTAGTAACCCTTAGCTTAATTCCTTAAATTTAGGAAAGATCTATTGCGTATATTGGCATCCATTACCCTAATTTCAATATAGTACCGTGAATCCACAGCCTTAATTAAATTAAATGAAGGGAGTAACCCATGTTTAGCCTAATCTTATTCAGTAAAGCTTATTAATGCCTTAGCCTAAGGTTTAGCCGTGTCCATTAATCCACCTGTGGCCATGGTTAAGTCACCTAGAAGCAGCAGGCTGAAGCAGGGTAGGGGATTCTCAATTAGTGAGATTAAGGCTGTTAACTTAACTATTAATGAGGCTAGGCTCCTAGGTATACCCATTGATGCTAGGCGTAAATCAACATGGGAGTGGAATGTTAAGGCCCTTCAAGAATACATAAGTAAGGTAATTAATGCCGCCGATGCATCCCAATTACCATTACCCTCAATACCCAAGAGGGGTGTGATAAAGCCTAAGAGGGGGATGGCATTCAGGGGTATTACGCCAGCAGGTAGGAGGGCTAGAGGCCTCCTTAGTGTTGGCTTAAGGGAGACTCATAAGTATAAGTGGAGGAGGAAGCAGAGGCAGCGTGAGTTTAAGCTTAGGCATGAGGTTGCCTTCCGTAAGGGAGGCGCGTAGGCAATTAACTCCTCCCTGAATAAATGCGCCATCCTTAGCCATAAGTAAGGATCATTAGGTTAAGGAGAATGTTTTATAACTGATGCACCTACCTAGAGTTAATCAGTATGAGTAGTGATAAGGATCCTGAACTTGAGTTAATAAGGCTTAGGAAGTTAATGAACCTAATGGCACAGCAGCCTAAAAAGAGCCTTGAGGAGAAGCCCATAGATGTGGTAGGCGAGATTAAGGCTATGGTTAAGGGTGAGAGGGCTGGGGAGATAATTAATAAGGCAATTGAAATATATGGAGAGGCTGCATTATCGGTATTTAGGCAATTAATCAAGCTACGTAGGGATGGAGCCATTAGTGAATTAACTGATGGTGAATTATATAATATTCTAGAGAATGTGGGGCTGCATGTCCCCATTGAAACAAAGGTTAGGATAGTGAGGCATGGTAAGGAGGAGAAGATTGGTGGGGGCCAATCCTAGTAATGTAACCCTACTTAATCCACTTAATTATAGCGCTTGGAATCCATTTAAATCAATGTTACTTAACTTTATTTCTAACCCAGTGCTTTAATTATGGGATTAAGTTGCCTTGGGTCAAGTTTAAAAGAGGGAGTGGGAACGGGGCCTAATGAAGAGGGTTATTAGGATTCAGACGAGTGGTGGTAAGGTGCCTCCGCAGGTCATGCAGCAGTTGCAGGGTGCTGGGTTAAATGCACAGGAGGTTGTTAATCTAATTAACAATAGGATTAAGCAAGTGAGTGCACTTGGCTTCCAGAACCTTAACATTGAGGTTGAGTACGATGACTCATCCAAGAGGGTTATTAGGATTAATATTGATTACCCACCGATAACAGACATTATACTTAAGGTTGTTGGTAAGGATTCACCAAGCCACCAGGCCGGTAAGGAGATAATAGGCGATATACCACTGGAGAAGCTGGCTGAGGTGGCCTTAATTAAGATTGAGGAACTAGGTAGTAAGTCCTTTAAATCAGCCTTAAAGCAGGTGGTTAGTACATGCAGGTCCATTGGGTTAACCGTGAATGGTAAGGACCCTAAGGAGGTTATTAAGGAAATAGACCAGGGGGCTTATGATGAATTAATATTAAAGTATGAGAAGAGTATTAATCCTAGTTAAGCCAAGTTCAACCAATGTTCCTTAACTCAAGCTTCATAAGTAACCTAGCAATATCAACCTGAGGCATAGCCTTCTCAATAATGGACCAAGTCCCCTTACCTATAATGAGCACTATGAATATATCATCATTAATGCTCCTTACCAAGGACTCAAAAATCCCTTTACCGGACTCAGGGTTAAGTATTGGTAAAACACCATTACTTACACTAGTAACTATAGGTAACCCCAATTCCTCACTTACGAGTAATGCAACATCCTTAACTTTACTGTCACTGACTACAAATATTGCCCCACGCATAGCTTGAGTTAAGTATATAACCGTTGAAATACATTACTCCCCAATGCCTCATAATACTGCCTTAAGCATTGATAGGCCAATGCTTGTGTGTGCAGTACCCGTTAGGGGTATTGGTGAGTTAAACCCACCCAGTGGGTGTGAGGCTGTTGAGTTGAGGCTTGACTACATGGGTAATGAAGTTAAGGCTAAGTTAAATGAGTTAAGTAAGTTAATTAGAGAATTATTAAGCAGGGTTAAGGTAATAGTAACCGTTAGGGATCCTGGAGAGGGGGGTGTTAATCAAGTTGATCCATCACTAAAGCTTAAAATCATTAATACTGCTCATGAAAACGGCGCCCTAGTAGATATTGAAGTTGAATTCATCAGGAAGTACGCTGACTACATTACATCATGGGATAGGGTAATATTATCTAGGCATATCTTTAATAGGCGTCCTGGCATTAGAGAATTAATTAATAGCGATTACGCATTAGCCAACTCCATGAACGCCTTCACCTATAAGGTAGCTACAATTAATGATGATGATTTACCAGCATTAGTAGAATTACTGGTTAATGAGAAGGAGGTGCCTGTGGCCGTAGTGCCTATGCAGCCTATCCAGAGGGCTGCTGCAATAATGCTTGGCACAGCCTTAATGTACTGCTCAATAGGTGATGGGACTGCGCCTGGTCAATTAAGTATCAGGGAGTGCGTTAGGATTAAGGAGGAGAGGATTAGGATTATTAATAATTCCTAAACGTAATCACTCCTATTAACCTCATTCAATGCACCCTCACCCTTAAGGTACTTAATGAGGTTATTAACAGCCATTATTATGGCGTTCCTGGCGACCTCAGGTTGAGCTCCGCCGGCAATGTGAGGTGTACCTATGAAGTTTGGGAGGTTAAGTAATCCTGTTCTTGGAATTAAGGATTCCCCCGAACCATAATCCCAGAAAACATCAGTACCAAACCTTAAACCACGCCTCCTCGTTAAAACCCTGTACAAGTCATCCTCCTTAACAATATCACCCCTAGCTACATTAACCACTATTGCATCATCAGGGAGTAGGTTAAGCTCAGCCTCACCTAAAAGCCCCCTAGTGTGTTTAGTTAAGGGTAATGCTATCACCATTATGTTAGCCCTCGGTAAAACACCCTTAAGCTCACTAATGGGGTGAACCTCATCAAAGTACTGTGCAGGCTTACCACTCCTATTAATGCCTATGGTCCGCATGCTGAAGGCCAACTTACCCACCCTAGCCACCTCACTCCCAATGCCCCCTGTTCCAAGAACTAGGAGATTTCTCCCAGTTAATTGCCTTGGTGAGTAGGCTTGATCATTTAAGTATTGACTCCTATCCATTAACCTTGAGTGAACACCCTTAGCTAAAGTTAATATGAGCGCCCACGCATGCTCAGCCACGGGCACTGAGTAGGCTCCAGCATTACTGTATATCTTGACGTTACTTGGTATTAATGAGTATGGTAAGTGATCCACACCAGCTGAGAAGGTTTGAATAACCTCAAGATTAGGCATGTACCTCACCCACCTAGTTAAGTCAAAGTCACTACCGCACCAGCAGAGTAAGGCATTAACATCCTCAAGTACCTTAACCAACTCAGGCTCACTTAGGTTAGGTATCTCATAAACCTTAGCGTAACTCGAAAGCATTAACCTAGCCTCCTCAGGAAGCCTTACCGTTGAGGCAACAACCTTAACCATAAGT
>NZ_DAXS01000010.1:0-6163 GCF_002506515.1 Caldivirga sp. UBA161
AAGCTTTATCCTTTAAGGTGGAGATATAAGATGGTGTGCTTTCATCTTTAAATTAGTATATCCTTATGGGGTGGTAAACTTGGGCTGGTGTGATTAATGAGGGCTTTTCTTTTCTCAAACCTTTATTAACGTTTAAGGGATTCACATATATCATCATCCCATGTTAATTACTTAAATGTAGCATTCTCTACGTGGTTTTTAATTACCTCTATAAGGTAACCCTGCATCATGACTAAGAGATAAACCCCAACCCATACACAGGAGGAAGAAAAGCAACAAACTAAACAATTAACAACCACTTTCAATTGACTATTAGTTACGATGAAAACCAAACTCTACTAAGGCTAATTATTCGGTAATACATTAAGGTGTGGATTCATTATAGTGTTTGAGGGCTTAGGTGGGTTAAGGAATTTAATTAATGGTAAGTCATTAACGGTAACTTGAAGGTTGGAGGTATGAGGATTCCCTTAAGGGCAATTTAAGTAGATGTGGAGGCGCTAATCAAGCTTTAACCCTTATTGTAAAGATTTATTAACTCAACATTAGGGTCTTAAAGGTAAATTATGTCTGAATGGGTTAAGGGTCTAGAGGACTTCATTAGGAGTGGTGTTAATGCTAATCATAGGAGGATGGTGGTTCTAGTTGGGTCAAGTGATGATGCAGTAGCCGAATCAGCTGTGGAGGTTGTTAAATTATTCCTAGGCGTAACGGGCATGAGTAATGGAATTTATCTGTATCAGCCTGAATATGGTGATGCTAGGAGAAGGTTAAGGGTATTCACGGATGGTATGGGTAACGTTAAGTTTAAGCCAATGCCCTTCAAGGACACTAAACTACTCCTTGGTCAAACACTGGACTACGCAGTGGTTGACCTCTTCAATGACCTTAAGCCAAATGACATAGGTAGGGTTGGTAGCGTTGTGAAGGGTGGGGGTATTTACGTACTCTTAATGCCCCCAGTGGACAAGTGGCTTAAGGTAATCACTAAGTTCCAGCTTAAGCTAATAACACCCCCTCATAAACCGGAGGAAGTTAGGCAGTACCTTAAGTCTAGGTTCTGGGAAAGCTTAATGAGGGGTGAAGGTATTTCAGTGTATGATGTAGATGAATCCAAGTTTATTAAGCCGCCTCAATCAATTAATATACAGGAGGTGAGTCAAGCCCAGTTAAATATACCTAGTATTAAGGGTAAGGCTATTGAGGTGTATAAGCTGGCTAAAACTCAAGATCAGATTAACGTAATATCGATGCTTGAGGGTATAGTTAATGAGAAGGGTAAGGTTAATGCAGTCATAATAGCGGATAGGGGTAGGGGTAAGTCTGCTGCCGTGGGGCTTGCAGTGTCATTAATTGGACATAGGTTAAAGAGGAGACGTGGGGTTGCTAGGATAGCGGTTACGGCTGAAAGCCCTGACAATGCCGGGACACTAATGGAGTTCGCCAGGAGGGGGTTTGAGGAGTTAGGCTACGATGTTGAGGTCTCCAGGACTGGGGATAGTATTGTGAGTTTATTAACAAGGGGTATTTACGTGGATTACTATAAGCCTTACCCACTATTGTCGCTGCAAAGGCCAATTGACTTAGTGGTGGTTGATGAGGCAGCCATGATGCCGCTACCCATACTCTACGGCATACATAACAAGTTCACTAGGGTAATTTACTCAACCACAATACACGGTTATGAGGGTGCCGGTAGGGGTTTCAGCGTCAGGTTCCTTAAGTACCTTAAGGGTAGGAGGGGTATTAGGGTTCTTGAGTATGAGATGACTGAGCCCATAAGGTATGCTAGGGATGACCCCATTGAGAAGTGGCTCTTTAAGACATTCCTACTTGATGCTGAGCCTGCCCGCATTGATGAAGGTGACTTGAAGCTGATTAATGAGGGTAAGATTAAGTATATTGCACCAAGTATTGATGAATTATTCCTTAAGAATGAGGAAACATTAAGGCAATTCTTCGGAATATACGTGCAGGCCCATTATAGGAATGAGCCTGATGACTTAGGGATGATGATGGATGCGCCCCATCATACGGTTAGGGCATTAACACTGGAGAATGGTAAGGTTGTGGTTTCCATTGAATTAGCTGAGGAGGGTGGTTTAGATGACGAAACCATTAACACCATGGTCCTGGGATTCAAACCCCCAGGTAATATAATACCGGATAGGATGGTTAAGTACTGGAAAATACCTGAGTTCGCTAAGCTAAGGGGGTGGAGAATAGTTAGAATAGCCACTCATCCTGAGCTTCAGGATAAGGGGCTTGGCTCCACAGCATTAAGTATGCTTGAGAATGAGGCTAAGGTAAGGGGGCTGGATTGGATTGGCGTTGGCTTTGGAGTTAATGCCCAGCTCCTCAGATTCTGGGTTAAGAACGGTTACTTACCAATACACATAAGCCCTGAGAGGAATCCAGTAAGTGGGGAGTATAGTGTACTTATGATTAAGCCAATAAGCGATGCTGCTAAGAACGCTGTTTACTATGCTAATAGGGAATTTAGAATTAGGTTACTAAGTAGTTTAAGTGGACCCTATGTTGGGCTTGAACCCGATGTAGCCTTAATGCTCCTAACCAGTGATGAACCAGTGGCTCAGCTTAATGAATTGAACCTAACCAGGGGTCAGCTTAATAGGCTTATAGCCTACGCCTGGGGCCCCATGACCTACGAGAACACTGTTGATGCATTAATTGAATTATTTAAGGCATACTTCATGAGAATTACTAGGGTTGGCTTCAGGATACCTGAAATCATGGAGAGAGGCATTATAGCTAAGGTTTTTCAATCAAAGACCTGGAGCGCCGCGGCTAGGGAACTTGGGGTTAAGCCAACAGTCCTCATGCTTGGCTTAAGGGCAATATCAAGGATACTACTAGTTTACTTCTACGGCAATGGCTTCAACATACCCATTTACATGATTCAACCCTCCAAGAGGCAGAAGCAGGCTTACTGAAGCGTATCTAAGGCTATTCCTGGCTTAATGATGCTTTTATTATTTTGNNCCTTGAAGGTTTTAAGGCTTCGAAATTAGTAAACCTACCAGTGGCCTCGGAACTGTAGGATCATGAACACTAGGCAACTCCAAGGGGAAGCATAATAAACCACAGTAAACGAGGAAACACTTACTTAATGAAGATTCTAATATCATGAGGATTACGGTTAATTGAATCAATGATTAAAGGAATCCAACTGTAAGACGCCTAGTGGTATGAATGGGTTAAGTGGAGAGGATTATTGGTATTATATAGGCCTTAACGGGTTTATTACCCATGAGTTCAAGCACAGTAACCCACTCAACATCCTTAATCTCTGCTGGTATTGATTTAAGGATTTTTAAGTAGGCTTCCTTAGCCTCATGCACAATGTTTAGTAATTCCTTAGAGTCTAGCCCGACGTTAACCATGGATTCAGCATCAATTGCATTAATCAACTCACCCTTAGGCGCGGATTTCTTTAAAATCGACTCCACCTCAGTGAGTTCCTTAACCATATTCTCAACAAACCTACTGAACTCCTCAATATTCCTAAACACAATGTAATCAGTACTCACTGGTGTAGAACATAGAGTACTAGTATTTAAAAATCAGCCATCATAGGTTCCTCAATAAGTTAAAGGTAGGCATTACTCCTCCCTAAGGAGGTGGCTGTTCCTCAACTTGTTTCACCATGGCTCACCGTGGTTTCACATAGTGGAACCAAGGTTCTGAAACATGACCCTTTAAAGCGCACCACCACCCACCTACCTATGAAGCCGGTAAGCCTAATCATACTGGCTTTAGCCTTGGGAGTAGCAACAGCCCTAGTTGCATCGCCAGTGCATTTAACGGTTAGTACATCAGCCTCAACTAACTCAACGGTATCAAACTCAACATTAACTGCAGCAACCCTATTAACCACAACCACTAACGCAACTATAATACCTGCATTAGGTAATTCATCAATGGCCCAGAACGCAACATGCACTGCAGCAATAGTTCACATTGAGCTTAGCCTATTCTTCTACCAGAAGGTTAAGGCTCTGGCTAACGTCGCCGGGGAATTAAAGTTAGTTAACTTTACGTTGAGTGAAGCCTATAATTTAACTAAGGAGGCTAATGAAACCTTGAATAAGGGATTATGCTTCACAGCATTGAAGGAGGCTATAGATGCCATTCACCTAGAGCAGAGGGCTTGGAGTGACTCCATTAGGGCTTTCAACGTGGAGAAGCACATTAACGTAACTGAGATGGTTAAGGCTGAGGCTGAGTTAAGGATGCTGAATAGGACGCTTACTGTGGCGTATAGGATAGCTAATGAGACCGGTAACTCAACTTTAATGAATGAGATAAAGAGCCTAATTAACCAAACTAAGTTAGCTGATAAACTGCTTAGGGAGGGTAATTACAGTGGTGCATTAAAGATGCTTAGTGGTGTTAAGCAGGGTATAGTGCAATTAACTAGGCAGGTTCATGAGGAGGCTAAGAAGTGGGTTGAGGAGTATAGGGTTCTCCATGGCCATGGTAAGGGTAATGGGCATGTTAAGTCAAGTGGTGGTGAGGGTAAGGGTAATGGTGGCGGTAATAGTAATCATGGCCGTGGTAAAGGCCGCTCTTGAAAATAAACCCTAATCAGCTTAACTTCTCTTAAAAACAAGCCCTTAATTCTTTAATACTCCCTATAAACTATGAACCTAGCCAGCTCCTCAAGCTTCATCGTATGTTCATTCCTAGGTACCTTACTTAATTCACTAATAGCCCTACTCATATACTCATTAGCCATCCCAATGGCTTCTTCCCTAGCCTTAGTTGCTGAAATAACCTCCACAGCCTCCTTGATATCATCCTGGGTTGGCCTTTGCTTGGAAAGCACACTAAGCAGTTTACCAGCCTCTTTACTCTCAAGGAGTGAGAGCAATATAACAATGTTACCAACCTTATGTTCCTTAAGGTCCTTACCAATCTCCTTACCAAACTTCCTTAAATCACCGAATATGTCTAGGACATCGTCTATTATTTGGAAGGCCACGCCCACGTTATAGCCGAAGTTACTTAACGCCTCCAACTTATCAACACTGCAGTTTGCTGAGTACCCTCCAAGCCACATTGATGTTTTAAATAATGCAGCGGTCTTAAGTGAAACCATCCTTACGTAAAGATCCCTTAAGGCTGGGGTTATTTCCTTAACAAGCCTATTCTCAATGAAGTATGGGTCCCTCCTACCTGAGTACTCCATCAATATGTCAAGCCTCTCACCCTCATCAATAGCCCTTATGGTCTCAGCAACAACCTTAGCCACCTCACTGGGATTCCTTGTCTCCAATACAGCCTCCTCAATAGCCTCCCTATACCATATCCCCACTAATATTGCTGCGTAATCACCGTACTTTCTCCTTACCGTCGGCATATTCCTCCTTAAGTCCGCCTCATCAATTATATCATCGTATATGAGGGAGTAATTATGTATTAACTCAACTATGGCGGCGTAGGGTAGGGAAGATTCAAGGGAACCACCGCAGGCTAAGGCTGATTCAATAACCATTAGTGGCCTAATCCTCTTACCGCCTGTGGCCACTTGATATAATACGGCTTCCCTGAATGATGGATCAACACTTATGGTTAAGTACTTCTCAATAGCCTTATTAACTAATTCCCCATACCTCTCATGCAGTTCACTTAAAGCATCAACCATAGTCGCGGAATTAGTTAATGTTTTAAAGTATTAGCTACCTGAAGCAGGGTGGCGATAAGCTCATTATCAATATCCCTGGGTGACTTAGCTAAAACAACGCTACTAACCCTCTTAGCCTCACCCAGTAGCTCTAAGCCATCTAAATCAGCATTGACTGTGTTTAGTAGAATAGCTATATTAAAGGATGATGACCTAATGGGCAGCATTGCTCCGTCAGAGCACATAACATCAACATTAGGTAAACCAGCCGGGTACTTTAATAAACCACATGCAACATCAACGCAGGTATACTGCTCCACAATACCTGATAGTAAGCCTGCCCCAATACCTAACCCACACCCAATGTCAATAACCCTCACACCCCTTAACCTAACTCCCTCAATTAATGTTAAGTAACCTGTAATGCTTTCTCTTAAGTAGAGTTCAAGGTAGCCTAACCCCATTCTCTCATATAGTTCCCTAACCCTAATCTTACTGGTGAACGGCTCCATGTTT
>NZ_DAXS01000010.1:6190-10376 GCF_002506515.1 Caldivirga sp. UBA161
GTACTTCTTATTTTTATAGAAGGGTATTTATTTAAGTAGGATAATTATCCTACCTATGAGCAAAATACTTTCAGCCACCTCTCTATCAGAAGCCATATTAATGGGGGTGGTGAATAAGCTCATTGTGCAGGCAGCAGGTAATATGCTTAACATCGAGTGTTCGCTGCGGGATATTTTAACTGCTTGCTCTTTAATATTGAATAGGAAGGGTTTATTAGGGGTGTTGCCGTAATATGGAGCAGAAAGTCGCTGGAGAGGGAGCCATGATCACGATAATTAAGAGAAATGGTGTAAGGGAGGAATTCAACCCAGGTAAGCTACTTAACAGTTTAAAGCTAGCGGAGGCACCTAACCCAGAGCGCATACTTGAGGAGCTTACTAACCAAATTAAGGGTAAGGGGGAGGTTACCTCAAGTGAAATATCTGATTCCGTTCAATTAATGATGCTTAATCTGATTAGCGAGGACTTTAAGTGGCATGATGCCGCCAGGAACTACCTACTCTTCAGCATTTACAAGCAGGTCTGGGGTAAGGAGGTGATTAAGAGGGTTAACTCAGGTTTATTAACATTAAGTGAAGCCTACAGGAGGGGGTTTAGGGATTGGTTCAACCAGGGGCTTAACCAAGGCTTATGGAGCCCTGAGGCTGCTAAATTCTATGAGAAATACCTAGAAGAGTTAATGAATCAACTGGATCCATCAAGGGACCTACTCCTAACATATAATGGTGTTAGGACGCTGATGAGCAGGTACCTCATGAAGAGGCTTGATGGTTCATTCTTCGAAGCCCCACAGTACATGTGGATGAGGATAGCCATGGGTGTAGCCTACAGTGAGGTTAAGTATGGTAATGATCCAATTAATTGGGTTAGGGAATTTTACGATTTAGTAAGTCAATTGAAGTTCCTCCCCAATTCCCCCACAATGTTTAACTCACTCACTAAGCTGGGTGAATTATCAGCATGCTTCGTTATACCTGTTGATGATTGCTTAAGTAAGGATAGTAACAGGGATAATCCAAACTGCTTCTTCGGAATAATGGACGCAGCTAAGTTAGCGGCATTACTCTTCCAAGCCGGTGCCGGGGTTGGTTACCAGTTCGGTGAATTAAGGCCTGAGGGCGACGTCGTTAAGTCAACCAGTGGTGTGGCCTCAGGCCCATTATCATTCATGAGGCTCTTCGATACCCTAGTGGATGTTATTAAGCAGGGTGGTAAGAGGCGTGGAGCCCAAATGGGCATGCTCTTCTGGTGGCATCCTGATGTTGAGAAGTTCATAACATCAAAGACAGGTAAATTAAAGGATGTTCAATTACAGAACTTCAACATAAGCGTAACCATAGATGACTACTTCATGGCCAAGGCCCTAAAGGGTGAGGATGTATACCTACTTAATCCAAGGGAATGCGCATGCCTATACCAAACCTGGGGTCAGGAATTCGTTAAATGTTATGAGGAGTGCGTGAGTAAGGTTAAGGCAGGCTTAGTGAAGGTATGGAGGAGGGTTAATGCTGGAGAATTATGGGGTAAAATAGTTGAGTCAGCTTGGGATAGTGGTGACCCAGGATTATGGAATAAGGATGTGGCAAACAGTAAGATAGAGTTCATTAACAATTCCGTATCCAGTAAGTACTCAGTTATAAATGCAACTAACCCATGCGTAACCGGCGATACCAGGATACTTACTAAGTATGGGTATTTACAGATAGGTAAACTGGTTAAGGAGGGTGTTAATGAAGTCGACTTAATACTCCCTGGGCAGGCATTGGTAATACATGCGGCTACCCACGGCAACAAGGCTGTGGCCATAGGCATGCCTGTGGTGATTAGATCAAGGGTCTTCAGCCAGGGCATTAAGCCTATATATAAGGTGATTACTGAGGAGGGTTACGAACTGAGGGCGACGCCTGACCACAGGTTAATCGTAGTAACTAGGGATCAATGCAACTGCGATGAGGCGCCACCAGAGGTTCAAGAGGTTATCAAGGCTTCGTTGAGCAGCAGGACCAGTGGCTACCGTATAATGTGGAAGAGGGTTGACCAGTTAAGGCCAGGGGACTTAATATACATGTCTAGGATTGATATAGATAAGCTGGGTAGGGGGTTCGGTAGTAGTAGCATTGGTGAGGACTTAGCATTCCTCTTAGGCTGGCTTGTCGGGGGCGGGTTACTATATAAGTATAGGGGTAGGGATTATGGGTTCGCTGCATGGTACTTCAATGCCCGGAAGGAGGAGGTTACCCAAGTGATTACCGATATCCTGAGGTACAGGTTCCCAAATGCAAAAATCAGCACCTACTACAGTAAGGGTGAGGTTAAGGTCTTAACATCCTCAAGGGATGTCTGGGGATACTTCAGTAAAATAGCGCCGGAGCTCATAAATGTGGGCTCAGCCAATAGAGTGATTCCAGAGTTGGTTTATACCCTGAAGCCAAGTGAGATTAAGTCATTCCTAAGGGGCCTATTCACAGCAGGTGGCGCAGCTAACGCGGATTCAGTGGTTAGGTTAACGTCAGCGTCATTAAGGCTCCTTAAGCAGGTCCAGGAGCTACTCCTACTATTCGGCATAATGTCAACAATATATGAGGGTAGGGCAGGCAGTAACCATGAGCTGGTCATTAAGGATTACAGCGGTAAGTTATTCATTGAGAAGATTGGCTTTGCAGATAGGGTTAAGGCCATTAAAGCCTCGTTAAAGAAGGTTAAGGCTGACCCACCCTTAGCCACTGTTAAAAATATAGAATACCTAGGCGCCGAGGAGGTTTTTGATACCACAGTACCAGGCTACCACTACTATGTGGCGGGCGGCTTCATTAGCCACAACTGCGGTGAGGTAGCCTTATATCCATTTGAGTCCTGTAACCTGGGTAGTATAAATTTAACTAGGTATGTTAAGGATGGTTCAATTGATTGGGAGGCCTTAGCTAAGGATGTGGTTCTGGCGGTTAGGTTCCTTGATGATGTTATTGACGCTAACCAGCACCCGCATGAGTACCTTGATAGGGCTAATAAGGCTAGTAGGAGAATTGGCTTAGGTATTAATGGTTGGGCTGACGTACTAGTCTCACTCGATATACCCTACGATTCACCAAAGGCTATTGCATTAGCTGACGTGGTGATGGGGTTTGTAACTAGGGTTGCGGTTAGGGCCAGCGTTGAGTTGGCTAAGGAGAAGGGCCCGTTCCCGCTCTGGCCATCAAGCAGGTGGAGGGGTGGTTTCCTACCCTGGAGGGTTCATGAGGAGAGGGTTTCAAAGATGCTTGAGGTTAAGGGTGTTTCAAGCGACGTGGAGGAGTACCTTGACATCCTTAAGTTAGGTTACAGTGAATTAGGTAGCCTACCCAATAAGGCTGAGGAATTCCTAGCCAAATTAAGGGCCACCGATGATGAATTAATTAGGGATGCATCAACAGTGGGTGTTAGGAATGGTGCATTAATCAGCATTGCCCCAGAGGGTTCAAGGAGCCTAATCGCTGGGGTTAATTCAAGCATAGAGCCCATTTTCGCAATAGCCTACGTGAGGAATCTAAGCATTGGAAAGTTAATAGAGTATAATTACACAGCCCTCAGGAAGCTTAAAGACTCAAATGCCCTAGACAATGAAACAATCTCTAAGGTGCTTGAAGCCGGCATGTTACCCAGCAACCACGTGATGCATCCACTACTTAAGACGGCTAATGAAATACACTGGAGGTGGCACGTCTTCATGCAGGCTACATTCGCCAAGTGGAGTGACTCAGGTGTAAGTAAGACTATAAACATGCCCAGTAATGCAACCAGGGAGGATGTTGATGGCGCATATCGCCTAGCCTGGGCCCTAGGAGCCTTCGGTATAACAGTGTATAGGGATAAGAGTAAGTCAGTTCAGGTAATATACACTGGAGTTGAGAGGAAGAGTAAGGCTCAGAGTACTGAGCCTAAGGCGATTAAGGTTACCGTTAAGGCCATTAACCTAAATAAGGAGATTGAGGAGAATAAGCTTGAGGAAATAGGTGAAACAGACGATCCAGCATGCAGAACAGGGGTATGTGGATAAGGCATTAACTTATTAAGCCAACACTAATTAAAGTAGCTAATGGTAAATCAAGGAAACATTAAGGAAGCGGTTAAGAGCTTCTTTAAATCGAGGGGTATTGTTAATATTAGGTATGTTAAGGTTAATGTTAATGAGCGTGAAGGCTTAATACA
>NZ_DAXS01000084.1 GCF_002506515.1 Caldivirga sp. UBA161
GGTGCTGCTGTTTCTGGTTTTTCTCGTGATGATTTGTTTATTATTAGTAAGGTTTGGCCTACTCATGCTTCCTTTGATGATGTTTTGAGGAGTGCTAGGGCTAGTGTTGGTAGGCTTGGTACTTTTATTGATCTTTACCTCCTTCATTGGCCTAGCCGTGATGTTCCTATTGCTGAGACTATTAGGGCTTTTGAGAGGCTTATTGATGATGGTTTAATTAGGTTCATGGGTGTTAGTAATTTTAATGCTGAAGCCTTAATGGAGGCTATGGGTGCTGCTAGGAAGTATGAGGTTGTTGCTGATGAGGTTAAGTATAATTTGGCTGATAGGTTCATTGAGAGGGATTTAATGCCAATAGCAGTGAAGGAGAATATAGCCATAATAGCCTACAGCCCACTGGGCACAGGCACACTACTGAATCCAAGCAACCCAAGCTACAGTACATTAAGGAGTATTGCCGAGAAGTACGGTAAAACACCAGCACAAGTAGCATTAAACTGGCTAATAAACAAACCAAACACAATAGCAATACCAAAAGCCACAAGGGAGGAGCATTTAAGGGAAAACCTAGGAGCATTAGGATGGAGAATAAGCCAAGAAGACCAAAAACAACTAGAACAAGCATACCCAATAACCTGAAGTAATACTTAAAACCTTAACAGTAAGCAATGAGTAATGAAACTAATTAAGATATCTGGTGAAGGCCTATCCTCAGGTGAGGTTAACGAGAAGGAGCTTGGCGTGGGTAAACCCTATATTGCTGTAATAGGTGGTTCAGGGTTATATGACCCAGGCATATTTGAAGAGCCGGTGGAGGTTCAATTACATACACCATACGGGTTACCCAGTGATAATGTAATAATAGGTAGGGTTAAGGGTGAGTGGGTTGCCTTCCTACCTAGGCATGGGCGTGGGCATAGGTATCCACCACATAAGATACCCTATAGGGCCAACATATGGGCCCTTAGGGCCCTGGGGGCTAGGGTTATATTATCCATAAGCGCCGTGGGTAGTTTAAGGCAGGATTACGCGCCAGGCGACTTCGTTGTCCCCGATCAATTCGTGGACATGACTAAGAATAGGGAGTACACGTTCTATGATGGGCCTAGGGTTTGCCATGTTCAAATAGGCCTTGAACCATTCAGTAATGATTTAAGGAATCTAATCATTGAGTCAGCTTCAAGGTATAATAAGACTCATGGCTCAGGATGCTACGTGTGCATTGAGGGGCCAAGGTTCAGCACTAAGGCTGAGTCAAGAATATGGAGGGATGTTTATGGATGCGATATAATAGGGATGACTCTTGTACCTGAAGTTAACTTGGCTAGGGAATTAGGCATGTGTTACGCCCTATTAGCCGTAATAACGGACTACGACATATGGGTCCCCCACCAGCCTGTTACTGCTGAGCTTGTTGAGAAGACCATGGGTGAGAAGCTTGATTTAGCTAAGAGGGTTATGGCTGAGGTAATACCTAAGATACCTAAGGATGTTCATGTTAAGTGCCAGGAGGCGCTTAAGGATGCCTGTGTCTAGAAGTCTAATTCAGGCTTATTGGGTTTAATGAATTCCCTAAGTAGTGTTGTTGCGTAATTACCCTTGGGTAGTTTAAAAATTAGCCTAGCGTTATCACCGTTAACTGATATTGAGTGTATTATTGGTTTAACACTAAGCCACCTAACACTACCCCCGGTGGCTAATTTAGGCATGCCACTTACCTTAAAGTCGCTTGGCTCAATGCCCTCAGCCTTAAGTATGCTTAACTCAATCTCACCCTGAATACCATTATTAAACCTACTCCTATAACCTACAAGGTGCCCAACCACTGTTGCCCTACCCTTACTTATTAGTGAATTAACCTTATCAACCATTGAACCCTCAGCCTTAATAACATTACCAGTGGGTAACCCATGCTCATCAAGTAGGACTACTAAGTCACCCTCAGCAGCCTTATTTATACTAATGCCCCTACCAATCCTAGCACTTAGAGCCTTATTAAAGAGGTAGGATTGGTAAGCCTCAACATATAGTTTAAGTAAATTCATTGGTAATTTACCTAAGGCGTTCATGTAGTTTCCTGGATCCATTGATAATTGCTTAAGCACGAGCCTTTCAGGAAGATACCTAATGCTCCTTGGTAGTAATTCAAGGGCCTTAGAGTACTCACCCATGCCTGCTAGTTCCCTAGCCTTCTTAATTATATCATCCTCATAGGGGTATGGTTTAGCAATCAATTCTTCAACAGCCTTCTCAAAGTCACCCATTACAATTAACTTACCTATAATGTGTGAGTTAGGCCTCCTTAAACCAAACCTCTGGTAACCATAGTATGATGGTAATCCCCTCTCCATGACTTGCTCAACAACACAGTTAAACGCTGATTCACCACCAGTAATACCTCTAATCATTATGGTGAATTGATTACCCCATATTTCACCAGGCGTGAAAGGCTTATCCATTGAGAATGAAGCCATAATCCTAACCCTGGGACCCAGGTCTAAGCCATCTAATTGCACTGGTGCAATACCCCTAATTGATATTACTTGAGTAGCCACTGCTCCAGTGTCCTTTAACCCACCGTATGATATATCGTTAAGTTTAACACCAAGCCTTCTACTAAGCGTAATCACTAGGCTAATTGTATCAATCCTCCTCTTCTCAATAATAATCCAAGTGTATGGGCCAGGCTTAGGCTTAATGTTCACTGGAGCCTTTGAGGATATAACTCTCCCATCAATTAAAACCTCCTCAACTATGAAATCCTCAGGACTGCTCCTTAATTTACCCCCAACACCACTACAGTCAGTTATGTAATACTCCATACCCACCTGCAGGTCTAAGGGGGCCTCAGTTGGCTTAGGCATTTCAGGATACGCCTAAACATCTATTAATAAACCAACCTCCCCAAGCAGTTTACTTAAGCCGTATAGTATAGATGAGTATATCGCCATTGATACGTCAACCATTATATTAAATTCCTCAAGCCTACTGCCTAGGCTAAATAGGTTTGTTCCAAGGGATATTATACCCTTAACATCATTAATTAATGAGGGGTTAATTGAAATCATTAATCCTTGGCTAATCAGCCAGTTAGCCATTACCACTACGTAAATTGGGGTTACTAAGCCCATTGAGAACAGGAAGCCACCAATCCACCTAACCTGCCTAATTGGGATTAAACTAGCCCCAAGGGCCGTTAACTGCATTGCATAATTAGCTATTATGGACAGGTAATAGAGCATGTAGGTGTTAACCAGTGCCCACTCAGCCTGCCAAGTGAAGTATCTTGATATATCATTAAGGTAATAACCCACTGGTGATATGAAGGGGAGAACCGTTAATGTTACCTCTGCAACATATAGTTGAGTCAATGAGTTAACTAAAGCGTTAGCCATACTGCTGAACGCTAATGCAGCTGACCCAGGATTAGTTATTAATCTCTTAATCGCCTCCTCCACTGTTACGCAAGCCCCATAGGAGGTGACTGAGCAGTGAATAACCTTAATGTGCTGGGTGATAGATTCAACCTTCAGGTTTAAACCACTTAGAATGATTCCTGTTAGGTACTGTTGCTTAATTAACATGAATAGCGCAATTATATACATGAAGAAACCCAGTAGGGTATCAAAAATGTGGGTTTCCCCAATCCTCCTAATCATTGCGTTTCCCCAACTCATCAATACGTAACCATAAATTATATTCAAGGAAGAGCCTAATAATGCAATGCATAAGCCGTAATTATCCAGACAAATCATTACTACTGATGAATACTAATTAAGTTTAGGTTAAGGCTAAGTAGGGTAAAGGCAGTTACCTCATTCCCCTACTTACGCTTCAGTTAACGCCTGGTTGCCAGTAATTACCCCATGAGCAGTGGGTTAAGTAACATAGTCTGGACCATAATAGGGGTCGTGTTATCAGTAATAGTGGCTGCAATACTATGGGTTTTCGTATCAAATAGTATGAGTACGTACAGTCAATTACTTGTAAGTGCAGGTGAAGTGACCCCAAGCATGATTCAAGCAACCATAAAGAACATGGGCTTAGGTTCAGTGACGGTACTTGGCATTAACTTTACTAATCAAGATGGGGGCCAAGTCACGTGTACCGTGACAAGTGCGTATGTGAATGGCTTATCCATAAACTTAACTAAGCCCATTGTATTAAAGGGTGGTGATCAATTAATAGTAGATGCTGAGGGTGTTGGATGCGTGTACGCTTACTATGTTATAGTAAGGACCAGTAGTGGTTACTACAGTAGTGTGGTGAATGATTAATAATGAGGGGTAGCATTGGTCAATTAAACCTCCTGGTTTTACCATCAGCAGCACCTATTGTTAAAGGTATGGTTACATGGCGATATAATTCAAGTTGTAGCCTAATGGGCTTAAATCTACCCCTCAATGATGAGGATGAGTTAATAATCATTAGGCTAGCGATGGAATACGGCTTCATGATTAAGCCCAGTAACATAAGTAATGTAGGCAACTTCATTAGTGAATGCGAGGGGCTCATATGCTCAGCTTTAAGACTTATTGATACTCAACCACCCGGCTTATTAAAAGGAGCCTGCTTCACTGTACCAATACCACCATTGGAGCCTATTTCCACAATCTTAGGATTATTAATTGCATTACCAATAATGAGGATTATAGGTAAGGGAGTAACATATGAAGTGTATAGTGATAGGTGGTTTAGGTTTAAGGATCTACTACTCTACCTTAAGTTAAGGGGCGTTAACATGAATGTTTACACAACAGCGGCGCCGGAGGAAGCCCAAGCACCACCATTTGACCATGTTTTCCAAGGTAAAGGCAAGTTAAACATTAGAATCCCAGTAGGGCAGAATCAGGAGAGGGATAATTATATTCCTGTTAGTATTAAGGAATTAATAGGGAATAGTAATGAAATCCCCCTAAGGGCATTGCTTGATTCAGGGATCCCAATAAGTGAGGTTAATAAATTAATAATGACTGGGGTGGCGTACCTAGATGTAAGTAATGGCATTACTGTGCTTAAGCTAAGTAAATAAAAGTGGAAAGTTCCTTTACTTCTCAATTAAGCCATATGGCAGCACTTGGTTTATTAACTCCACATGTGCAAGTAATGTCCTTCTACAACAATACCTGGTTACATGTAGGTCATCAAGCACCTTCCCAGGATCCTCCCCGGCAAGCACCCTATTTCTAAATGGCTCCCATAAGTGGCCTAGCGGCCTCCCACAGGTCCAGCACCTAATTGGGACTATCATTCACTAAATGCAATACTGATGCCTTAATAAACTTTGCCCTTAGAGCCAGAAGTTACTGAGCATTAATCCAATATTACTTAGATTACTGATTAGATGATTCATTTAGCTACGTTTAAATCATGAACTCATCTATATGCTTTCTGCCTCTTACTCCTAGCGTGCTTTAAGCCAGGCTTCTTAGGTTCGGTCCTCCTCTCATCTCCCTTAATCATTGTCGAGTCATACAGCATGTATAGGTTAAGTAACTCTTTGCTTTGGAAGTACTCTACAAGCCCCCTTGCTATAGCCATCCTCACCGCTGATGCCTGACCCATGAATCCACCGCCGCTCACTGTTACATCAATATCAACCTTATTAACAATATCCCTTCCAGCAAGAACAAGGGGCTCCATCATCTTAAGCCTAGCAACCTCCATGGGCCATATGGTTAATGGAACGCCATTAATCTTAACAATCCCTGAACCAGGCCTAATCACAGCCCTAGCCACGGCAGTCTTCCTTTTACCCACCGCTATAACAACCCTCTGCCCATTAACCTCCTGAACCTCAACGAATGGGATTGGCCTAATGCGGCTCTCCTCCTCAGTCACGCATCCGTCATTCTCCAGGTGTTAATAAGCTTTAGCTTTAAACTAAATGATGTAGCCTTAAGGCATGATTAACCGAAGCCAGTTATAATGCTTAATACCCCACTTAATACTGCTAAGGCACCCAGTAATGCGGTTAATGCTGCTATGTGCCTACTCCTAGCAAACTTAATTAATGCATCTATCAGCGCAATGCTGATTAAAGCCGCAATTACTATTGCTGTAATAATAGTGTACGTATTAATGTCGGCAATTAACGTATTGAATAAGTGCTTCGTGAATAGTACTGGAACTATAGATGCCCCTATTGCCGCGGGTATCATTGATATGAATGATAATTTAAATGAATCCTCAGGATTAAGGCCAAGCAGAAGCATTGCTGATACTGTTACACCAGACCTACTTACTCCTGGTAATGCGGCAATACCCTGAACCACACCTATTACTGCAACCTCCCACATTCTTAAGTCACTTAAGCTCTTCCTAGGCATGTATCTTAACCTTGAGAATGTTATTAGGATTGAATCAGCAATCAGTATTAGGCCTAGTGCAATCATGGGTAAGCCAATTCCAATACCCTTAATTGAGTCAGCTATTGTTAGGTAAAGTGGGACGCCAATTAATCCCGTTAGGATGGTTATGACTACAACGTACTTAAGCATCATGTAATCGTACCTACTCCCCCTTAGGACAAGTGACTTCAATATTCCCCACACATCTCTTCTAAAGTAAATTAAAGCAGCCAGCACTGTACCAGCCTCAAGGAATAATCCAAGTGCATAGGCTTGGTTGAATGATAAATGTAATGCATATATTGAAGTTATCATTATTTGAGTCTTACTACTTACAGGTAGCCATTCGCTAATGCCCTGCACAATACCTAGGATAATACCATTGATTGCGTAGTTCAGATTCATGAAAATGCCGTGAAATTAGCCATTAATAAAAATTATCCGAACTCACTCTACTTAGCTTAACAATCAGCCTCTTATTAACGCATCTAATTAATACATATCCATTGTATGGATTAGTGAAGAGGATACCCTTCCATGAACCAGGATTAGCAACCTTAAATCTACTGCTTATTACCGGTAAGTGCGTATGCCCAATGATTACCCAATCATCATGATTAGCATTCAGTATTCTCCTGGTTATTAATTCTACAATAGGTAGCTTAAGTAGAGTTAGGGGAGCTATGTTAATTAAGCCTGCTAATAAGCCATCACTTACTGTATAGTCACCATGGGCTACGTAAACTGCATCACTGCAGTTAGGGAAATTAACCTTAATAGCCCTGGGCACTGTTACTATTAATATATTGCTGAATTTAATCACAACAGGTTCATTATCCTTAATTTCTGGGTCATGGGAGGATTCGCTTCTCACGTAGATTAGGGTTAATTCACTGCCATTATCATTAATTAACCCTAGCCTTTGAGTAGCCCAGTGAAGCATTATTCTTAATTCATCATCATTAACCTTAACTCTGCGGTCAAATAAATCACCAGCAATAACCATGGTATTCACCCCACTTCTCCTAATTAATTCACTGATTACTGATAAGTCACTTGAGTTAGCATCCACATGCAGGTCTGAAACCACTAACATTGAGTTAGAGTTTATGCTGATGCCACTCATCTTTAATTCACGATCTATTAACCATGGTGAATTATTAATTAACATGTAAAGTATCAATACTACCGCGGCTACTGAAGCCACTACATATATTAGGGTCAATGACATTCATGAGGGTTCAGTGAGTACATTTAAGAAGCTAACGCCATTAGGATTACTGGTAATGTAGCTTAATTATCAGTGTAATTTAGGTTTACTGCATCATTGATTAAATTGGTTAATGCATTAATTGTAGTATCCCTTATGCGTTGAATAATCCATGACTTGAAAATTAATAGTGGTAGGGATGTGTTAATACTCCATGTGCTCACAACATTGCCATTATTAACCTTAATTATGTGCTTCCCTCTTAAAGGACCCTTAATAAAGTTGAACATCACCATTAACTCTTGGCCAGATACCCTAACTAAGGCTTCCTCCCTGCTGAATGGCCTTGGTAAGGCTAGGTTAATCAATACTCTTAAGTATGAACCAGCTTTCTCAAGAACCTTCACATCCCTATGCAAATACCAGTACCTCGGCATATTCTGAACATTACTAATGATTCTCCAAATAGTCTCAGGCGATGCATTAGCGCTCATTTCAATAGTTAACCTTATCATTAACCGTATCCCCTCTAGGACAGTATTAATAGGTTTCTCTATGCAAAATGCACTTGATTTATTACTGATCACTATGCGCTATTATGTGAGTTACTATTATTAAGCTATGAAGATTGGTAATTCGCCTAAATGCAGGACCTCATCGTCGTTGACCCATGGCCCCTCAATCCAAACAGCTGCCTTGCAGGCAATACGTGCGTTACTGGCTTTCATTAACTCCTCAAGCGCATTAATAGTACTTCCAGTGGACACCACATCATCTACTATGCACACATCCTTATTGTTAATATACCTCATGGCGTATGAATCAAGAAACAGGAATTGATCCCCCTTAGTTGTAATTGAATTAACCTTAACATGAACATACTTACCCATGTATGCCTTAACACTCTTACGGGCAACTATGAACCTAGCTATACCTAATTCCCTGGATACTCCATAGGCTAACGCTATTGCCTTAGCCTCAGGGGTCACTATAACCTCAGGATTATGAATTCTAATTAAGTTAGCTAATTCCCTTGATGCGGCACTTATGAATTCCACATCACCAAGTACAAGCTCTGAGTCTGAGGCTATGTAAGCCTTGAACCTACTATTATTTACCATAATTTCCCCAATCTCAATAATGGGCAATATTCTCTCTAATCCAGCTATGGTAATACTGTAAGTTGCTTCACCATTATATTTAACTACACGCTTACCGCCCAGCATTATGAACACGCCTTATTAAGGATTAATTAAATTTTTCCCTTAAGATGGCTGATTATTATTAAGTTTATTAAATAATTATTTAAATAATTGTGAAATAGTGGGATTGAACTGCTGTGATCAATTAAGGCATTACACAAGTGAACCAATAAACGATCAATCCAGCGCAAGATGGGGTAATAGAGGAAACTCCCACATAACCCACCTTCCAAGGTAGGGGAGGGATCTATGGTACTATACTTTCACAATTTTACTGAACCTACTATAGTATTTTAATTTATCTGGCGTCCGTACATGTACTTCAAAGGGATCCCTAATACCTACCTCCCAAAGCCTCTTAAGAATTATGCCCGGATTTTGCCTCGTGATTATTAGTACGTCTACATCACTGGATAAGGTGTATGTCCCCTCAGCCACTGATCCAAACAAATAAACCTCAGCATCCTGATCCAATTCCTTAATAGTGTCCTTAATGATCCTTAAGTATTTATCCAAGTTCTTGAAGATTTCTTGCCTTTTCTTTGCTTCGTTAATTAAATAATCATACACTATTCATCACCTCCTCCACAACCTTAATGAGAACCTCAGCTTCTTCCTTAGTATACTCTCTGGGAACATAACGGGCATTTACGTATGCATCTTCAAGGACGCCTAACTCGAAGAGGTACTTACTAAGAATGCCACTGATTATTGGCTTCTCATAGTCGTGAGCTACGTCATGGAGGAATTTCAGTAAGTACCTAATGCTGTGGGTGCGGGGGTATTGAGCACCATGTTCTAAGATCTTCGCCTTCAAGAAGAGTTGCAGAGATTGCTCTAGGTTAAAAACAGCTAAATCATAAATACCATTGTTAAACTGATACTTGGCTGTGGCTGGGAAGCCCTTGGCTCTTCGAATTAGTGTATTAATCTCATCTCTACTGCTCATTAATTCACCTTAAGCCTTCTTCAAATTCCCCACTTCAGTGTTTATGGCTGTATATGATTCCTTGTATTCAAGAGCATCTACATCACAGTTTATGAATTCACCACGCGCCACTATAACCTCTCTAGCATCAGTGTTGATTAATGTTGCATCCTCGGCCTCAATATGATCAACGTCACTGTTCATTATCTTAACCCTCTTCCCAATGACCTTAACCACATCAACATTATATAGGATGACCTCCTCACCTTCAATTGCCTCTAAGTCGCCGTTTTGAACCTTAACGAATTTACCTTTAATAACCTTAATGCTTTCCGGTGGGTTAACTAAATCAACATGCTCGCTTTCCATAACGCCAGTAGTATTACTCAAGTTCATGCCTCTATCCCTGCTTCGTAACTCCACTAATGATCCACCACCCAGGTTAATCTTCAGTAATCCTAAGTTTATTGACCTAGGCTTCATTCTAACGCTTCTAGGCATGCTACTGAAGTAGCTGTAGTATTTGTCGAATTTCTCGGCCATTACCTCACCTTTAGCATGTCCCTTATTTCGCCGAGGAGCTGCTTCATTTCTTTAACCCTCTCCCTAATCTTCTCCATGACCTCCTCATCACTGGCATTAGCATACTTAAGCTCACTCATGGTTCACTCACCTTCTTTAAATCATCCCTAATCTCCCTAAGTACTGCATTAACATCATCAAGCTCCTCCAGTAGGCTCCTAATGAATGCCCTATAGGTGTTTAACTGATCATTAATAACCTTCACTTGGTTATCAATACTGTCCAGTATTGGGACGAAGGCAACTATTGCTATTATAGCCCCCCAGAATATGGCTAAGGCGCCTAGTATTGTTGCAGCTAGGAGGAATGGCCATGAACCAACTTTAAAAGCCATGTAGAATAAGGCCACTGGAACCCCTGCGCCTATCACTAGGCCTGAAATGAGCATTACCACTATTGATGCATAGGGCATTCTCACTTGGATGAATCCGCCAATTGCTCTAGTAGCTGCTTGTCTATTACTAATCTGAAGTCCCTCACCCTGTATACCTTCCTTAAATGGGGCCTCGGCTCCTCCTCCACCACGTAGGAGCCCTCTATTAAGCCTGACTCCTCCAGTATTTTCAAATGCATGTGGGCTAGGGCGTAGGGTATGTGTAGGTTTTGGGCAACATCCTGTATGAAGGTTGGCTTCTTCACCAGCATTAACAGCATCCGCACCCTCAGGGGGTTTGCTAAGGCCCTCCCAATCTTCACCAAGTCCTCCGGTGAGTTCACTTTTAAACTCAACCATTCACCTCACCCCTAATTACCGCATACCTGGCTATTAAGATTGACGCTGAGGAATAAACCAGAAGCCCCAGTAACCCCTTAATTAATTCAACTTGATTAAGGCTTAGTGAACCATTAATTGCAAGAGCCATGTAAGTTGTGGGTAAGGCTAGGCTAACGTACCTTAACGCTGGGGGAAGTATGGTGATTGGGTAGTAGACTGGGGCTAGTAGGAGTAGTGGCCATGGAATTATTTGAGCTAACTGATTTACAATCCTATAATTCTTAATCCCCATGGCTAACGCATATCCTAGTAAAGCTGAGGAAAGCGATATGAATACTGCTGTTGCTATAGTAGCTAATATCTGTACTACACCATAGGATACACCTATTACTAATACTGATAAGATTAGGAGTGAGGCTATTGATGGTAAGTTAAGTGTAATTAATTGAGTAATATAACCAAGTGCAATATCCCAGTGGCCTGCACCATTGGAGAATAGGAGAGTATATACTGCTGATCCCCGCCTAAGGTATGCTAAGTCCTGGGACGTGCCTAGGAATGGTATGAGGAAACTCGTGTTAACTACGGTACCAACTACGAAGTAACTCATGTACTGGGGATTACCCACAATTTTAAGTAATGTAAGCCATAGGATTGGGAACATTAGTGTAAAGGCTAATACTGCGTAAATCCAATTCCTACTGCTAAGTATAATGTACTTAGCCACAGTATAGGTTTTACTCAGCCTCATGACCACCACCGAATACTTCAATGAAGACATCCTCAAGGGATGGTTCCTTAACCTCAAACCTAATCCTCCTCTTAATTAAATCATTAATCACGTTAATTGCGTCATCCCAGGGAACCCTAATTGGCTTATCACCATCATCGCTCCTAACCTCAACCCACGGTAGCTTCCGCCTTAATTCACTTGGTGAACCCTCCATAAGTATCCTCCTATTCATTAAGTATACTCTATCGCTAAGCTCCTCAGCCTCATGAATATAATGCGTGGTTAATATCATTGATGATCCATTATCCCTAGCACTCCTAATGGCTTCCCAAATACTCCTCCTATTCTGAGCATCAATACCGACTGTGGGTTCATCTAGGATTATTAACCTTGGCCCACATGCTATTGCTGAGGCCACTAGGACTAGCCTCTTCATTCCCCCTGATAACTCATCAATAAGTTTATTCCTATAATCCCTAAGCCCAACTAAATCAATCGCCTCCTTAACGCAATCCTTAACCATACCCTTAGGCACACCCCTAAGCCTAACCAGCATTTCAACATGCTCAGTAACCTTAAGTAATTGAAATGGTGTAGCCTCCTGGGGAACAACACTCATTACACCACTATCCTTAGCCTTACTTGGATTCACGCCAACTATTAAGACCTTACCCTTATTGGGCATTAATTCACCGTAAATTTGCCTAAGCAGTGTGGTTTTACCTGCCCCATTTGGGCCTAGTATTGATGTTATTTCACCCTCATTAACATGAATATTAATATCCTCATTAACTACTACACCGTTGAATGACTTCCATAACCCCTTAACCTCCACTATTGTATCGCTTGGATTCTGCATCAGATAAAACTGATAGTGTTTGGTTTTTAAATATTACATTATAATAAAGTTTTTATGGCTACCATGCAGTACGCATGATGCGTTATTCCCATAAATATAAGATTAAGTGCCAAGTTAACTTTGTGGTGAAGGTTAAAAATACTTAATTAACTACTTCCTGTGGTTAAGCTTGATTATAGGGCGCTTGGGCTTAAGGTGGGTTTGGAGATACATATTCAGTTGGATACTGGGAGGAAGCTATTCTGCCATTGTAAGCCTGAATTAAAGAATACTGAACCAGACTTCAGAATTATTAGGAGGCTTAGGCCAGCAATGAGTGAGTTAAGTTCCATTGATCCGGCTGCTTTATGGGAGTTCAGAAAGATGAAGACCATGATGTATGAGGGTTTTAATGACGTCACCTGCCTTGTGGAGTTAGATGAGGAACCACCTCATGAACCTGATGAGGAATCCCTACTCCTAGCCCTAGCCGTTTCAAAGGCGTTCAATGCTAAGGTGTTTGATGAAGTTTACGTCATGAGGAAGGTCGTTATTGATGGTTCCAATGTATCAGGCTTCCAGAGGACAATGGTTATAGCTCATGATGGTTTAGCCGAATTCCTGAACTATAAGGTGCCAATATGGACAATATCCCTTGAGGAGGATGCAGCCAGGAGGATTGAGGATAAGGGTGATGTAGTTGTGTATAGGCTTGATAGGTTAGGTATACCCCTAATTGAAGTTTCCACAGGACCCATGGAGTACCCACCAAGCTCAATAATGGAGGTTGCATGGTTAATAGGTAGGACAGTCATGAACACTAGGCGCACTAAGAGGGGGCTTGGAGCCATTAGGCAGGACTTAAACATATCCATTGTGAATGGAGCTAAAACAGAGGTTAAGGGTGTACCAGAATTATCACTAATACCCAAGGTCATTGAGTATGAGGCGCTTAGGCAAGTTAACCTACTTAAGATTAAGGATGAATTAATCAATAGAGGCTTATCAAAGGAATCCTACACACCTGACCTCATTGATGTAACGGGCGCATTCTCATCAACCAAGTCAAGCATCGTTAAGAGGGTAATTAATGAGGGAGGCATGGTAGCTGCACTTAAGGCCCCTGGGTTAAGGAATATATTGGGCTTTGAACTCCAACCTGGAAGGAGGTTTGGTAGTGAGTTGGCTGATAGGGTTAGGGCCTGGACTAGGTTAGGTGGGTTAATACATAGTGATGAATTACCCGGATATGGTATAAGTAAGGAGGAGGCGGCTGCAGTGGCCAGTAGGCTTGGGGTTGACTCATTCATACTCCTAATGGGCCCACCAGGTAATGAACTACAGGAGGCTGCCAGGGTTATTGTGGATAGGATTAAGGAAGCCTTCGATGGTGTACCTGAGGAGACTAGGGCTGCCAGGGAGGATGGTACAACATACTTCATGAGGCCTAGGCCAGGTGCAGCTAGGATGTATCCTGAAACTGACCTTAGGCCCATTAGGATAACCTTTGAGCTTCTGGCTAAGGCTGATAAGTATGTTCCTGAACCTATTGATAAGCAGATTGAACGCTACACCTCAATGGGTATGAGTAGGGAGTTGGCTAGGCAATTGGCATCATCAGAGTACTCCATTGAGGCCGAGGAGTTAATTAGGAAGTATGAGGGCAAGGTTAATCCAACTCTCGTAGCATCAATCTTCGTAAACATGATTGGAGGCATGGGTAAGGATGTTAGCCAACTTAACCTATTTCAAGTTATTGATAAGCTTCTTGAACTATACGTAAACGGTAAGGTGACTAGGGAGGCTATTCAGGATGCTATTCAAAAGTACGTGGAGGAGGGTGGGGGAAGGGGTATTGAGGATGTGATTAATGAGGAGGGCTTATGGAGAATGCAGTATAATGAAGTTGAATCAATAGTTAAGTCACTTATTAATAATGGCGTTAAGGATAAGGGTAAGTTAATATCAATTATAATGAGGGATTACAGGGGTAAGGTTGATATACGTGATGTTGAGAAGGCAATTAATGAACTTTTAAATAAGGGATGAGGGTAACTTAAGAATGCGTAACCAATGGTTTAAGAGTACTATACTTTAAAATGGGGTTACAACACCTAACTAATGGACGCTGAGGCTATAGTTAAATTAGCCTTGAAGATGGGGTTTAATGAAGCCATTGCAGTGGTTAGGGTGAGTAAATGGAGAATGCTGAGGATTGCTAATAATGAGGCCTCAGTCTTCAATTATTGGATTGATGAATGGGCCTCAGTCTATCTAACTAAGGATAAGAGAATTTACACATTCCACACCTCCAACTTAAGCGAGGACTCGATTAAGGCCAAGCTCAATGAGGCAGCATCAATCATAGGTAGATTAAGTGAGGACCCTGAATATGTACCAGTTACACACCAGGGTTCAGCATCAACCTGGGACTCCTATGATCCAAGTGTTGAGAATGCTGAGGAGAAGGTGATTGATATGGTTAAGGAAGCTGTTGATGCAAGCCTCTCAGAGGGTTCCGTAAGGAATGCAGGAACCTTCACCTACGGTGTGGGTGAATCATATTATAGTGATCACACTGGGTTAAACCTAGGTTGGAAAGGGACTTACTTTAACTTGGCCATAAGGGCTTTTCACAATGACCCGGAGTTATCATCAATGGATGCTTTAACTGGAAGGAGGCTTAGTGATATTGATGCTAAGGGCATTGGTTCAAGGGTTGGCTTCATGTTATCGCTAGCCAGTAAATTACCTAAGACAAGCATTGAGGGTAGGTTCAGGATTATTATGGGCCCACTTGTTGCAGGGCACTTATATGGTGTAATATCCAATAGTTGGATGAATGCTTATAATGTATTACGTAACCTATCTCCATTAAGTGTAAAGGATGTTGGTAATAAGGTTGCTTCAGAATCATTAACGTTAATTGACTCATCCGCAGACTCATCAAGGGTTGGCTCAGAGCCTGTGGATCTTGAGGGTAATCAAACAAGTAACGTAACCCTAGTTAAAAATGGGGTATTATCATCTTTCATAACCAATAATAGGACAGCTAATAAACTTGGTGTTAAATCAACGGGTAATGCTGCACATGGTTGGTTAACGCCATCAATAAGGCACCTATACATAGGGCCTGGTTCACTTAAGGATGATCCCCAATCAATGTTTAATGAATTGGGTGACGGCGTCTTCATTCAGAACAATTGGTACACCAGGTTCCAGAACATTAGGGAGGGGATATTCTCAACAGTGTGCCGTGATGTTGTTCTACTGGTTAAGAATGGGGAACCTAAGTACGTCCTTAAGGGTGTTAGGATTAGTGACAGGTTCAATACACTACTTAATAACTACATAGACTCCACAAGTAAGTTGGCTCAAGTCTTCTGGTGGGACATGCATGTACCATCAACCGTACCCTACACCTTAGTGGATAAGGTTAACATAACTAAATCCTTTGAGGCGCATTAATGATTCTATATTTATTTACTCAATGAATTCTATATAAAATATGGAGCATTTATGCTTACTGCTTCATAATTAAAACAACCAACTTCCTTATTCTTGCGGCTATCTCCAGGGCTTTACGTGCTTCCTCAATTGTTACTTCATAATCAGTATAATCCGCTTTCTTCCTCATCTCATATAAGTAGAGCATTAATACTGCCTCTTCAATGTAGCCCAAGTGCTTAAGCGCATTAGCCAACTTATCATCCCTCCTAGGTACATTCGTATGCATCCTCTCCAGAAGCTTCTCCACGGCTCTTCTTGCTGAGAAATAGCTTGCAGATACGCACTTATTTAAGTTACCTACTTCTAAATCCAATTGCGCTTCCTTAATTAACTTATCAGACTTCCCTAAACTTAAGTATGACGTCACTATCACCCTCCTCTACTATCATGTAACTTACTGTGCTCTTGAACCTATCATTCACTTCTAATGCTGCTTTAGCAACCTTAAGCCTTACATCATCATCAATCTTATTAACTATGATGAGTACATTGCTTTCATTAATAAAGATTCCCTTAGGTAATGCAATCATTGAAATAAGCCTATTACCTAGACTCTCTGTAAGCAACTGTTTAAATTCACTTAATGCACTTTCATAATCCGACCAATCCTCAATAGGTGTATGAATGAATTTATTTATGGTTTCCTTATCCCCCTCTGTTATTACCATATAGCTTATTACGCTCTTGAACTTATCATTCACTTCTAATGCTGCTTTAGCAACGCTTAATTTAATATTATCATTAATGCTACGGACAATTACTAGAGTATTCGTGTCATTGAGTATGGGTTCTCCATCCTGTGACCCAATAACCATGAGTAATGAGTCACCGAGTTCAGAGTGGAGAATTCTAGTAAACTCATAGAGGCTGATCCACCAATCACTTCCTAGGTTAATTACCAGCGCCACAGTATTTAGCACTTGAGGATTTTTTTAAATTTATGGGGTTAAGGTATATAGCATCCTAAAGTTCTCATTCTGCCTCCTCAATTTTAAGGCTAATTGCCTTAATTCTATTCACGTCAATCCCCATCCCTCTGGTGGAGGTAAATATCAGCCCACCGTAGGGTATTGTATAGTTCGCATGCTGATTCTAATTGGGCTTTTAACACCCTCAATGTAACCCTACGGTGAGCATTAAGAAAAGCCACATCCCTTAAATTAAAAACTAACACATCTCCACACTAAAGGATTTTAAGCACACCTTTAAATTAGGAATTAGCTAATCCACTAAGCCAGTGGTGGGTATTGTAAATGAACCGATGGAATGTGGGGAAAGGGGAAATGGGGCGAGTGATTCCCTTAAGTCTGTGGATCATCGGTTAGGTAAGCCCAGCCTACTATTAGGAGTCCATCAATGTTGCTTACTGTGATTTGAGTAATAGTGAAGCCCATTGCCTTAACATTTCCCTTTGTGGTTAATTCCTTACCGATTTCATTAATGGCTGTATTTACACGTTTTAGGAATTCATCTAGGTTAATGCCGGTACCCATTGTAACTGGGCCAACATTAACCCTTATTGGTATGAACCTTTGAGCTGCCACCATCATTACTCATGCACCTCCTCATTAATTTACTTAGCTCCGGTATTAATCCTTTAATGTCATTAATAACTGCATCAAGAGTATACTTAATGGGAATACTATTTACGTCACCACTCCACCTGGGTACAATATGGAAGTGAACATGCTCCTCATAACCAGCACCAGCGATTCTACCCACATTAACACCAATATTGAAGTCCACTGGTTTAAGTAATTCACTTAACGCGCAGATGGATGCCTTAATCAGCATTGCGCACTCCATTAACTCTTCATCTGTTAAATCCACTATACCCGGTACATGCCTCTTTGGGGCTATGAGTAAGTGACCCCTATTGTAAGGGTACTTGTTCATTATTACTATGCAGTAATTACCCCTATAGACAACTAACTCATCATTACTGTTAACCGCCCTGCACATGAAGCATCCTGACTCCTTATTATCAATAGCCCCGGTTATGTAATCCATTCTCCACGGTGTGTATAATGCCATTACACTCACTTTCTTCCCCCTTAATTTTAAGCCTTATGCCTACTAATACTTAGCGATGGGTTTAATAACAGTGCATATGGGGAGTGAGTATGGTTAAGGATAGGGGTGAGGCGCTTAAGATTCTTGAGGATTGGGGTAGGTCCATAGTTGACTACATTAATAAGGGTGAGGAACCGGTGATGCGTATACCAGCTAGGACTTTAACTAATATAATATGGGATGAGAGGAAGAAAATACTTATACTGGGGCCTAAGGCAATTGAGAGGAGGTTCCTGGATTTAAATGAGGCTAAGCGCTTCATGCAGACTACGCTAATGCTTAAGCTTATTATTCAATCAATTAAGGAGAACGTTTACCCAACTATAAGGGACCTTTACTATAATGGTAAGCACACAATGGAACTTAATGAACCTAAGTTAAATAAGTCATTTAGGGAGAATACGTGGGATGAGCAGTCAGAGTCCAATGCAGTGATAGAGGATATTGAAGTTGCCACAGGTGTACTTAGGGAGGAGATGGGTGTGTCCGCTGACGTTAAGGGTAAGGTTGTTGGACCCATTGTGGTTAGGTCAAAGGGCTTTGAGATAGATGCCACAAAGATGGGTGACACAGCCCTAAGCCTACCCCCTAACCCGGATGAATTAGATATTGTTAGATTGGATGCTAAGTATGTTTTAGTGGTTGAGAAGGATGCAATATTCCAGAGGCTTAATAGGGAGGGCTTCTGGAATAGTGAGAAGTGCCTACTGGTTACTGCCAAGGGCATGCCTGATAGGGCTACTAGGAGGTTTGTTAGGAGGCTTAGTGAGGATTATGGCTTACCGGTTTACGTCTTCACTGATGGGGACCCATATGGATGGTATATTTACAGCGTGTACAGGAGTGGTTCAATAAAGTTGAGTTATGAGAATGAGAGGTTAGCGACCCCTGACGCTAAATTCATTGGAGTAACTGCCAGTGACATAAGTAAGTATAAGATTAGTGATAATTACGTAATAAAGGCCACTGATAGGGACATTAAGAGGGCTCAGGAGCTTAAGAAGTACCCATGGTTCCAGAGCCACGAGTGGAGGCGGGAGCTGGACTTATTCCTAAGAACCAGGAAGAAGGTTGAGATTGAGGCATTGTCAACGCATGGATTAAAGTTCCTGCATGAGTACCTACTGGATAAGATCCATAATAGTAAGTGGATTGAGTGAAGGGATTAAACGGGAAAGGTAAATTAAACCAGCGCATGTAGGTTAGACCTGTGGATAAGAGGGGCATTAGCGCTATTATTAATGGTGATAAATGGCTAATACTGGCAGACACCCACGTAGGCATGGAATTCGAGCTTCAGGGAAGGGGAGTTAGGGTGCCTATTCAAACAGGTAGGATAGTGAATAATATTATTTCCTGGGCTGAGGAGGAGGGGGCTAGCAGAATCATTATTCTCGGTGATGTTAAGCATGAGCTACCTTACCCAGTTGAATCAATTAATGAGGTTAAGTTATTCATAGAGAGCTTGTCAAAAAACTTCGAGGAGGTTGTATTAGTGGCTGGTAATCATGATGGTGGGTTAGAGCAGATTATTGATAGGGTTGGGTTAAGTAATGTTAAGTTTCATGATTCAAGAGGCTTTATGGCTAATGTAAATGGAAAGAATGCATTACTACTACACGGTAATTCAAAGCCCAACATTGAGGATTTCGAGGAGGCTGATGTCTTAGTAATGGGCCACACCCACCCGGCTGTGGTTATTCAGGATGAGCATGGCTTCGTAACGAAGAGGCCTGCAATACTGAAGATTAGGGTTAATAAGGGTGAGTTCGGTAAGAGGTTATATGGTAGGGAGTTTGAGGGTGGGGAGTTAAGCATTATAGTTTTACCAACTGCCAATCACTTAACCATTGGTGTTGATGTAGCATCAACATTAACAACAGTGTTTGAAGCCCCTAGAACCATACTTAGGTATGTTGAACCATGGAGGATACAGGATAGTATTGAAGTTTACTTAACCGACTTAACCTTCCTGGGTACTCTGGATGTAATTAGGAGGAGTAGTTTTGAGATGGTTGACTTTGATTCAATGTGATTTACTCATAGTACAAGGGGTGCAGTACCCTTGCCCTCCTCCGCGGTTAGGCTCCTAGCCCACTCCTCAATACTCTTCTCCACCAGGAATGAGTACTTGGATGCATGCTCCTCAAGCTTATCAGTCTTAATCTCTGTGTTTATTAGCTTTGAAATAGCTTTAATTAACTTCACAGCTGCAGCTACATCAGGTCCAAACTTGCCTATCGTTTGATTAAGAATATAGGTGACGTCCCTATACGAGGCTAATTTACCGCTCTTAACTAAATTACTTATCGATGTTAATAATCTTGACTCCGCTAAAAGCAGTACACCGCTCATGGTTCCTCTAGATAGCACTGCATCAAGGAATTCCGCCTCAACACCAACTACAACAGTTTCCTTAAGTGGAATGAAACCTGCATTCATTAGACTACCTACGGTTAACTCATCAGTGACGAAGTATACGTTCTCACTTTCGCCGGGGCCTAATGATGGCATCGTGGATAGGCAGATAGCCTTACTTACCCCATTCTCCTCAGCCCACGATATGACCTTATCTATAAACTCCCTATATATTGGTATTGGAATTGGAATATGCTGCCTAACCACTATGAGTCCATTCTCCTGGGAGTAAAATAACCTATACGGTAACTTGGCGACGCCATCTATGACTGTGACGGCTGGTTCAATTCCCCTAATCCTAATAGCACCTATCTCAGCCATCTTTAAAGTATCTATAAGGTACTCAGTGGCAACCACGGAGGCTAGACTGGGCTCTGGGCAGGCTAAAATAACCATATTCCTAGGATCCTTGGGAACAGACCTAATCTTAACCTCAAGCCTTAAGCTATCCATATAGCTAGTAATTAATTTTTGGCTTTTAAAGAATTTCCATTGAATGATCTTAAACCAACTAAACATACTTAGCGTAAAACACTTAAATAATGCACTTAAGTCTAATCTTGAAGAATACGGTATTGAATGCTTAAACAATTATTCAGGTAAAAATACTCAAAGCAATTTTGCCGTGAGTAGTTTTCATCTGTAGATTTATTATAGTAGGGGCTCTTTATCATGGTTCATCTATATCTTGGGATTAAGCCATTGACATAAGCTAAATTGTACTTAAGACTATCCTCTATAATTTACTAAGAAACGCCAAGCATTATAAGGTTTTTAATTTAAAATCACTGAAATCACATCTTATCATTGGAATAAAGCGTAAAAATGGGCTATATTATCACCCCCTTATGATGTCTAAGATCCCAATGGAGGGTTTAAGAAATCTTAGGAAGTTAAGCGTGCCAATACTAGTAATGGTAATATCGGCAATAGCTGCAGCAGCTATAATTAACTAATGTAGCTTACGCTTCATCAACTCCCTCAATAACAATAATAGAGGCAATTCCAAGTACTGTTATTATTTCTCCTGGAGTACCGATCTGGAATCCTTATACTCCAGGCAACTTAGTGGGTACTGTTCCTGGAATGCCTCA